>NZ_JAKJSP010000072.1:0-33270 GCF_050337085.1 Photobacterium sagamiensis | reverse complement strand
CGTTGAGCAATCTCGGCTACTGTCAAAGACTCAGCACAGGCAACTTGTACAGCCGTAGCCACCATTTCTGGTGACAAAGCGCGAGGTCGCCCTCCGGTATGCCCCTTCAATAGTCCACAAAGGCCGAGTTCATACCAGCGTGGTACCAGTTATATACCACTCTAGGAGTGACACAAAGTTCAGCGCCGATCTCTTTAGGCGTAAGCATACGAGCTAATAATAATATTCCTGCGGCTCGAGTGCGGATATCTCGGTGTATATGGTTCAACGACAGTTGCTGTAGGGTATGACGTTCAAACTCAGTTAGCTGTACAGTACATTGCATCGTGCGGTTCAATCGGCGTGTGTCAGGTGATAATAAAAGTGTAGCTTAATGAATTTGGTTTTCCTTAGGCACTTAGCACTGCGTTATCTGGCAATACGAAGTTTGTGTTAGCACACTGGCGTTCTATACCTGAATAGGTAGTGAGTCCTCCAAGATCGTAATCGAGTAGAAAAGCACAGCGTTTATAGCGTTGATAAAATGGCATAAATAACTGATTTGCAGCGCCGTTACCTTCTCCCATTGCGATATCCCAATCTTTGATATCCCAATGATCATTGGTCATATAGTTCAAGGCTTCGAATGTTTGTTGAAGTTGAAAAAACAGTGCGCGGTTTTCAATAACAAGTAACGAATTTACTTTGCCTGTTTTCTCTATATTTTCAGTTTCATGCTGTTGGTCTTTACAAAATACGACAGTGGTCAATTCACCATTGTGAGCGGTACGAAGAAGCAATGGAGCAAAATCGCCCCGTACCAGGTGGCTGTTTCCTCGCTTTGCTGCATCAATTTGATTGGTTGGTGCAACGGACTCTGCTTTTAATTGTTCATAAATTGGCAGGTTTATGGGAGACAGATGCCACCTGGACTTCGATACCTTTTCAATAGCAAAAAGATCATGCAATCGATGTTGATATTGCTTAGGAAGGTGCTGACGAAATGCATTGAGGTTAACAGGGGAGCCAGCATCAATCTGCTCAAGGTAAAAGTGTAATCGGCTCATATGTTTACTCAAATTTAGGTGAAATCACATATTGGTCATTTAACATACATATTTCAGGCGTGAACTGAAATGTACCGATTTGTTTCAATCGACACATGTCTGATTTTTATATGTTTTGTTGTGTTAATTTATGAACTTACGACGCTAACATTGGTGAGAAACTTTGTTAGCATGATTGTACGCACATAACCTTAATAAATTTGTGATATCTATCCAGAACGGTAGGATATGTAACTTGTCACTTATGTGGCTGAGACTTATTGTTTTTGGTCAAATAAACAACAGCTTAAAACAGATGCTGAACAAGTGATAAATCGTTAACAGGCATTGGCTAATTGCAGGTAAAAGATAGATGAGAAGTAACTTTTATTTTCTGGAGCAGGTCAGCCCACAGCTGTATCAAATCGCTGTTGCGGCAGAGCGAAACCTTCATCGCGATCCGCATACCACTTTATTTAAAGTGCGCTTGTTGTCGGAAGAGATCATCCGTTTTATTGCGCAATTAGTGAATCTCGACACCAGCCAAAGCACGTTTGAACTGATCAAGCAGCTTGGTAATCAAGGCTTGTTAGATGAAGAACGCCAGCAGATTTTTCATGCCTTAAGAAAAGCGGCGCATGGTTTTTACAACAACCAGGTTTCTGCCAGCCATGCCTTGCAAATTGCTCGCAGAGCGGCGAAGAAGGCCGCGGGTGCCAAAAAGCGAACAGCGAAGAAAGCATAATATTGATTTAGTTAGCACGTCAAACGCCATCTGACACTAACTGCCACATAAAAAAACGCCGCCTCACATCCATGAGGCGGCGTTTTTTAGTTAAGGGAATAGCTGAGATTAAGCTGTGATCAGTGCCGAGATAATACCGATAATGCCACCTAATACACCGCCCCAGATAACGAGCCAGCCAAGGTGTTCGCGGATCATCTTTTGCACCATCTCTTTGACTAGCACTGGTGTGAGTTCATTCAGACGCTGGTCGATGATCTCTTCAATAGTCGATTGGATTTCATTGAACATTGCCGGTTGTTCTAACTGATCTTTTAGCGCTTGCTTAAAATTATCTTTTTGGCTGATTTCAGTAATTGAAACCTGCATTTTTTCGATAAAAGGTTGCTTGAGTGGTTGTAAGGCTTCTTCGCCGCCCATCATGACCAACATGCCACCGAAAGAGGAGTTCATGATCACTTCTATCAGTGAATCAAACGTCGGGCTAAGGTCGATTTTTTCAATGACGGGCTGAAGATCTAGCTGAACCGGGTTCGCCATTTCATTGGTCAGGAAGCGATCGACGTTCTCTTTGGTAAAGAACTGCTCCATCATCAAGGTTTTAATGCCAAGCTTGAATTCTTCAAAGCGAGCAGGGATAACCCCCGAGCCATAAAGTCCCGGGACCTTTTCAAATAGCATATGAATGGCAAGCCAGTTGGTTAATGCGCCGGAAAAAGCAAATAAGCCGCAGAACATGACAACCTGCTGGTTAGTTAAATAACCAACAAGCAAAATCAACAGGGATAAAATATTGGTTAGTAGACTTTTATTGGTCATAGCCGCCTCGGGGAAAGTAGAAAACGGCGGAATTTTAGCAAGATAACGTGATGAATGTCACGAATGTATTTATAGCCCAAATGGTAAAAGTTCAGGCTGCTACTGACCGTAGGCCAATATTGAAATGGCCATTGGTTGGTTAAATTCGGCGTATCTGCCCTTAGTGTCGGCTGTGATCGGCATTTACGCCTGAATAGGTAAGACGTCTTCATGAACTTGCTGTTTCGCATGACGATTGATCGGCTGCGACAGCGACTAACTATCACGACTAAATTTTTTCGCTATCTTGTTAAAATACCCTTCCATATCTTTGATGGAAGCAATTGTGGTGTTTTCAATCTTTTTCTGTGAGACTTTAAAATCATGGACGATGGTATTTCCTTTTGCTTCCATAAAGTCTCCGGCATCCATTTTGGCAAGATGGCTTTGCAGTGCGGCGTGATCAAGTTCGCCTTTCGCCTGATGGGCTGTTTTATGGGTTAATTGTTCAAAATTTCCAAAAGATTCGCTGATCTTTTTCCATTTGTCATGTGCCTCCATAGCGGCTAGGTGGGCTTGCAGGGCGGCACTATCGGTCTTGGTGCCAAGATGGTCTGAAGCTTCATCCAGTTTTTCGTTAATCTCTGAGAGCCGATCTTTGGCATGCTTCCACAACTGTTTGGTATCGRCAGAAAATTCTTCAGATTTGTCCTCAATTTTATTGGTTACTTCCCGAATTTTTTCTCGGGATTGATCAATTTTTTCTTTAAGTTGGTCTTTCATGGTTAACTCCGTTTATTTACCTGTATTTTTCTTATGTCATGTCACGGGGCTGCGCGTATTTGTACAAGACAACCAGTTAGATAAGTCTCCTTTTCGGTGACCGTATTAAGTATAGACATTCAACAGGTAACGCAAAAAGCCCGTTCGTGAAAATAGGACTTTCATTAAGCTATCAGTCTCGAATCAGTGACACCTTGGATGCATGCAAGGTCAACTGTTAATCTGGCTATGGATCATTTGCCAGAAAAGTAGTTTTCTATCCGGTCAAAGGCGAGGTTGATCGTGTCTTCATCAACACAATAGGCCATACGAACATGGCTTTCCCCCGACGGGCCAAAGGCGCTTCCCGGTGTTACCGTAACTCTGGCATTGTATAGCAGATCAATGGCAAAGGATTTTGAGTCTGAATGGTCCACCAGAATTTTGGGGAACATATAGTAGGCGCCTTCTGGTTTTTGCCAGGAAAAAATATGGGGTACGTTTGACAGCCGCTCGACCATCAAATTGCGGCGTTTATTCAGTATGGTTTCAAATTCTTGTTTATGGGTTGAAGGCTGGGAGAGGGCGGTGATACCAGCCAGCTGAGAAATACGCGGCGCACAGATCATGGTCGCATCGTGCACCTTCATCGCCTCCCGCTTAAGTTCTTCCGGCATGATCATATAACCAAGACGCCATCCGCTCATGGCGTAGGCCTTGGAGAAGGAATGCAGGTAGACGACATGCTCTTTATAGCGTTCGACGCTGGCAAGATTGAAATATTTATTCCGGTTTTCATAGGTAAAACTACTGTAGGGATCATCAATGATGACCAGAATATCGTGTTGCCTGGCTATTTCTCCCACCTGTACCAATTCCTGTTCGGTAAATATTTTACCTGTCGGGTTCGATGGCGATACCAGCACAATGGCCTGGGTTTTATCGGTAATTAACGACGGCAACCGATCAATATCTAAACTCCAGTTGTTGTTCTCATCCAAGGGCCAATAAACGGCTTTGCCGTTAAATAGAATGATCTGTTGGATATGGGATGCGAAGCATGGATCGGTCAGAATAATTTCATCACCGGGATCGAGCATGGTGTGAAACATCGTATTCAACCCCTGCATATTGCCCGCAGTGATCATGACGTTACTATCGGCGCAGACGCTAATCCCCGTCTCAGCCAGGTGCTTTTGAACGACCAGATCACGGAATTCCGGCAGACCATCCGGCAAGGTGTATTTTCCGGCATCCTGATCCTGATCCAGCCGTTTTATAACCCCGTCACGGATGTAGTCTGGCGTCCTGAAAGAAGGTAATCCCCACGCGAGTGAGACGGCCCCTTCCACCCGGGCACTCAGCATGGCCATGTGCTTAATTTCAGAGACACAGGCTTCATGGACGTAGCTGGAAACAATGTCGGTAATAAAAGTCATGTGGTAATACCAGTCAGGAGAATTGTCCAGATTGGTATAATGATAGAACACCAAGTGCTAAAAGGGCTGGTAGCAATGGCAATCATTTATGTCTTCAAAAAAAACACTAAACGCCAAGCACAAAAAAAGCCTGTTCGTGAGAACAGGCTTTCTTCAATATGGTGCTCGCTACTGGACTCGAACCAGTGACACCTTGCATGTCATGCAAGTACTCTAACCAACTGAGCTAAGCGAGCAATTTGTACTGTGCGATAACAAGCTATTGCGTGTTATCTGAATATGGTGCTCGCTACTGGACTCGAACCAGTGACACCTTGCATGTCATGCAAGTACTCTAACCAACTGAGCTAAGCGAGCAAATTGTACTGTGCGATAACAAGCTATTGCTTGATATCTGAAATTTGGTGCTCGCTACTGGACTCGAACCAGTGACACCTTGCATGTCATGCAAGTACTCTAACCAACTGAGCTAAGCGAGCAATTTGTACTGTGTGATAACAAGCTGTTGCGTGTTATCTGAATTTTGGTGCTCGCTACTGGACTCGAACCAGTGACACCTTGCATGTCATGCAAGTACTCTAACCAACTGAGCTAAGCGAGCTTTATTTACGTTCTTTCTTGATGTTCCGTCTCGGGAACGAAAGGAATAGTAGCGACTCGAACAATTAGGCGCAAGTGTTTGAGGTCGCTTTTTTCTTAAATAGTGTTTATTTGCTCGCGCATTAATCAGTTTGATGTCGGCACATGCACAAAATAGCATTAATGATAAAATACAATCGGTTAATCGAGATATACAAAACCACTTCAAGATGCGGTGTTCAGCGAGAACTCAGTGGATCGGTTTAGCGGGCTGACTATTACTTGATTTACGACGGCATTTTTTGTGAACAAACTCAAATAATGACGATTTGATTAAAAATAGGGGGATGTTACTGACTTTCAGTTTTTCCGTGTTACGGATAAACCAAGTGTGATCACAGCATCCTTTTGTGAGGGGATATGGTGAGTAAATTAGACAACTCCTCCTTCATTCTGTGATTTTATTCATAAATTCAATGTCTATGCCTGTCTCATCCTCCCCTTAGAACTGCTATATGGGGGGAGGTGATGACGTATCTGCTGTTTATATTATGTAGTGATATTTTCTAACCCTTGCGGGAAATGAAGCCACGGCCTGTGCTCACAAGCCATCATAATGACGGGATAGAAATGAAAATGAACCTTACCAAACTGGGCATTGCACTCACTGCACTCACTGCACTTGGCCTGTTAGCAGGCTGTGGTAGCGGAGGCTCGAGTTCACAGCAGCTCTCCGATCAAGCAGGTAATGTTTCAACTTATGCGTGTTACGGCGGTGAAAACCCGGCTTGTAACTTGCGGATGTACCAAATCATGGTCGAGTCATTTGTCGATGGTGACAACACGGCTGATTATAACCAAGGCTATGGTTCTTCCCATCACCGCGGTGATTTGAAGGGTATTATTGACAGTCTGGATTACATCAAGAGTCTGAACGTGAATGCGTTGTGGCTGACTCCGGTGTTTGACTCCTGTGAGGGAGCAGGGGGCGAGGTTAAACTCGATGCAACGGGCTACTATGCGTGTGATTACTTTAATGTAGATCCGAATTTCGGCACTAACGAACAGCTGAAAACGTTGATCACCCAGGCGCATGAAAAAGGGATGTATGTGTTCCTTGACGGGGTATTTGGCCATACCAATAAGACGGGCGCTAAGCCGTCACCGACAGGAAAACTGCCTAAGCTGAGGGCGGGTGATGCCAATTATCCGGGTATGTTGGTTGACTATCCAAGCAGTGAGAGCTTAGCGTTCTTCAAAGAGGTTGCAACCTACTGGATTGAAGAATACGACATTGATGGCTGGCGGTTAGATCAGGCCTATCAGGTGCCATTAGCAGAATGGCGCGAGATCCGCTCTGCCGTGGAAGCAGTGTCGGCAGAAAATCAGCAGGCAGGCAAGCAATGGGGCACATTGGGTTACATGGTGGGCGAGGTGTGGAATAGCGCTGAATACATCGCGGAGACTAACTATGGTACAGATAAAGAGCCTGGTTTGTCGTCAGCGTTTAACTTCCCGCTACGTTATGGTTTAGTCCAGGCGCTGGCGGTTGAAGAGTCAGGTGCGAGTGGCGATGCCAGGGCGATCAATACATTCTGGAATCGCATCGAAAACTATCCTTACCATGCGATGCCTAACCTGATGCTGGGTAACCATGATTTAGTTCGTTTTGGAGATCTGATCCAACGCGGTAATAAAGGCGATTATGTAAAACGCCATAAAGCTGCCTTCAGTTTCTTAGCGGCGTGGTCAGGCCCGATCACTTTTTATTATGGTGAAGAGATCGGTGATGAGGTCGCAAACTTTGATACAAAAGTGACAGCAGGCTGTGTTGATCAAGGCCTGTGTGATGATCACGTCGCCCGTTCCAGCGGTAAAGTGGAAGGGGTAACCGGTGTGACATTGACGGATGACCAAGCCGATATTAAAAAATGGCTGAGTAATGCCATGGCAGTGCGTGCGGCACATCCTGCTTTGTATAAAGGTAAGCGCCGTAATCTGAAGACAACAGCGCAACTGTATGCTGATTTGAAACAGTATGGTGACGAGCAAATTGTCTATCTGCTGAACGTCTCGACGGCTGAGCAATCTTTTGAACTTGATATGAGCAAAGTAAAAACAGCTACCAAGCTGGTGGATCTGCTTACCGGTGAAGAAATCATAGCGGGAGAGCAGCTAACTACCGTGAGAGCTCCTGCTTTGACCGGGCGCTTATTGCGGATCGAATAGGCAAAGCGCTGATTAGTAATAGTATTGCTGAGTATAAGCATAAAAAAGGTCTGCATCTGCAGACCTTTTTTGTTGGGAAAAGAGTCTTAGTTCAATAGCTCATGATCTGGCGGAAGCATACGTGAAATCCACAGCACCAGTTTATGTTTCATATTCACCCCGTCTTCCTGATCGATTGCCAGCGGGGTGATTTGTTTGCATTCCACCAATAGCCGATAAACACACTCGACTCTTTCAGTTGATGAAACGGTTTTTTCCAGATCGCCATACCCTTGCTTTTTCGCAAAAGCCATACCCAGCTCCATAGCTTTTTTCAGTAGTTTGGCTTCATTTTTGTTCTTTTTCATATCTCATCCCTTGCATATGAATGCATTAATCAATTAACGGCTTACGTTGGAATGCACTGTTCGTCATGTGGCTTTCTGCAACAAGAATACATCAAGAGAATTTATAATCCCACTTTGATCTTGCAACGATCAAACGTGCGCTGCCAGAATTTCACATGGCTGAGTGTTGCTTGCCGAAACGACTGATAAATTGCACCGTCAATATGCTGTTTTTGATAGGGGATAAAAGAGGTCATACCGGAAGGAATAATTGTAAAGACCTTTTGTAAATCGGGCTGAAGTTGACGGTACTGGGAGTCAAGCTCGGACAGATAGGGCTGAATGTCTGAGACAAAGAAACGGTAAAATACATTACTTAAGTATTCGGCCTTTTGTTGATTGCGGTTGGGGCCGCAGATAATCAGTTGCTCATGGGCTTCCAGCATCTCTGTGGTAGTAATTAGCCAGTCACGGGTTCTGGCCAGCGAATAAAACAGCTGGCCGAAATAGCGGAAAATATGGATTTGCTGCTGATGAAATAACAAGGCTTCGGCAGATTTGGCGGGAATTGGTTGTTGCTGAGAAATAGAGCCAACAAGGCCCGCTAAATGCCGCATTGCTTCCTGGTTTTCGACAAAACCGGGAAATTGACCTAAGGAAAACGGGACAGACAGCAGTGTGAATTGTTTACGCCATTCATCACCGGTGACGAGCATATTCCAAAAATAACGGGGTAATTGTTGTTGTTTCTTTTGGTGGAGTTGTTTGAGTTCAGCCTGTAGTTCTGAATCTTCTTCCTGCATGCTAATGCAGCGACTGAGGCCGTTCACCAGCAGCAGTTCATACCGCAGTTGATGGGTTTTGTCCTGTACTTTCCCCAGAACAGAATTGCGCTCGGCTATCAGATGAAAGAGCTCACATTTTCTCAGCTCGTAGGCATCGAGCAGACCAATGCGAATATCTTCGATGGGAAGCTGGAGTTCGCGGATATCGGGTAGAGGGGCAAGTTTGGTGTCCGGCGCGGCTGCAGGCACAACATCAAGCACATTGGCTAAGCGATTGTGGTAGGTGTGCAGGCTGTTTTCGGTTGAATTTCGCTCGCA
Source organism: Photobacterium sagamiensis (assembly GCF_050337085.1). Classification (NCBI taxonomy): domain Bacteria; kingdom Pseudomonadati; phylum Pseudomonadota; class Gammaproteobacteria; order Vibrionales; family Vibrionaceae; genus Photobacterium; species Photobacterium sagamiensis. The sequence continues at coordinate 24,264 of NZ_JAKJSP010000072.1, read as the reverse complement.
ACCGACAAGGAGGCTGATAGCAAGCAGCACCAGAGTATAGGCGAAAAAAGGCTTATTTATTTTTTATTCTCTGGCTAATACCGTTGGTATAAGAATAGCGGAATGTTCAAATTGATTGGAATAAAAAAGGCAGCTTATAAAGCTGCCTTACTATTATTTACAACATGGCACCTTGTTATCGAAGCGACATTTCAATCTGGGAATCATTGCTCTGGCGTTGCACCCAGCGTAAACGGCTTGCCAGCATCAGAGCGGCCGATGACAGACCCACAATGTTGCCAATCCAGAAACCATGTGGCCCCATCGATTCAACAATCCAATCTGTCATACCGAGGATATAACCCACAGGCAGGCCTAATATCCAGTAGGCGATAAAGGTACGGATGAAGATAGCACGCATATCTTTGTAGCCTCGTAGAGCACCCGCCGCTACAACCTGTATAGCATCGGTACACTGATAGATAGCAGCCAAGAACAAGAGTTGTCCTGCGATAAGGATAACTTCAGGATTGTCGGTATACATCTGCGCGATTCGTTCGCGGAATATCACGGTTAACAGTGCCGTAAGCATGGCAATCACCAGTCCTACTAGTAAACTACAACGAGAGGCAATCTTCGCTTCTTCAAGATCTTTTTTACCAAGTAGGTGGCCCACACGAATGCTTAGTGCCATCCCCAGGCTCATAGGGATCATAAAGATCAGTGAAGAGAAATTACTCGCAACCTGATGTGCGGCTACGGTAATTGAACCTAGAGGTGAAATTAACAGCGCGATGGCAGCAAATAGTGATACTTCAAAGAAAATAGAGGCAGCCACGGGCAGCCCTAGTTTGAACAGACGCAAAATTGCTGAAAGCTGAGGTTTATGCCAATGGTTAAACAGCCCGATCGAGTTTAATCGTTTGTTCAGTTTGACGTATACCAGCATCGAAAAGAACATTAACCAATACACAATCGCTGTTGCAACACCACAACCAACCCCGCCAAGCTCTGGTGCGCCGAACTTACCATATACAAATATCCAGTTGAGGGGGATATTGGCAGCAAGACCAATGAAGCCAATTACCATTGCTGGTATGGTAAGAGACAAACCTTCAGAAAAACTTTTAAGGGTCTGAAAAAAGAGGAAGGCAGGAACCGCAAATAAAACGGCATTCAGGTAACCAATGGTTTTATCTGCTAGGTCTTGTTCGACATCCATCATGTCTATCAGAGCGCCCGCATTGTAGAGCACCAAAATAATAGGCAAAGATATAATGGCAGCCAACATGAAACCGTGTTGTACTTCAAATGGAATTTTTTGCTTCTTGCCCGAGCCATTAAGCGTTGCAACAATAGGTACCAACGCGATCAGCAAGCCTACACCAAATAGGATAGATGGAAGCCAGATACTGGCCGCAACAGAAACCGCCGCCATGTCAGTGGCACTCACGCCGCCGGCCATTACGGTGTCGACAAACCCCATAGATGTTTGAGCGACTGAAGCGATGAGTACCGGAATCGCTAACTTAAGTAATTGACGTGTTTCACGCCTGTAATTATGCACAGAATGCTCCTGAAAGCAGATATATCGGATAACGAAAAAATATGACCGTAGATGTTTGGGGAATTATAGCGATTCAATACGCAGAGACAATCGTTATTCTGATATGCTGACAAAACTCTGTATATTGAGGTGGTTTTGGTATAATACTCACCAATGGATCCTCGCCAACCAATATCTAGGTAAAATAATGTTCACAGGAATTGTTCAAGGTACAGCTGAAGTTATTAAAATCATAAAAAAAGAAAACTTTCAGACACATGTGATTCGAATGCCTCAAGGTTTATCTGACGGATTAACACTTGGTGCATCTGTTGCCCATAATGGCTGTTGTCTGACGGTTACAGCTGTGGATGGCGATTTAGTCTCTTTTGATTTAATGCAAGAGACGCTGAAAGTGACCAATTTAGGCCTGTTGTCTGCGGGTGATAGTGTCAATGTTGAACGGGCCGCAAAGTTTGGTGATGAGATAGGAGGCCATTCTATGTCAGGCCATATCATGTGCACAGCCATGGTTAAAGAGGTGGTGATTTCTGAAAATAATCATCAGGTGTGGTTTACAATGCCGCAAGCACAGATGAAGTATGTGTTTACAAAAGGGTATATCGGAATCGATGGGATAAGCCTGACGATCGGTGATGTGGTTGATAATACTTTTAATGTGAATTTAATTCCCGAGACATTACAGCGTACTAACTTACAATGGCGCTCGGTAGGCGACGTGATCAATATTGAGATCGATCCACAAACTCAGGCCGTGGTTGATACCGTTGAACGGGTTTTAGCGAATCAATCAACGAAATAAAAAACACTTCATTTTACTGATGGATGTATTTATTGGTATTTATTATCAAGTGTCGCCAAGCTCATCGATTAGCAGTAATGAATATAAAGGAAAAGGGAATTTCAATTAGTATTGTTCCCTTTTTGCTTGAATCCGGCCAGAAATCCTTGTGCCGCACAGTCTAATGCTTACCACTTATATATGGAGATAAAATGGTGGGTATAAACAGAACTAACGCTATTACAATTTAGTCTTTAAAAGATCTGTTCGTCATCCGCATCAATAAATAAGTTGATGGTTTTGTGTAGTTCATCGACTTGCATATTTAGGTGGATAGCATTACAGCATGCAGGGCACTCATCATAAAACTCTTGGCTTCCCCCGCTTGTATCAAGCGTGATCTTAATGTTATGCCCGCAGTGTGGGCAAACAACACTTTGCTCAGAAAAGTTCTTCATCTCGTACTCCTTAGAATGCGTTTACAGGTTCACAACCCTTATATAATTCACACATTCTTTTCTTTTAACTGATAAATCAGCCGATAATAAATAGGTATAACTAAATCGTAGCGTTAAGTATTGGTTTTTGCCGAGAATTAACCAAGAAGTTTGAGTTGATTTCAAGTTTCGATGAATTGATGGACTGACTGTCTCAAATTATCCCTTTTGGACTGGATATTAATTTCATTATAAGAACTGAAATATTTTATAAAATGTCAAAAAAGGAACATATTAAATAGCTGGAGCGGTAATAAGTTGATGTAAAGACAATCGGGATTATCTTTACATCAAAGAGGGGAAATTTATAATTTACAGACTGCGCAGTAACGGCTCTTTTACTTCGTGAAGCGAGGAAAGTTTATAATCAGCGATTGCCCAGCGTGGATCATCAGCATACGCCTTTTCTGGTATGGCAATACCTTTCATTTGTGCGGCTTTGGCGGCAAGTAACCCATTAACTGAATCCTCAAAGGCGACACAGGCTTGTGGTGCGATACCGAGTGCATCAGCGGCGTTGATATAGACTTCAGGGTGAGGTTTACCATAGCGAAGGTGTTCAGCTGACAGTACGGCTTCAAACTTACCTTCTAATGCGAGTGCTTCTAACGTCGCGATAATTAAGCTCATCGGAGAAGAAGAGGCGAGGGCAATTTTTAATCCCATTTCTTCGCAGGCTTCGATGGCTTCAAAAACACCGGGCAGTGCAGGTTTGTGCTCTTTAACCAGTTCTTTCACACGCTCGACGATAGAAGCCGTGACTGCCACACAGTCTGGACCTTGCCATGGTTGTTTGCTAAACCAGAATTCAACCACCTGGTCGATTCGCAATCCCATGGTTTGTAACGTTTCTTTTTGTTCAATAATGACACCTAAAGAAGAAAATACTTCGACTTGTGCTTGTTGCCAAAAAGGTTCTGAATCGACCAGCAGGCCATCCATATCAAATACTGCAGCTTGTAACATGATTTTCCTAACGTCAGTGGTACTACCAATCGGTATTACTCGTACTCAACAAAATATCGCCTCATAAAATAAAAATTCTTAGCTTACGATGCAAGCTAAGAATTGACTATCAGGTATTAATGAGGCCAATGGTTGGCACTGTATATCAAAGCAGTGAGTTTGTTAACTCATCACTCTTTATAACTCATGGCAGAGCTAAACCTAACTTCTCTATTGTGTGCTCAGCCTGAGCTAAATAATCGCCACCAAACAGATTACAGTGGTTTAAGACATGGTATAAATTATATAGATCGCGACGTTCTTGATACCCGTCATCTAAAGGCCAGACAGACTGATAGCCTTGATAAAAGCTGGCCGGGAAACCACCAAAGAGTTCAGTCATAGCGATGTCACATTCTCTGTCTCCCCAATAGGTAGCTGGATCAAAGATGAGCGGACCGGTTACGGTGAGTGCGGTATTACCGTGCCAGAGATCGCCATGAAGTAATGAGGGCTTCGGTTGGTGGTTCATCAGAAGCTTAATCACATTGCCGGTGATGGTATCGATATTGCCGAAGTCGATGCCTTTCTCTTCACACAGTTGAAGCTGCCAGGCGATGCGTTGTTCAGCAAAAAAACGACACCAACGACGGCGCCATTTGTTCGGCTGCGGTGTTATGCCGACGTAATTATCAAAATCAAAGCCGTATTCAGCCTGTTCTCCCCATTGGTGCAACTTGGCTAATTGCTGGCCGAGTGTAAAAGCCGTCTCGCTATCAATGGCTTTCGTGGGTAAGTAGTTGAGAATAATAAATGATTTATCGCGGCAGGTGCCAACGTGAAAAAATTGTGGTACTTGAACACAATTTGCTTCATTGAGGATCCGTAAGCTTTCAGCTTCGGTTTCAAACATGGCGAGTTGTTCTTTGTCATTGAGCTTGATAAAGAAACGTTCCTCACCATCACCAATACAATAGCATTGATTTATATCACCACCGGCGAGGGCTTCTCGCTCAGTGATTTTGAATGTTATCCCTAATACCTCTGAAAGCTGGTGAGAAATGGCTTGCCACATAGCATCCTCCACGGCAGAACAATATTGATAGCGACATAATGTTATTAGAGTCTCATCAACATCTTAGACCATTTCAGCAAGAGGTAACCGTGCATTTATCAAGGTTTTAGCTTTATGGTGAAGTCGCTTTGAGTGAAAAAGCTTGTAAATCAACTTCTAAGCCTTATGTGATATGTTGATGTAATTATCGGGAATGTTGAAAAACAACATTCCCGATAAAGGTGAAGTGAAACAGGTGAGCGAGTTACCGCTTATAGACTTGGCAACAGTGCCGCTGGCATTAGTTGATTGTACAGCGCTTCTTTTAACAGCTGATTTGCCTTTTCGATATCGGGTGCGAAGTAGCGATCTTTGTCGTAGAAGGTGACCCGTTCACGTAACAGCGCTTTGGCCTGTTCGACGCGCTCAGAGCTTCTGTCAGGGTTTCTGAAATCCAGCCCCTGTGCTGCTGCAAGCAACTCAACAGCGAGAATGCCCCGTGTATTTTCAGCCATATCGGTTAAACGACGACCTGCGAAGGTTGCCATAGATACATGGTCTTCCTGGTTCGCAGAGGTTGGCAGGCTGTCTACTGACGCCGGATGGGCGAAGGTTTTGTTCTCGCTGGCAAGTGCCGCAGCTGTTACCTGAGCAATCATAAAGCCGGAGTTAACGCCGCCATTATCGACCAGAAATGGCGGTAGCTTACTCAAACTACTGTCGATCAATAGCGCCATGCGACGTTCCGACAAGCTGCCAATTTCTGCAATGGCAAGTGCCAGGTTGTCGGCGGCCATCGCAACAGGTTCAGCATGGAAGTTGCCACCAGATATAATATCGCCATCATCAGCAAAGACCAATGGGTTGTCAGACACTGAGTTGGCTTCAATTTCGAGAGTCTCTGCCGAATTACGAATTTGCTGTAAACAGGCACCCATAACCTGCGGCTGGCAACGCAGTGAATAAGGGTCTTGTACTTTTTCACATTGTTGGTGTGACTGACCTATTTCACTATTGTTATCCAACATATGACGGTATGCCATTGCTGCATCTATCTGGCCACGGTGACTGCGGACGCGGTGGATACGCGGGTCAAATGGACGGCGGCTGCCCAGTGCGGCATCAACGGTCATCGCGCCACAAACTGTTGCTGCTGCATACAGATCTTCTGCAGCAAAGAAGCCTTCCAGCGAAAAGGCTGTTGATGCCTGAGTGCCGTTTAGCAGAGCAAGGCCTTCTTTCGGTGCCAGTGTGATTGGCTCCAGCCCTGCAATTTCAAGGGCCCGGGCTCCAGTAATTACGTCACCTTTGTAGCGTGCCTGACCTTCACCCAGCAGAACGGTACTCATGTGGGCGAGGGGAGCAAGATCGCCCGATGCGCCAACAGAGCCTTTTTTAGGAATGCACGGATACACTTCAGCATTAACTAACTGAATTAGGGCATTTACAACTAACGGGCGAATACCCGAATAGCCACGAGACAGGCTGTTCACTTTTAACACGATCATCAAACGCACGGTGGCATCATCCATGAACTGACCAATACCGGCAGCATGAGAAAGCACGATACTGCGTTGCAGGGTTTCCAGATCTTCTACCGCAATCCGGGTATTGGCCAATAAGCCAAAACCGGTATTGATGCCATAAACGACCTTGTCTTCTTTGATGATTTGCGCGACGGCTTCTGCACTGGCCAGCATGCCCGGCAGTGCTTCATCATTTAATGACAGTTGAACAGAGTGACGACTGACTTCACGAAGCTGTTTTAACGATAGTTTTCCTGGATTAATTTCTAACTGGTACATGATTCTTCCTTTTTCACTATCTGTTATTTATTGTTATTAGTATCTGTAAGATTGACCATTGGCAGGTCGAGGCCTTGTTCTTTCGCGCAGTTAACGGCAATATCGTAACCTGCATCGGCATGACGCATGACGCCAGTTGCCGGATCATTGTGAAGCACTCGACCAACGCGCTCTGCGGCTTCATCAGTACCATCGGCTACAATGACCATGCCAGAGTGTTGTGAGAAGCCCATGCCTACACCGCCACCGTGGTGTAGTGATACCCAGGTTGCACCCGATGCCGTGTTTAAAAGCGCATTGAGCAGCGGCCAGTCAGAAACCGCATCAGAGCCGTCCATCATGCTTTCAGTTTCGCGATTAGGGCTGGCAACAGAGCCGGAATCGAGGTGGTCGCGACCGATGACAACCGGTGCTTTCAGTTCGCCATTTTTTACCATTTCATTGAATGCCAAGCCGAGACGAGCACGATCTTTCAGTCCAACCCAGCAAATCCGTGCTGGCAAACCCTGGAATTGAATACGCTCGCGAGCCATATCTAACCAGTTATGCAGCTGCGGATTATCCGGGATCAGCTCTTTTACTTTCTGATCGGTTTTGTAAATATCTTCAGGATCGCCAGATAATGCCGCCCAGCGGAACGGACCGATACCTTCACAGAAAAGCGGACGAATATATGCAGGTACGAAGCCTGGGAAGTCAAATGCGTTTTTGACGCCTTCTTCAAATGCCATCTGACGGATGTTATTGCCGTAGTCAACCGTAGCAGAGCCCGCGGTTTGCAGATCTAACATCGCCTGTACCTGTATGGCCATAGACTGTTTCGCGGCCTTCACTACAGCAGCTTCGTCTGTGGTTCGCATTTCTGCGGCGTACTCCATGCTCCAGCCCTTTGGCAGATAGCCATTTAACGGGTCGTGTGCAGATGTTTGATCGGTGGTTGCATCAGGTGTGATGCCACGCTCAACCAGTTCTGGATAGATATCGGCGGTGTTGCCTAACAGCCCGACAGAGACAGGTTTACCGGTTTGTTTTGACTCTTCAATAATGGCCAGCGCCTCATCTAAACTGGTTGCTTTGCAATCGACATAACCGGTACGCAGACGGTAATTAATCCGGGATTCATCACACTCCACGGCGAGCATTGAGAAACCAGCCATTGTTGCAGCAAGAGGTTGAGCGCCACCCATACCGCCTAGGCCGCCTGTCAGGATCCAGCGACCATGGGCTTCGCCATTAAAGTGCTGACGAGCCATTGCAACGAAAGTTTCATAGGTACCCTGAACGATGCCCTGAGAGCCGATGTAGATCCAGCTACCGGCCGTCATCTGGCCATACATCATCAGGCCTTCTTTATCGAGTTCGTTGAAGTGTTCCCAATTTGCCCAATGTGGTACCAGGTTAGAGTTGGCTATTAATACTCGCGGTGCATTGCTGTGCGTTTTAAAAACACCGACAGGTTTGCCTGACTGAACCAGCAAGGTTTCGTCACTTTCCAGACGTTTAAGCACCTCAACAATTTTGTCATAGCACTCCCAGTTACGGGCAGCGCGGCCGATACCGCCATAAACAACCAGTGCATGGGGATGTTCAGCCACATCCGGGTGCAGGTTGTTCATCAGCATTCGCAATGGCGCTTCTGTTAACCAGGATTTAGCACTCAACTTAGTCCCAGTAGGTGCAATGATGGTTCTTGTTTCATCTAAACGTGCTTTTTTTATTTGGGGGCGGGACGATACTTGCGTCATGTTGCTCTCCTTGCTGTGTGCGATCATGGTCATAAGGTACGTGGCGATTAACGGATCGCACGGGCGATAGTCCAGGTCAGCCTTGCGGCTAACCGTGCTGTTTGGTTATCAATATCAAAACGAGGGTTATATTCCGCTAAGTCGGCAACCAGTAGCTTCGAGTCACCTTGTGCATTTTTAGCGGTTAAAATGGGTTCCATTAATGTCTCGACAATTTCAAGCGATACGCCGCGTGCCGCCGGTGCGCTGACACCGGGTGCGACGGATGCTGGAAAGACATCCAGATCGATGGTGAGATAAAGGTGATCACACTCCTCAATAAAAGCGTTTAGCTCGGTCAGAGTATGTTCGAGATCATGATGAGTCAGCTCGGTATCATCTTTGTATAGCACACCTAATCGGTCAGCTTTTTCATATAATGCTTTGGTATTACTGCTTCGACTCAGCCCTAAGCAGGCATATTTAAATGGCCAGTTCTGTAGCTGGCAAAAACGCGCTGCCTGATGGAAGGGGGTTCCTGAGCTGCCTTGTCCGGCGCTCGGCCCTGCCGGTGGATTTCTTAAATCAAAATGTGCATCAAAATTGATGATACCAACACGTGGTGCGGGTTGTTCAACCGGTTGATCAGCCATGTCTTCAGATACGTGCTGCTTCTGCAGCAGATAATTACCAATGCCCTGGAATGTTCCCCATGCCACTTCGTGACCACCGCCGAAGACGATAACTTTGTGGCGCTGGCGCAGTGCACGACTGACATCTTCACCTAAGCGATATTGTGCTAATTCTAAGTTGCCATCATCACAACAGATATCCCCGCCATCATAAACGGGCTCCTGGTGATGCCAGGCCAAATTGGCTAAAGCGCGGCGGATGGCAACTGGGGCATCAAAGGCGCCGGTGCGGCCTTTGTTACGAGCCACACCTTCATCGCAGGCGAAGCCTAACAGCATAATGCCTTCTTCATTAGCTTGATCTGCAGGTAGCACTTTTTGATGCCAACGCATGCCTAGTTCACCGTCTTCAGGATCACACCGGCCTTGCCATACACTCATATCAATTGGCATAGCGCTTTTCCTCATCTATAGAGCCTTCCGCTTCATTGGCATAGAACAACTCGCCATCAACAACACGTGCGAATAAATCAGGTACACCCAGGCGGTACGATAACTCAGCCGGGCTTTCCAGCTGCCAGAGAGCCAGATCAGCATCCATGCCCACTTGGATCCGGCCGCGATTCTCGCCGATACCTAAAGCCATTGCGGCGTTGCACGTTACCCCGCGCAAGCATTCCTCCGGGGTAAGCTTGAACAAGGTACAGGCCATATTCATCATGGTACGGAGCGATGCTATCGGTGAGGTGCCGGGGTTAAAATCAGTTGCAATAGCCATGGGAACATCCAACCGGCGAAGATGTTCGATTGGGGGCTGCTGGGTTTCTCGCAGAAAATAAAATGCGCCGGGCAGCAGTGTTGCAACAGTATTACAGGCAGCAAGGGCGGCAACACCTTCACGATCCAGATATTCAATGTGATCGACAGATGTTGCTCCCATACGGGCGGCAAGAGCGCTACCTCCCAGATTCGACAGTTGCTCGGTATGGCCTTTGATCCCGAGACCAAATTCTTTTGCTGTTGCAAAAACGCGCTGGCATTGCTGTGGAGAAAATCCTATTCCTTCACAGAACACATCAACATAATCGGCCAAACCTTCACGGGCTGCAGCAGGGATGATTTCCCGGCAGATTAAATCGATGAAGTCATCAGCGCGATTGGTGTATTCAGGCGGTACTGCATGGGCGGCAAGCAGGGTTGTCGAGACTTTAATATCGTTGAGTTCGCCAATACGGCGAGCGACACGAAGCATTTTCAGTTCATCGTCAACGGTTAGCCCATAACCTGATTTGATCTCGACAGTCGTGACGCCGTCACTTTTAAGTCCTTGAAGACGCTGAAGGGCAAGCTCGTAAAGTTCGTCTTCTGATGCCTCGCGGGTAGCGCGAACGGTTGCGAGGATCCCACCGTCTGCTTTGGCTATCTGTTCATAAGGCACACCGTTAAGGCGCTGTTCGAATTCGTTGGCACGGTTGCCGGCAAAAACCAGATGGGTGTGACAATCAATGAGTCCTGGTGTCACCAGTGCATTGTGGCAATCAATTACATCCGGATGGCCGTGCAGATCGTCGTGGCAAGCTTTACCTGCAAACATGATCTTGCCATTGGTAATGCCAATCATGCCGTTTTCGATGACTTGATAACCATTGCCTGTGTGCATGGCATCTGATTGCATCGTCACTAGTCGAAGGTTGGTGAGCACTCGTTCCATGGATTATCTCTGATTAATCGCCAGTTTATTCGCCTGCTCATTCGTAACAAGGAATATGTATATACAAATAAATAGACGATTATGAAGAGGAACTCAAGATGGCATGTAAAGGAAATGTGATCAGAATTGTAATATTAAACTGACAGTGAGTGAAATATGCGGAGTGAAGCGGCCCTAGACCCTAGACCCTAGACCCTAGACCCTAGACCCTCGCTACACTTACACCTTCGTCCGTGAACTCAATTTATACTTATCGCCTGGATGATAGAGCAAGGCGATACTGATAAGGTTCTTCTTACTCCATGTCCTTCGGTTCAACAGCAGGCAAGGGGAGCTATCATTCATCTTTAGCAATGTGGAGATGCGCTTAGGTGGAATAATGGCCTCAACAGTATGCTCAATATCACTCAATGGGCAGGTCTGAACCAGATACTCATTAGGTGTCTGTTGGGTAAAGTCTTGTGAGATATATTCAGGTGCGAAATCCGGGTTTACCCAACGTTCTTCCAGCTGAACCGGGACGTCATTTTCATAGTGAACAATCTGAGTAAAGTAAATGACAGTACCGTGTCTGACCCCTATACGCAGCGCAATATCATCTTTAGCATCAACCTTCGCTTGGGTAATTATTTTATTTGAATACTCATGACCACGGTTGCGGATTTCAATCGCAATATTGCGGATCTCCATCAAAGGCGATTCTGCCTTCTTATGGCAAACAAACGTGCCCAGTCTCGGTGTGCGCTCAAGCAAACCTTCACCGACCAGATCACGAATGGCTTTATTGGCAGTCATTCGGCTGACAGAAAATTGTTCAGATAGCTCAATTTCGGTCGGAATTTTAAAACCTGGTGGCCATGTCCGGGATTGGATCTTATCGTTTAGGTATTGTTTAATTTGCAAATAGCGGGGTGACTGTGCCATTGAGGTTTTTTCCATAATTGCCTATACAAATAAAAGCAACTTTTACCGTGTATTTCAAGCTAATGTTATATTTCTTTGGATATTCAGAGAAAAAGCGCGATCTGAATGCTGGCAAATGACTTGGTCAATGCCTTCAGAGCTGTTTTAATATACTAAAACCACATCAATAATAATGAAGCAGAAATTATGACAAATAGTGATGCATCTACACCAAAATCCCCGACAAGCAACGATTCGATGAAAAATGCCCCTACCGTGATGACGTTCTTTGAGCGCTTTGAAGCCGATATTCTTTCAGGCAAGAAGACGATCACGATTCGCGATGAATCTGAGCGTGATTATGTACCGGATTCGCGCGTTGATGTCTCGACGTTCGAAGATGGCCGTGGCTTCTGCCAGTTAGATATTATCTCGGTTGAGCCAATTTTATTTGATGATTTAAGTCTCTTTCATGCCGAGCAGGAAAACATGACATTGGCAGAGCTGAAAGCCGTGATTCAGGAGATCTACCCGGGTATCGAACAGCTTTATGTGGTGTCATATAAGTTAGTGGCAAATTGAGCAACCAATAGGATACCGTTGTGGCCTGAAGACGAGAACGGTGGAAAGGTTGAAAATTGTGCTGTACAAAAAACGTACAGCTGTTATTATCTCGCTCAGTTCTTCAGAGAGTTATTAAATGCAGCATCAAGTACAAGTTAAACCTTTAGCTACTTATACATTATGTTTTGTGCCTATGTGTTTCCCTTATATTTATCGTAACATTATATAATTCAATACATTAGAATTTCGCGCTTCCGCGATTTTTCATGAATTTTAAATAAGGGGCATATATGTCTAATTCAACTACCGGCATCGTAAAATGGTTTAACGAAGAGAAAGGTTTTGGCTTTATCACTCAAGATAACGGCGGCGCTGACGTATTCGTTCATTTCCGTGCTATCGCTTCAGAAGGTTTTAAAACTCTAGCTGAAGGTCAAAAAGTTTCTTTTGACGTAGAGCAAGGCCAAAAAGGTCTTCAAGCAGCTAACGTAGTTGCTTTATAATTAGAAGCTTGTCTTCTGAAAAAAATGCTGGCTATGGCCGGCATTTTTTATATCTGACGTTTAAGCATTACTATTCTGGTGCCGTGTAACTTGAATAGGAGCAATAATAGCAGCCATTTGATTTTGGATAGACCTTTTTAGCCGCAGTTAAGGCTGTACTACAGGCTGTGTGGTAACCGAGTGGGTGGCAGTTTTCTTTCTTTGGAAGATAGCTACATGATGCACTATGAACCTCATGGTCTCCATTATCCTGTGCATTCTTGTTTACATAAAATAAACTCATAATTCCCTCTGACAATTAATATGCAATTTGTCCATCGAAAAATCACAGTACACCTAGAAAATCAAAGGGTATAGCTCTTAATTCAAATACTTAGATAACCGTCACTTTGATTAAGACGGAAATATGACGACCTACTGTATTACTAGTCGTTGAGCTGAACAACCACCAATTCTGACGGTGCCAAATAACCTATTAACGTAACGGGCATAAACACTCCGAACAAAACAACCAATCCCATCTGATCCAAGAATCCGTCCAGACAACAACAGACAAAGATCATTTGAAAGGCGAGCTTAGTCTGATTTGAATCGTTACGAGTGACTTATACCGTGGCAAGATTCCACCAATACTTGCAGGGTTTAAGTTGATTTTCTGTTTACTGAAAGCTTCTGATGAAAGCATATTCAGATAAATCAAATTTTGAGCATTTTATGCCTGTTTTTTTCTTTAACTGCTTATATCCGTTCGATCAATGTCAAATGCCTGACAGTTAGTAAATAAACAACCGTTTTTTTGTGTGCACTGTATTAGACACGTGGCACTAGAATGCCTGACAATGAGTGTTATGAGGATTGATGCACTGTTTGGTTGTGCTTATCCGGTGGCGGTTTAAATAAATGAACTCAGTCGTTGAATATAATGTGAAATGGTATAAGGGTATATGGGAATATCCGCAGCAAGTATTCAAGACATAAAAGAACTAAATATAATTGCTGAGAGAGCTGTTTTAACCTCAGTGACAGCGACACGTTTGGTTTTATTTTAATCAAGGATTATTGGAATTTATCAGACTTTTTTGTAAGTCCCGATAGTCACCAGAAAGGTATCGGAGGAAAGTTATTCAAAGCGGCAATTGAAATAAGCAAAAAACATAATGACACGGGCTATATATGTGTTAACTCATCTCATAACGCGATTGGATTTTATCGACAATTAGGTTTTAAAAACTTTATTCAAGAGAAAGATTTGCCCACTTTGTTACACCCTTGATATATCACTTCTAGCAAATAAAACAATAAGTTACATATGGTTTGAACTTATATGGCTTTAGCGCCGTGGTTGCGCTGTGTATTTCAAATAGGGTGTTTGTGTATTTGCCTTGCCATGTGACCAGTCAATTTAAGTATAGGGAAGTATTTATGAAATCAATATCCAGAAGGGATCTTTTAAAGGTCACATCTGTATTAGGCTGTACTGGTGTTGGGTTACATTTTGGTTACAATGCATTGAAAGATCCTTTGGTAAAGTTAGATGAAGCATTAAGCCGCGCAGTTAATGATTTGCCCGCTGCTAGTATTAGTGCTGCAATTATCAAAAATAACAAGCTTTATTGGTCAAAAAATTATGGGTATCAGGATATTCCCTCAAGAACATTAATGACGACAGACAGTGCTTGGCAAACAATTGGCTCTATATCTAAGCTGGTTGTTTGGACCGCAATAATGCGGCTTGTTGATCAAGGTGTATTAGATCTTCAAACAGACATAAGTGATTATCTTGGATTCAATCTGAGATCACCACATTATCCAGATTCGAAAATAACAATCCATAACTTGCTTACACATTCTTCTTCTCTCTCTTCACGAAAATTGATGTCGGCCCCTTATCCAATGGCTGATTCATTCTGCAGAGATAATTATGAAACCTTAGAAGCATGGGTGTTAAAGACACTACCACCGTCTGGCAGCCATTATTCGGCTGAAGCAGCATTTGATAACTATAAACCAGGGGACTATTCGAAGATAAGTAACGATCCTTTGGGGGTTATCGCTGGTTACTCGAATCTAAATGCCGTTGTTGCAGCATACATCGTGGAAAGAGCAACAGGATTAGATTTTAAGACGTATTGTGACAATGAAATATTTTCTCCTTGCGGTATGGTGCAAACGTCGTGGTCAAAAGAAAAACTACCTCAGTTGATAACTCACTATGAAGCAGAATCCAGCCCTCGATCGCCCATAATGGCGGTATACACAAAGGCTATGTTAGATCAAGGGTATGCATCTAAAGAGGCGGTATTAAATAAGGAAGGTAAAAAGTACATTGATTTTACCGACTGTGACTATTTTTCTTCTGTGTATCCCATGGGGCTACTAGGTACAAGTCTTCAATCATTTTTGCCCTTTTTATTAGCACACCTAAACGAGGGTAAAGTGAATGGCTATCAATTGCTAAAACCTGAAACGGTGAAAGAGATATTTAGTTATCAACGAAAAGATACCCAAATTGGATCTGAATTGGGATTAGGTTGGTTCAGGAATGCAGATAGCAAGGGAAATGTATCTTGGGGGCATGACGGTGGCGGCCCTGGCATACTTTCATCAGCCCATATTAACCCTGAACAGGGAACAGGTGTTGTCCTTTTTATTAATAATTTTCATGTGAATTACACGCTTCGTGCAAAGTTACTAAAAACCATGAATGAGATTGCGATAAGTTAATGATTTAATATTTATATACAGGGAGTTATAAGTACATTGAACAAGAATAATCACAATGAAAGGTCATTTAACCGATTGGTTGTATTGGTTACGGTTATATTTATTGGTTGTATTATAATTAAGCAATATACAGTGGATATGGATAACTTCAAGTGGACTCAGGATTCTACTCAAAATGATTGGATTGTGAGCCTGCCGGATGAAATGGGTTTTGAAAAAGAAATATTAATTGATTTACATCGGCATGTGATTATGCGTAAGGACAAAAGAGTACAGTCATTGCTAATAGCCAGGAATAATCAATTAGTTTTTGAACAATATTATTCGGTTAGAAGTGTAAGAGATGGCACTCCGATGCCCGTTTATTTTCCGCCATCTCCTGATACCTTTCACCAAATGCGATCAGTTACGAAAACAGTAACATCAACATTGATCGGCAATTTATTATATAAAAATACAATACCGAGCGTTAATGTTCCTTTATTTGACTATTTCACAAATGAAGATATGCAGGAAGCAGATAAGAGGAGAAATATTAAAATAAAACATGCATTGAACTTTAATAGTGGCTTGGATTGGAATGAATGGGGAGCCAGAAATAGTGATGCGATGAATATGTGGTTATCTTCTGATCCCTATGCTTATATCTTGAGTAAAGGGGTTGCTTATAAGCCGGGCGATAAATTTGTTTATCAAGGGGCGATGAGTGTACTTCTTGGAGGTGTTGTTGAAATAGTCACTGACATGAGCCTTAGGGAATACGCCGAACAAGCCTTATTCAATCCTCTTGGTATATCAAACTATGATTGGTTTGCTCATGAGGTCACCGGTGACTATTTAGGATCCTCTGGGCTTTATCTGCGATCACGTGATCTTGCTAAATTGGGACAACTATACTTAAACAATGGTATGTGGAATGGCCAGCAGATTTTTTCTGAACAATGGGCTAAGGAAAGTTTAAAACCCAAAGGTAAATTTTGGCCGGATAAAACAATAGAATATGGCTATAACTGGTGGTTCCCACTAATCAAAAATGATGGACAGCGCATTCATATTGGCGGGATGAGAGGGTATGGAGGGCAAGAAATGTTTATTATTCCAGAGCTTCAGCTCGTATTTGTTATTACATCAGGTGCTTATATCGGACAAGATGAAAACTATCCATTTGAATTAATAACAAATTACGTTTTACCATCGCTCGGGCTTAATAATACGGTCTATAAACCAAAGGTATAATAAAGCAATACCTGTATGCCTCAGCAAGGTTATCTTGAGGGTAATCATGCTGGAATATGTAGGGGGGCGCCATGCCTAGCAGCATACAGTCGCTCATGTGAACTGACGTGCGATCGTATTGCTGCTGAGTTGGTCAAAAACCAACATGCTAGTTTGTGTGCTCTTATTTCACTGGCATCTGGTAGCACGAAATTGATTTCACAGACGGACAAAGCAGCCTTTATTCGTCAAGAATTACGTGTGCCAGGCGTGTTTGGCTTCTTGCAGGAAGTGCTTTCAAGTCATCCCCGTAAGACTAAGCGCGTAATTGCTGTCGAGGATTTTTGTGGTGCTACTACAGGTTCATCGCTAACAAGTCGTGATGTGGAACGTGTCGTAGAGGGGGCTTAATTCAAGGCCGGTTTATCGAAAAACTGACTAATTAACACGGGAGCCTTTTGGCTCCTGTTTTTATATGGCCTGCGAAGGCGCTCTAATCGATTTGAATCGTTACGAGTGGCATAGGTGTCGCGGTAATTATGTACAACGTAAACGACTTATACGGATAGACATTGTTATTTCATGCCATTTCATTAGAATGTGTTCCTTCTTGAATACATTCTTGTTTTTTGTACCAAGAACAGTTCCAAAAAGTTCAAATCACTAAAGCGCCAACCGTAAGGTGCTGATTTTATTTGTATTTAATTAACTCAAGTGCTACTTGGTATGTGGCACCACTGTGAAGGACATTTTCATGCCTGTAATTACTCTTCCTGACGGTAGTCAACGTCAATTCGATAATGCTGTTTCAACTATGGATGTTGCTGCTGACATCGGCCCGGGTCTTGCGAAAGCTTGCATCGCTGGTCGTGTTAACGGTGAGCGTGTTGATGCATGCGATCTGATCGAAAATGATGCAAACCTAGAAATCATCACAGCTAAAGACGAAGACGGTCTGGAAATCATCCGTCACTCTTGTGCTCACCTGCTAGGTCACGCAATCAAGCAACTTTATCCTGAAGCTAAAATGGCAATCGGTCCAACGATTGATAATGGCTTCTACTACGATATTGACCTTGAGCAATCTTTAACACAAGAAGACGTTGATGCGATTGAAAAGCGCATGAAAGAGCTTGTGAAAACAAAGTACGCCGTTGTTAAGAAGAAAGTAAGCTGGCAAGAAGCGCGTGATGCATTTGAAGCGCGTGGCGAGACTTACAAGATTGAAATCCTTGACGAGAACGTTTCTCGCGACGATCGTCCAGGTTTATATCACCACGAAGAATACATTGATATGTGTCGTGGTCCTCACGTACCTAACATGGGCTTCTGCCAGAACTTCAAACTTCTGAGCGTTGCTGGTGCTTACTGGCGTGGTAACAGCGACAACAAAATGCTGCAACGTATCTACGGTACGGCTTTCCAAGACAAGAAGTTGCTTAAAGCGCACCTTACTCGCCTGGAAGAAGCAGCAAAGCGTGACCACCGTAAAATCGGTAAGCACCTTGATCTGTTCCACATGCAGCAAGAAGCGCCGGGTATGGTTTTCTGGCATCACAACGGTTGGACTATCTTCCGTGAGCTAGAAGTATTTGTACGTGAGAAACTGACTGAGTATGACTACCAGGAAGTAAAAGGCCCATTAATGATGGACCGCGTTCTATGGGAACGTTCTGGTCACTGGGACAAATACGCAGAAGCAATGTTCACAACAAGTTCTGAGAACCGTGAATACGCTATTAAGCCAATGAACTGCCCGGGTCACGTTCAGATCTTTAACCAAGGTTTGAAATCATACCGTGATCTACCGTTACGTATGGCTGAGTTCGGCGCATGTCACCGTAATGAGCCATCAGGTGCCCTTCACGGTATAATGCGTGTACGTGGTTTCACCCAAGATGATGCACATATCTTCTGTACAGAAAGCCAAGTGCAACAAGAAGTTACTTCTTGTATCAAAATGGTGTACGATACCTATCAGACATTTGGTTTTAACAACATTGTTGTTAAACTATCTACACGCCCTGAAAAACGCGTGGGTTCTGATGAAATGTGGGACAAAGCTGAATCTGATCTAACATTCGCTCTTGAATCTATGGAGATTCCATATGAAATTCAAGAAGGCGAGGGTGCATTCTACGGTCCTAAGATCGAGTTTACACTACACGACTGCCTTGATCGTGCATGGCAGTGTGGTACAGTTCAGCTAGACTTTGCATTACCAGAGCGTTTAGGTGCAACATATGTGGGTGAAGACAACGAACGTCATACCCCAGTAATGATTCACCGTGCTATTCTTGGTTCATTAGAGCGTTTCATCGGTATTCTTATCGAAGATTATGCAGGCTTCTTCCCAACATGGTTGGCGCCTCAGCAAGCTGTTGTGATGAACATTACTGACAGTCAGTCAGAATATGTACAAGAAATAGTGAAAAAATTGCAAAAATGTGGAATTAGAGTCAATGCGGACTTGAGAAATGAGAAGATTGGCTTTAAAATCCGCGAACATACTTTGAAGCGAGTGCCTTACATGCTTGTCTGTGGTGACAAAGAAGTCGAAGCAGGCGAAATAGCGGTGCGTACTCGCAAGGGTAAAGATTTGGGTAAATTCAAGATTGATGACCTTGTTGCATTCTTGCAGCAAGAGATTAGCAGTCGCAAGCTCAATGTTTTGGAGGAGTAAGGTATTAAAGGCGGAAGAAGAACTCAAGCACCAGTTAAACAAAATGCACACCGTTTAAACGGTGAAATTCGCGACGTAAGTGAAGTGCGTTTAACGGGTATAGATGGCGAGTCCATCGGTGTCGTTTCTATTGATGAAGCAACTCGTATAGCTAATGATGCTGGTGTGGATCTAGTCGAAATCAGCCCGAATGCCGAGCCACCAGTTTGTCGAGTGATGGACTATGGTAAGTACCTGTTCGAAAAGAGCAAGGCTGCTAAAGATCAAAAGAAAAAGCAAAAACAAATCCAGATCAAGGAAGTTAAATTCCGACCTGGTACAGACGAAGGCGACTATCAGGTAAAACTACGCAACCTGACTCGCTTTTTAGAAGAGGGCAACAAGGGTAAAGTCACACTACGTTTCCGTGGTCGTGAAATGGCCCATCAGAATCTTGGTATTGATCTATTAAATCGTATTAAGGCAGAACTTGAAGATCTAGCGATCTGCGAGAGCTTCCCTCATCGAGTTGAAGGTCGCCAAATGACTATGATGCTTGCTCCAAAAAAGAAGTAATTACGGCATTAAAGTAGCTAAAAGCGCTGCTCAGGCAGCGCTTTTGTTCGCCTGATTACTATGATTATTAACTATCAACAATGCGGAGTCTCATCATGCCTAAGATGAAATCCAACAAGGGCGCTTCTAAGCGCTTTAAGAAAACTGCTGGTGGCTTTAAGTTTAAGCACGCTACTAAGCGTCACATCCTGACTAAACGTACTACTAAGAACAAACGTCAGCTTCGTCCAAATGCAATCCTTCCTAAGTGTGAAGTGGCTGCAGTTGCTCGTATGCTTCCGTTCGCTTAATCGTTTTTAGTTTTATATTTTATTAATTAGTTAGGAGTCTCCTATGCCTCGCGTAAAACGTGGTGTACAAGCGCGTGCACGTCACAAGAAAGTTCTTAAACAAGCTAAAGGTTATTACGGAGCACGTTCACGTGTTTACCGCGTAGCTTTCCAGGCTGTTACTAAAGCTGGTCAATATGCTTACCGTGACCGTCGTCAGAAGAAACGTACTTTCCGTGCACTTTGGATTGCTCGTATCAACGCTGCTGCACGTCAAAATGGTATGTCTTACAGCCGTCTAATCAACGGTCTTAAGAAAGCGTCTATCGAAATCGATCGTAAGATCCTTGCTGATATCGCTGTATTTGACAAAGTTACTTTCACAGTACTTGTTGAAAAAGCAAAAGCTGCACTGTAATACAGTCTAGTTTTTAAGTGAAAAGGAGAGCCTCGGCTCTCCTTTTTTTGTTTCTACAAGCACAGTAAATGAGATTTAAAAGCAATACAATTTCCCCTTTCGCCTTATACTGGCATTCTTCCTATTACTTCCACGTTCTTAACTTTGCGATAGCACTCTGTTTAGTTTTTATTTTTCTTTGCAACTACCTACTGAATCGACCAATTTTTTTATCGCTAATGTTGAATTACACAATGTCGCTTCTGATCTTTGATCAATCAAAACCATCAGTGATGATTGTCACACGGGGTGCAACAAAGTGATCCACTGTGTCATTTATAAAATGATTTGTCTCATACTTCATTGATAATTAATCGTTTGAAATTTGGAATTAAAAATTTATCTGCTTGGCTTTCTGTGTGGTGTAACCAATTGGATTGGTTATACTTTTATCATTAACTAAGGGGATGTTAAATTGAAAAATATAGGGAAGTTAACGCTAGCGTTTGTGTTTTTGTGTTCTGGGCAAGCAGTTGCTAACTCAGGCGAAGATGCTGTTTCAAATTTCGAGCCTAGAATTGTTGGTGGGAAACCTGCTAATACGGTGGACTGGGGGTTTTATACACAAATTGTAAGCCGAAATAGTAATCGCTCATACTGTGGTGCGAGCTATTTAGGCGAAGGGTATGTCTTAACTGCAGCGCACTGCGTCAATGGTGATTCAGCCAGCCAAATAGCAGTCAAAGTTGGCGGATTTAAATACAATGGTACCGATGGTCAAAGAGCCAATGTGACCAATATTTACGTCCATCCTGACTTTAACTCACGAAATCTTGCGAATGATATTGCTCTATTAAAGCTCGACCGGGTGCCTACTGGTGCTCATGCGGTTGAAATTGCGCAGGGATCTCTTAGCCAGTATGCCGGTGTTGGTGATTTGCTGTCAGTAGCGGGCTTAGGTCGACTTCAAGAGGGAGGGGTTTCCCCTTCAGTATTACAGGAGGTTGACGTGCCCTTAGTGTCGGATGCAACATGCCGAACTGCCGGCGGCAGTTATGCCAATGTCGGTGATGTGTCATTTTGTGCCGGTTTACCACAAGGGGGCAAGGACTCATGCCAGGGCGACAGCGGTGGGCCAATCGTTATCAACCGCTCAGGAACCATTACTCAATTAGGTATCGTTAGCTGGGGGATTGGTTGTGCTCGGCCAGGAAGTTACGGAGTGTATAGTGATATCGCGGCACTGCGTAATTGGGTCGATGGAGTCATTGGCAACCAATCAAACAATCTGTCGGTGGGATACATCAAGAACCAAACGTTATCTGCCTTTGAGCTAGGTGCAGTTAAATCCCATACCTTTAAAGTAGATAATACCGGCACGACCAGTTTTACTGTCAGCAATATTGATTTAGCTTACAGCGGTGTAGCTAAACAACCTGTGATAAGTGTTGATACCTGTTCTTCAACAACCCTATTAGCCAGTCAAAGCTGCTCTGTAGCTGTTGAATTTGGTGCTTCTGCTACTGGTACAGCGAAGGTGGCGTTAAACTTCTCTACTGATAACAGCAGTACTATACATACTGCAAACGTCAGCGCTACAGTGACAACATCCGGTAACACTGATATTTGTGACGGGGTATGGGATATAACGACGGTCTATAATAGTGGCGACCGAGTGAAGTGGGCTGATAAAAGTTGGGAAGCTCAATGGTGGACTCGCGGTGACAATCCATCAGAGTCAGGCCTCTGGGGAGTGTGGCAAGAAGTCGCCCCAGCTAATTGCGGTGGTTAAAGTGACGCATGGATGGATGCGTGGGACAAACTGTAATCCCCATCTGGCATTTAATCTGAGAGTTAATTAAAACGATGCAAGCCGGGCAAGAGCTCGGCTTTTTGGATCCTGTTAATAATACTTAGCGTTACCATCTGCTTTTTAATACACTGTTATTCCATTGAAAAAGCCAACAAGGATTGTCATGGCTAGATCTGGTTCCACCTCGAGCAGTAAAAAAGTTCTCGTCACAGGTTTAAGCAGCTGAATTGTGTTATTTGAAAAGAAATTCATAGGGTTAAGTCAATATTAGCAAGCAGGATTCTGCATTTGCTTGCTAATGTGTGGTAGTGATCTTTAATGATTAGGGATAACTTGTTCTCTGGTATTTACGTTTGGCATATAGAGCCATTTCTGCAGGCCGAGAGTTATACCAACAGAAAAAACAAAGAGCAGACTAAACGTAACTACCGGGCTGGATAGTACTGAAATAAACGGATTGGCCCCTTCCTGATAGAGGCTTCTCAGCATCTCTAGTACACCGCTAGCAGAAAGGGCTAACCAATAGCCAGAGACTGCTGCTCCGACAATAATATGTTTGATAATCGGAATCGATTTTTGGTCGCTGACAGGAGCTAGCCATCGAACAAAACCGTAATAGACCATGCTACATATACAAACTGCAATAAACACTGTCATTGGGTTCTGGCTGTTAAACAAGTTCTCGCCCTGGCCGTTTGGGATATATATAAATAACAGCCAGAACGCACTGAGTACCATAGCGGATTCTCGGTAGGCGCTAAGGGTTTGCTTGCCAAAGCAACGTCGGAATAAACTGCGGATGGCAAAATAGAAAGTAAGATTGACTGCAAGGGCGAGAGGAACCAGAAGTATTTGTAGGGTAAGATTGCTACCAACCACGGCTCTTACTTCGGGATCTGAAAAGACGCCCATGAACCAGAATACGGACATAACCATGCTGTTTAATACCCCATGGTTCAGGTAGATTTCACCACTGTGCTCCCCGATCTTAGCGAACCATGATGGTTTGTTTACTGTGGGCAGAGTCAGAGCCAGTGCGATGAAGGAGAGCGTGACAGGAAGAGTCATGATGTAATAGTCAGCGATGATCCCGCCGTGACCCTGGATCAACCATAAACCTTCAGCAACCGACAAGCCTGAAAAAAGAACTGTTCCCAGCAGATAGACTGGCCAAGGTAGTTTCTTGATTAAACTCACTGCATTGATTTTGGCCAGTTGATATCCGAGGGTTACATAGAAAAGGCCGAAAAAGAGCGGATCACGGGAATTGATAAAGAAGGTGTTTGTTTCTGGATTAAAAATCTCAAACGGCAGGAGTGGTTGATAGGACTGGCCGCTTAGTCCTATCAGGTGCAGCAGGCTGGCGACCACAAACAAGACTGTGCTGGTATTGAATTTTTGGGCGATATATTGAATTAGCACGGCAATTGTTAATGCCGGCATAAACCACATAATTTCAGAGCCGAAAGTACCGTGGTAGAACATCGCGGTAAATGAATACGGACGCCAAAACTGATAGCCAACACCGAAAAGTACAAAATAAATTAGGGTCCAGCTGAGATACATCCTGATCAGCTTGGCCAGATAGCGTTTTGTATAAGCACCACTGTCAGTCATGCTTTGGAAATAATAAAGATAGCCTGCCACAACAAAGAAAAACGGTACCGCAAAACGTGCCAGAATATTTAGGCTAAGTGCCTAAGGAAAACCAAATTCATTAAGCTACACTTTTATTATCACCTGACACACGCCGATTGAACCGCACGATGCAATGTACTGTACAGCTAACTGAGTTTGAACGTCATACCCTACAGCAACTGTCGTTGAACCATATACACCGAGATATCCGCACTCGAGCCGCAGGAATATTATTATTAGCTCGTATGCTTACGCCTAAAGAGATCGGCGCTGAACTTTGTGTCACTCCTAGAGTGGTATATAAC
>NZ_JAKJSP010000071.1:0-33271 GCF_050337085.1 Photobacterium sagamiensis | reverse complement strand
TTACGGAAAAGAGCCATGCCGATTACTGCCCAAACCATGGACTCCATCGGTAGTTTTCGTCTACGAATAGTCGCAACTCCAGCTTGATTCAAGCCTTGTTCGATAAGAGCAGGATCGAGAACATCAGCAAGACTTTGAAAGTCAGTACGGCTGTTAAGGGAAACGGAGGCAAGAGCATCTGAAAGTTGCATAAAAAAATCCGGAATCATTAACTGATTCCGGATTATGTCAGCCTCATAGGATCGTTCAACTGATCCTTAACTGATCGGCATTAAGCAATTGCTGGCTTTCTCTGACTGTTATCAAAATCAAGGTTAAGATTTTGGCATTAAAACATGCTCAAGCTGGGTTGTTTTACTGCCCATGAATCGATCTATTAAATGGTTAATATCATCCCTGCTGATCTGCTCGATCTGCTTGTCCGGATCATTAACCGCATCCAGGCCATAACCATGTACCAGATAGCGCGTCATAAACCAGGACATCTCTTGTGCATTGGTCGCGATTGGCTTCAAATCACTTGCCAGCTGTTTCGCGGCAGAATCTCGCTCTTCCTCAGTGATGCCTGAACGTAATCCACTGATAAGTTCGGTCATCGCACTGCGCACCTGATCCAGTTTCTCGGCATCGGCATTAATCTCCAGCAATAAATGAGAGATCTGACTTCCGTCAGGCATGATAGTAATGGCAGTAGGCGAATAACCTAAGCCATATTTCTCACGTAATAACGTTGTTGCTCGCTGAGAAAACACCCTCAGCATCATATCTTCTGCAAATACATCATCGACTGTTTTCGCGTTACCTTCAGCAAGAAAGCTCACTCCGAAAAACATGCCGGATTCATTGGATATTGGCAGCAAAATATCCTCAGGCTGCTTATCAAATTCAACATCATTACGGTAATCACCTGGATTAGTCATCGGGATATTAGCAACATAGCGTGTCAGTAACGGCACTAATTCTTCAGGTTTGATGTTACCGACAACCACCAGTTTGAAACCTCGATTCTCACCAAACAGTTGGTGATAAACTTGCTGAACCTGCTCTGCAGTCACACCTTGATAAGTATTACCGTCATGAAGATAACGCAGGCTATCAGGCGTATAGAGATGACTATTGATCTCTGCATTAAATCTACCGCCAGACGATGCCAACCAAGTATCACGTTCAGTAGCAAATTGTTGCTGCACTTGCTTAAACTGAACTTCATTCACCTTTGCATGACTGGCCGCTTCTCGTAATGCAGCGAAAGCCAGCGGAACGTTATCGTAGCTAGTCTGAAGATAAAAACCGTGTTGATTTTCATTGATAAACGGCTCGAGCATCGTTTCATTACGGATCATATACTGCTCTAATTGCGCAGCATTGAACTCCCCTAACCCACTACGAAGAAACGTATTAACCGTCAAATCAACCGCTGGATACAACCAAGGATCAACGACCGCAAAACCGCCGGGCGATGAATAGTACATATACACTTGCTTTTCGGCGGCAGGCATCTGCTTCAGCCACACTTCCACCCCATTATCTAATTGCCACTTGGTGGTATCTGAACTTATCTGCTCAGTACTTGCAATGGTCCCCAACGTTGACGGAACCGGAAAATCCGTCATCGTTTTAGCGATCAGTAACGGCGCACCTTCAGCGTCGAAAAGCGCATTGTAAGCCTGGCTATTTTTCGCCAGTTCAAACGCTTGATCCTGTTTTTCGACGCTAAAAAATTGTTTCTGAGCCGTTTTTTTCAGCCTGCTTTTTAACGCCTTATTAGTCTGCTGTAACTCGCTGGAGTGAATGAAGGCTGTCAGGTTGGTTTGGTAATCTTCTTTTGCCTGAACCGGCACTTGATCAATCAATGCATATGCTTTCACATCCGCAATTTCACCTGACGTTGCCTGCCGCCAGTCACCATCAATATTTTCTAAATCACTATTAAACAGGGCTAATGCCGTACTTAGCTCGACAGCCCCCACCCCGTGGTCACGCAGACTTGCCAGCTCTTTTGCTAAGAAAGCCTGACTTTGTACCTGGTCTGATGCGTTAAATGTAATATCAATAACTGCCTGCTTGCGATCTAGCAGATCAAACGGCACAACCACTACCTGATGAATCGGGGTATTGGTGGCTAGAACTCGTTCTCGTAATCGCTGCTCAATCAGGATATTCAGCAAATTATCATTCATGATCTTCTGCTGATCGGCATGATGGTTAAATGCCCTCGTCCCCAGATCAAACACGATACTCATGGTTGCAATCTGGCCTTGCGGTGCGATCAGGGCTATCGGGCTCTCATCGATAGGATTAACTTTAATTGACGCAACAGGTTGTGCGTCAGGTTTTTGCTGCCAACTTGTAAACATCTCACTGACAAGTCGCTCGGCTTGTATCGCCTCAAAATCACCAGAAATGACCAGTTCAGCATTCGCAGGTTGATACCAGTTTGCATAAAAGGCCACTAACTCTGCAGGATCAACGTTTTCAATCGAGGCTTTGGTTCCCAGCACGTCATGCTTACGGTGTTCACTGTTGGCCAGCAAGGCAAAAAATGTCTGCAGATACAGCGGCCTCTCATTCGGTCTCGCCAGGCGGATCTCACCTAACACCACCCCTTTTTCGGCTTCAATCGCTTCGGGTTTTAGTAACAGGCCATCGGCAATATCTCTGAACCAGGTCAGGGCCGGCTGCAGTTCGGTTTGATCCGGCAGAGCTATCTTATAAACTGTATGGTCATAATAAGTAAAAGCATTTAAGTCGTTACCAAAATCAACACCGACCTTTTCAAACAAGGCGACAACGTCATTTTCACTAAAATGCTGACTGCCGTTAAATGCCATGTGTTCGAGGAAATGAGCATACCCCTGCTGCAGCTCTGTTTCTTGCAGGCTACCAGCATGGATCAAAAAACGAATTTCTACCGGCTCTCCGGCTTTAGGGTAAAAATGATATTTCATTCCATTGGCCAGCACACCTTGCTGCCAATCCGGATCAGGCACTATTGGTTTCTTCTCAGCAAGATTGGTTTGGCTACAACCAATCAAGACAATAGCCAGAGAAAACAATATGACTATTCTCGATACAATGCCTTGCCTCATGTTTTTAGTCCTATTTATATAAATTAGTCAGCATTTTAGCCCTCCCTAAAAAGATGTTAAAAACATCAATAAGACAAATGAACAGCCATAATGTAAAAGCAAAGAACGGATTCACATTTTTCAAAGAAATAGTGTGCAATACCATTGCATTACACTATCCCTTAAATAACGTAAAACGTCTTACACTTAAAGATGTTGCGATGCTGCCCCGGCTAAAATAAGGACACTATGATGAAAAAAATGATTAATCATGTTGATAACGTCGTGAAAGAGCAACTGGAAGGGATCTCTAAGGCGCACCCGGAGCTACAGGTAAATCTTGAACCTTTTTATATCCGTCGCAAAACACTCGGCAAGCCTAAAGTCGCATTGATTTCAGGCGGCGGCAGTGGTCACGAGCCAATGCACGGCGGCTATGTCGGTTATGGCATGTTAGACGGGGCATGTCCTGGCGAAATGTTTACTTCACCAACCCCGGATCAAATGTACGAATGCGGCAAGCAGGTTAATTCAGGAAAAGGGGTTCTGTTTTTAGTTAAAAACTATACCGGCGATGTGCTTAACTTTGAAACCTCAGTCGAACTGCTTCATGGTGACGGCATAAAAGTGCAAGCCGCATTAATTGATGACGATGTCGCCGTAAAAGACAGTTTATACACCGCCGGGCGTCGCGGTGTCGCCGCCACCGTACTGGCAGAAAAAATGTTGGGAGCCGCTACAGAAGAAGGATACACCCTGGAGCAATGCACCAAACTTGCCAAACGCATCGCTAACCGTGGCCGCTCAATGGGTATTGCCCTGTCTGCCTGTACCGTGCCGGCAGTAGGTAAACCGGGCTTTGATTTGGCAGACAACGAAATTGAATTTGGTATCGGTATTCATGGCGAGCCCGGGATCAGACGTGCGCCTTTCACCGACAGCGACACCATTACCACCGATATGATGGCAGAAATATTTGATAACACCCCCTACCAGCGCACCGTTCGCCACTGGGATAACGAAGCCGGCGAATGGCAAGAAGAGATCTGGACCACGGAAAGCCTGGATAGAGGCGATAAAGTGATTGTCCTGGTAAATAGCCTGGGCGGCACCCCTCTCTCTGAACTCTATTGTGTCTTCCGTAAAGTCGCTGAATTACTTGAGCAACAAGGTATTACCATCGCTCGTAGCCTGGTCGGCGCTTACTGCACATCACTTGATATGCAAGGTGTCTCGATCACCCTTCTGAAAGTCGATGATGAGATGCTGTCACTGTGGGATCAGCCCGTTAATACACCAGCACTACGTTGGGGCTGTTAGCTAGCACGGATGAAGGAGAGCCGGCATGAGAGTGACTAAGCAGCACATTGTGAAATGGCTGGAAACCGCCGCTGATCTTTTTGCCCAGCAGGAAAATTATCTCACCGAATTAGACCGCGAAATTGGCGATGCTGACCATGGTTTAAACATGAATCGTGGTTTTCGAAAAGTGATGGAAAAGCTCCCTGCTATGGCCGACAAAGATATTGGCACTGTGTTAAAAACCACCGGAATGACACTACTGTCAAGCATCGGCGGTGCCAGCGGACCATTGTATGGCACCTTTTTCATTCGCGCAGCATCCAGCGTTATGGGAAAAGAAGAACTGACATTAGAGGAGCTAGTGACAATACTCGATGACGGTGTCAAAGGCGTGCAGCAACGTGGTAGAGCCGAAGCGGGCGATAAAACCATGGTTGATACCTGGCTCGCGGTGATCAACAGCCTACAGCAGCAACCTGGTAATGAACTGGGCGTCGCGCTGGAACAAGCGGCACAAGCTGCCGAAAAAGGCATGAAAGCAACCATCGAGATGCAAGCACGTAAAGGGCGGGCAAGCTATCTGGGTGAACGATCTATCGGCCACCAAGATCCCGGCGCAACCTCGTCATACTTCTTATTTACAGCCCTGTGTGACAACGTCTTAAACTAAGTTCTGAAAAGGTTTTCACATGGTTAATATTGTCATTGTTTCTCATAGCCGACGTTTAGCTGAAGGCGTTGTAGAGCTTGCCGCTCAAATGACCCGGGGGCGGATCAAACTGGCAATTGCCGCTGGTATCGACGATCCAGACAACGACAATAACAGCGGCATCGGTACCGATGCCGTTGCTGTCATGTCGGCCATTAAGCAGGTCTATTCAGATGACGGGGTATTGGTGCTGGTTGATATGGGCAGTGCTATTCTCAGTGCCGATATGGCACTGGAATTACTCGACAGTAAACAGGCAAAAAATGTATACGTTTGTGCCGCGCCACTGATTGAAGGCTCTATTGCCGCCAGTGTTGCCGCCGCGGCGGGCATGACGATCGACCAAGTGATCAATGAAGCCCACGGTGCGCTCGCAGCCAAATACCAACAACTGAATCAAACCATTCCACACCCCACAGAAATATCATCGGTTGCATCTCTCGCAGCTGCGCCTCTCTCTTCTGCCTCTCTTTCTGCTGCTTCTCTTTCTACTGCTTCTCTTTCTACTGATAGTAGCAAAGCGGTGATCCCGCAGTCTGGCGAGCTATTGCAATTTTCATGGCAGATCAAAAATCCACACGGCATTCACCTCCGTTCGGCCGCTGCCATTGTAACCGCAGTCAGTCAATTTGATGCCGACGTATGGCTTCGCAAAGGCGATCAGCAGATCAATGCCAAAAGCGTCAATAAGATCGCCCTGCTTGGAATTAAACATCACGACACAGTGATCTGCATTACCCAAGGAAAAGAAGCGGTGCAGGCCATCAATGCTTTCCGGACGCTGGCCCAAAGGCATTTTGGAGAAGACTTTCCCGGAGAAGACAGTACTCAGTAAACTGAACCGGCTGTATTACTGGCCGTGATGGCAGTTGATCGGGGCAATTCAAAAATATTCAGGCACTTTCATGCTGACTTCTCTATTGGCCTCGCCCGTCTGATCATTAAGAAGCAATGTGGTGATTTCGCCTGCAGGCTTGGGTCGGCTGAACATATAACCTTGTAGCATATCGCACCCCTCCTTGAGCAAAAAGGCAAGATGATCAGGCTCTTCAACGCCTTCTGCCACGACCTTAATCCCCAGAGCATGAGCCATGGTGATAACGGCAGATAGGATCACATTATTATTCTTGTCCTTGATATCACAGATGAAACTTCGATCTATCTTTAGAATCTCGATAGGCAGGTTTCTCAGGTAGCTAAGAGAAGAATAACCTGTACCAAAATCGTCGAGCGCAATTTTAATATTCTTATCATGCAACCTATCCAACGTTGCTAAAACTTCCTGTTCGCCATTGATAATGGCCGTTTCTGTCAGCTCGATATAAAGTGAACCTGGAATTATTCCACTATTAATAATGTAGTTACTTAACTCTTCAGCAAAGTTAAGGTTATTCAGCTGTATCGCAGATACGTTAATAGCCAGCTGTATATCGGTTATTCCCATATCCTGCCAAAGTTTGAGTTGACGGCATGCTTCTCGAATAACCCAGTCACCAATGGCCGAGATCAAGCCATTTCTTTCGGCTAACGGAATAAACTGATCGGGCGGGATGAAACCTAATTCTGGATCATTCCAACGAATAAGTGCTTCCAGCGAAGTAATATGATGGGTTTTGCCATCGAGGATAGGTTGGAAATAGAGTTCAAATACCTCATTTTCTATCGCTTCATACATTTTTTGCCCGATGATTGAAAGCTCATAATTCTGCTGGCTAAGAATATCAGTAAAATTCTGATAACTTCCTTTGCCCGTTTTCTTTGCATGGTACATAGCGATATCCGCATTTTTTATCAGCTCTTGGGTCGTCATACCGTTCTCGGGATAACACGCGATACCGATACTACCGCTAACATAATAGTTCTTATCGCAGAGATTGATTGGCAAAGAAATAACCTCAAGAATCCGTTTGGCGACTTGTTCAACACAAGCTACAGAGGAGTCACCAGTAAGAAGAACCGTAAACTCATCGCCACCGAGCCTGGCAACCATATCTCTGTCACTGAAATAACTGATGCAATCTTTCTTGCGCAGATTTTGATGAAGGCGAAGCGCAATTTCCTGAAGAAGCTGATCGCCAGCGTGATGGCCAAGGCTGTCATTAATATGCTTAAAGTTATCTAAGTCGATAAACATGACGGCAAGTTGACTATTATCACTGATTGCACTTTCTAACGTTCTGTTGAGGTGCTTAGTAAACATAAAACGATTGGGTAAGCCCGTCAGGGAGTCATTAAAGGCTAATTCGCGGATTTTCTCATTCGATTTAAAGAGTTTGAGGCTCATCCGATTGAATTCCTGGCCTAACTCATTCAGCTCGTCATCGCCCTGTGTTTTAACCTGAACCAATTCATTGTCGTTACTTAAACGTAAAAATGCCTTATGCAGGTATTTCAGCGGACGCACAATTTGAAAATGGCTGAGTAAAACCATCAGCGGGATAAAAATTGCAACAGAAAGCAGGGTAATGATGGCCACGAGCATGCTGATACTACGGCTGGGTTGCAACAATACATTATCCGGCACCAACGCATGGAGCCATAATTGTTGTTGCAGGTTAACGCTGGTGTGGTAGTAGTCTTTGCCCTCTATTTCATGAACATAAAATGTTGTTTCCTCTTCTGGCTTTGGTTTCAATGCTAAATCAAGTGAGGTTATACTTTTCACCGTTTTTGCTGAATTGGGCAATACGACTTCCCCCGATTGATTAGAGATCAGGAAATGGCCACCACTCCAGGAGAAACCGGTAAGGGCATCATTTAACATGCCCAAGTTTACCGTTATTACCAGATAACCTCGCACTTTAGGACGGGCGGTAAAAGAATCTGTCGCCTTATTGATAATATCTAAACGTTTAGAGACATACAGGCTGAATTCACCATTGTCAGGATTGGTCATAAATTGAGTGTGAAGATCATTTTCATCTTGCTCCATTGCTGAAAACAGCACACCAGCCAGCTCGGTTTCTGTCTGGTTCGGAATAAAGGGGGAAGTTAACCGGAGATCTTCATAGCCATCAGGCAATATCACCCGCATTTCATAGTATTGGGGAAATACTTGCATAATACTCTTCAGCTTTCTTAACAAAGGACGCTGCATCAGCGTATAGCGTTCATCTTCATCCTCGGTCAATATGTAGTTTCTGAATAGCGGGTCTCCCGTGATCAGCTCGGCATTGGCTTGTGCTGTTTGCACAAGCCTGTCGGTTTGAGCAACCATTTGCTCAAGAAATTTGGTTACCTGCGTCACACTGCTCTGCTCTGCTGCATTTCTGAGTTCAACAAATGCAATGGCACCTAGCAGTACTTGCGGTATACAAAACAGCAGTATAATAAGGATTGGCAGCTTGGTTTTTAGTTTCATAGCAAAGCTACTGAATAATACTTACGCCGATACTATTGCGATTACGCTGCGCACGGGCTGAAAGTGGCTTATAAAACTCGGAGTTTTTCAGGCTATCCTGGTTCGGATAGATCACTTCATCGTTCAAAAACCCCTCAGGCAACAGCTTTTCCGCAGCCATATTAGGTGAAGCATAATAAACAAACTGGGCAAGTTGGGCCGCATTCTCCGGCAGGTTTATAAAGTTGATAAATGCATAGGCCAGTTCAGGATCTTGTGCTTTCGCCCCGATGGTTAAATAGTCGACCCAGATACCTCCGCCCTCTTCGGGTAGAACAAAAGTCAGGTTTTCGTTGTGCTCCTGTACCATCAGGGCATCGCCGTTATAAACCATGGACGCCAGGATCTCCCCTGTCACGATGGGTGACTTTTCATCGAGTGTCATATAAATATAGGAATTGACCATGGCTTTTTGAGCATGCAGAACCTCTTCAACCTCTTTGAGCTGCGTACTCTCTTCACTGTTGGCCGAATACCCCAGTGACTTCAATCCCATACAAATAAGATCACGGCTATCATCAATCATACCAATCTTACCTTGCAGCCTGGGGGCGGGATTATAAAGTTGCCGCCAGTGGGTGATCGGCTCTTTAAGCAAGTCATGGCGGTAAACAATACCCACGGTTCCCCAAAAGTAAGGGACAGCATACAGCTCCGCTTCAGGGAATGTGGTACGCCACTTCGGGTTAATATATTGCAAGGTGGGGAGTTTCTCTTGTTCCAGTTCAGCCAACCAACCGCGTTTTGTGTAGCTTTTCAGATCAACGCCGGAAGAGAGGATCAGATCATAACCTTCGGCATTATTTTGCAGTAACATTTCAGAGCGCTGTTCGTCTGAGCCGTAGTAAATTTCAATGACTTTGGCCTGATACTGCTGCTCAAAACGCTGAACAAGATCAGGATCAAGGTATTCACTCCAGTTAAGAATAGTTAAGGTTTTCTCGGCGCAACAGGCTGATTGAGAAAAAAAAGGAGAAAAGATAAGCAAAACACTTATCGTTAATATTTTTATCATCTTCATAAGCACACCATTCCCTGGCCATCTATATTCCAGATTAGTAAACGATAATTACATTTACAAGACAGCAGTGCCTGTCTTTCTTATTTTGCCTGCTCCTGACGATCAGACTCATTTATCCGCTTTATCCGGGTGTTCCATATCGCCAATATGCTCGGCATTACGTTTTTGTTCCTCGGCTTGTTTTTCATGTAGGGCATCAATCAATTTCCGGTTTAGTTCGGCAAAATAGATATCTTCTTCAGCCTTGCCCCTCAGACGCATGTTCTCAGTGAAGTCAGCCATGTTATATGCCTCAAATAACCCACCCACATTAATAGTAGCTTATACCCAAGTGACCTCAAGATGCTCGTTTCAGCGAGAATTTATTGGCTTCTAGGTAAGGCGCTGATTTGAAGACATAGTGGTTCTACGTCAAAAATCAGCAACGCAGCATAGGAGCCCCTTCTTTTGCAAATAAAACAGGAACTCGCCCTTTGGGAGTGAGTCAGCGAGCCCACTTCTGCGTCAAATGAACTTGAAAGGGACAACCATTCCTGTGTTCATTTTCCTTGAATTGAACTCGCTGAGCTCACTCTGAATCCTGCATATTGAGGTCACTTGGGTATATGACACCTGAGTTAGGCCGTATCTACGTTAACTGCGTTAGCAGATTATCTTCGTCAAATCACCACGACAAAATATTGACACCAAACAAAGATACTCCGTTATAAAATTACAATAACAACAAATATATTACGTATCGCAGAGCTATCCCTGTGCTAATCAATTCAGCCAATACATTCACATTGGCTGTGCAGAAAACCAATTAACCCAGCAACACACCCAACCAGCCGCCAAACGTAAGCAACTGAAATAAAAGATATAAACACAAAACACCAATCCTTCAACACCTCTAGAAACCGACTTTATAGCGAAAAACACACCACAAGAAACATCGTCTTAACCTGCTTTTCAAGCACTAATGTTGACTTAAATCAAATTATCTGAAAGATAATACAATTGCGCGTCAAAAAAATGACACCGCCCACAATCCTGTCCTATACCTAACTTGAAAGAGAGTATTAACTCTACTTACTAAGGGGGCAGCATGAAATCTCAGCCATACCATGCTTGGTTTACCCAAGCTAAAAAGGTTACGACGGCAACACTTTCAATACTTGCCATCGGCAGCCCGGTAATGTTCCTTACCGGTTGCCAGGATGAGTCAGCAACAACCACAACTTCAATTACAGAAGGCATAAATACTGAAATAGTGAGCTACTCGGTTAGTCATACATTTAGCATTAATGACATCACAGGTCAGTTTGACGGCAGAACCTATGCACAAAATCCTTCCATCCTCTGCGGGATCGACACTAACAGCCCGCCTTGCGAAGATACCCAGCCGCTATTAGTTAAAAAATCCGGTGAAACACTGTTCCCGGTTGATAGCGAGTTTGGTTATAACATCGAAGACTTTGTTGGCGCTGCGCCAAAAGATCTGGATGGCGACTACGCCGAGGGTTGGGCAAACAACATCAATTTAGCCCCTAACGGTGCCGGACTGATGGTAGCCAATGCTGCCACTGACGTATTCAAAGCACCTAAGCTAACCGGCAGTTGGTGCTCGGGGTTAGGCGGCAGTCTAGTGAAGTGTTCCACCGAACACTACAGTACCCTGGAGCATATTCTTACCTGCTATGAGACCATTCCCTATTCAACACCAGACCCGTTAAGCGGAGAGCAAAGCAGCCTTATTGACCCGAACCCGGAGCTGAGCACGCCTGACAATGTGATCGGCAGCTGTACCGACGAGCGCCTGGACAATGAGTTATTTATCATTCGCGACGGCATTACTACCACGGAACAACTCACCAGTAATGTTCCGGGCGAACAGATGGCGGCTAATGAGTCAACGGTTCGGCAGGATTTAGCCATCGGCAAAGATTACAGCGTTAGCCTTAAAGATGACGGTAAGGTTTTGTATCGCTGGGGGAATGCCGTGAAGCGTCCCAACGATATCCGGCTCTATGCTCGCATGGCATTACCCAGCGAGTGGAAAGTTGCAGGTGCTAATTTTAATGTCACCAGGGCTGAGTTAGTGGTACAGCATGAAATCACCAATAACCCTAACGATCAACTACGACCTGAAGACATGGAAAATGAAGCGGCCACGGGTCGACTGCCCACCTACTCCGTTTTCGGGGAAAACTGGGTCTCAGCCCGCGATTGCTACGAGGGCGACGGCGACTTTATCCCGGCCGGAACTCTGTTTAAGAACAGCGCGTTTGCAGATCCTGCAGGGTTTTCTGCTGATCTCACCAAAGGGTTAACCAATGCCTGGTATACCACCATCGACCGCGACCCGTTCGACAGTGGCGAGAAGGTCGGGCCTCGCTGGCGGCTTAAATCAAACAAGTTTGGCCAGGATGTCCCGTCTCTGGAGATCCCGTTAGCAGCCTGCACCCAGCCTCCATATAATCACGATACCTACAAGTATGTTGTGGGTACAGAAACCACAACCACCATTAACTTGCTGGACTATATCACCGGTGAGGTTTCGCCACTACAGACCAGCGAGGGTTGGGTTGATGCCAGTAAAAATCCGGTCAACATTGGCGCATCAAATCAAACGGACGAAGGTAATGGTATTTCGATCAATGGCTTACCGCTAACAGAAGACTTTGATCTGGCGGTGTATGTCAAGGGGGATGCGAAAGGGACTCGGATCTATAACGCGACCCTTAACATTGACTATTCACCCGTGAACTTAGGAGACGAAACTGATGAAGCCTTATGAATTCAATATCAGCACCATTACCGGCCTGTCGCTTCT
Source organism: Photobacterium sagamiensis (assembly GCF_050337085.1). NCBI lineage: Bacteria > Pseudomonadati > Pseudomonadota > Gammaproteobacteria > Vibrionales > Vibrionaceae > Photobacterium > Photobacterium sagamiensis. Next base: position 20,956 of record NZ_JAKJSP010000071.1, on the reverse strand, counting down.
GGCTTTGTCGCCCGGGCTCGCGGCAGCGCCGCAGACGCATATCCAACAGCACACATTTAGTGTCATGGATGTTCAAGGCGGGAAGGATAACGCCACTTACGCAACGGATCAAAGCATACTATGCGGTATGGCCGACAGTGTTCACACATCTTGTCCGGATGGTGGACCGCAACCGCAGACCGATCGTGAAGGCGTCACCTTGTATCCCATTGAAAATAACTTTGGCTTTATTGTTTCAGACTTTGTCGGTGCTGCACCACGGATATTCGACGAAGACTACGCCGAAGGTTTTGCTGGAAATGTTACCGACGAAACCTATGGCGATGGCTTAGCCCTTGCCAATAGTGAAACAAATCTGTTCAAAACACGGGATCCCTACGGCACCTGGTGTACAGGCGTTGGCGGTGTGACCGTAAAATGTTCGTCTGAACATTATGTCGCCATGGAGCATGTACTCAGTTGCAACGAGTCGGTCCCCTATTCAACAATCGACCCAAGCTCCAGTGTACAGCGCGATCTGCTCGATCCGGCAACGGGTGAGATCATCGACAACTGCGCCAATAACACGCTCAGTGACGTCCTCAAAATCGTTCGCGACTTTGAGGAAACCGATGAGTCGCTGACTTCGACGGTTCCAGGGGTTCAAATGGAAGCCAATGAGTCAACTGTTCAGCACGATATCGCGGTTGGCAAAGACTACTCCATTACCCTCAAAGACGATGGCAAACCGCTATATCGCTGGGGTAACGCGATCAAAAGACCGATCGACATTCGAGTCTATGCGCAAATGCCATTACCACAACTGTGGAAGGACAATCCCGGAACCCCTTATACGGTAACCAGTGCAACACTGACCATCACGCACTCAATAACAAACAACCCTAACGATCAGATCCGCCCCGAAGACATGGAAAATGAAGCCGCAACGGGGCGCCTGCCTGGCTATTTGACCGTCGGCTCAAACTGGCAATCGGCCCGCGACTGTTATGAAGGCGATGGCGACTTTATTCCCGCCGGAACCCTTTATAAGAATGCAGGGTTTGAACAACCCGACGCATTTTCCAGTGATCTGAAATCAGGCATGACCAATGCGTGGTACACCAGCATTGACCGGGACCCATTCGAAGCTGGTGTGTCAGATGCTGGTGAGCAAGAGGTTGGTCCTCGCTGGCGCCTAAAAGCCAATAAATACGGTCAGGATGTTCCCAGCCTGGAGATCGCCAATGCCAGCAGCGAGTGCAATACACCACCGCCGTTTGATAAGGATGATCAGAAATATGCCAAGGGCAGCAACACGTCCACCACGATCGACCTGCTTGATTTTGACGGACCCTCTCCGCTGGCCACCAGTCGGGGTTGGATTGATGCCAGCCAAAACAGTATCAACCTTGGTGCCAATGGTTTGCCAACCGAAGGGAATGGAATGTCTATCAACGGGTTGCCACTAACTGATGATTTCGATTTAGCCGTATATGTGAAAGGTGACAAAAAAGCAGTCAAAATCTTTCATGCCGAGCTAACCATCAACTGGGATGACGACTTATTAGAGGATGACTTATAACTATGAAAACTCACATTGCTAGGCCTCAGCCTAAATCAAGCAGGGTGAATCGGAGGCTGCCAGTCAACCTGTTAATCACAAGCCTGATTGCCGCCGGGTTGCTGGCCGCAATGTCGAGCCGCTGGACGATGGCCACCACCACCGTTCAGCCCAAAGGTGGCGGTGGCTATGCATCTCAGCAAGCTACTGCCGCTCGCTCTGCCGGACAATCAGAGCAGGCCGTAGACGCCCTGCAACGCGCAGATCTGCCAACGCTGAATAACCTGCTGTCTGAACACCCTGATTGGGGCAACCAGATTAACTCAGCTTCAGGTCAAACACTTCTGGGTATGGCCATTCAACAAGGTAGCGACAGCGCCGTTCAGACCCTGCTGATCCACAATGCTGATATCAATGCGGTGAATCGGTCTGGGCAAACCCCGCTGATGCTCGCGGCTGCCGTTGGCAATGCGAATATTGCCCAGCGTCTGGTCAACCAAGGCGCGGCACTTAACAAGCGCGATCAGTTTGCCCGGACGGCACTCTATATAGCAATCAACTCAAACCATCCGGACGTTGTCGACATTTTGCTTAGTGCGCGAGTCAATGTGCACCTGGCCGATGGCCGGGGCGAGTCACCGTTGTTTCTCGCCGTAAAACATGGCTATACCGATCTGGTGAAACGCCTGCTTGACGCTGGCGCCCAGCCGAATAGTCAGGACGAAACAGGCCGAACAGCGTTAGCCGTGTCGATTGCTCGACAAAGTCACGAGATCACCCGCTTGCTTATCACGGCCGGTGCCGAGCAACATGAGCCTGATGGCAAAGGTCGTACCGCGCTGCATCATGCTGCCAAATATGACGATACTCAACTGATCGCCCAATTGCTGGCCGAAGGCGTGAACATCCAGCCTCGGGACAAATACAATTACAGCCCGCTGCATTTGGCCGCCATGGACGGAAACCTTAACGCGGTGCGCTTGTTAGTTACCGCAGGGGCTGATGTAAATAGCGTGCAGCGTCATCGCTTTACCCCGCTGATGTTTGCCGCCCAAAATGGTCACACGGAAGTCGTGCGTTTTCTGCTGACCCAAGAAACCATCAAGGTAAATGCCCAGAATGAAGGCGGCGTCACCGCCCTGATGGTGGCGGCAGGCGGGGGCTTCAATGAGATCATTGAACTATTAGTTCAGAAAAAATCCGACCTGAGCAAGGCCAATACTCCTGGGTGGAATGCATTGTTTTATGCCATTGCGGGCAAACATCCAAGCACAGTAGCCCAACTGGCAGACGCAGGAATTAACCTTAACTGGCAAGATCAGAATGGTGCAACAGCGTTGCTGCTCGCCGCAGGAAATCGTGAATCCGAGATCGCAGTTATCCTGATTGAGAAAGGCGCGCGTACCAGCCTAGCCGACCGCCAGGGCTTTACTCCGCTAATGGCAGCATCACTGGCAGGAGACCTTCCGTTAGTGAACTTGCTTCTTCAAAAAGAGAGTCAAATAAACACCACTGACAAGCTTGGGCGTACCGCTTTGCACTGGGGGGCTCAAAGTGACAATGTGAAGGTGATAACCGCGTTAATAAATGCCGGTGCAGACGTTAACTCGCTCGACCACCAACGGCGCTCACCGCTTATGAATGCAGCGGTACTGAATCACCCCGATACCGTAGCGCTGTTGTTGGATCTCGGCGCAGATAAGAGCGTCAAAGATCAACAGGGGAAAACCGCCGCCGATTGGGCAGTTGCAAAAGGCTATCCGGATCTTGCCAAGAAATTAGCGCTTTCTTCAAACCGTTAGGATTTTGGATTAAGCCAAACCAACACAGCAGCAGGCAAAGGAGATGAAGGTAACAGCTGGTAACCATGTAAGAGAAAAAGTCGAGCCTATGGCCACTAGGTTTCCAGCTGTACCTATCATCATTTCTGTATATTCAGGTACTAAGTGCAGAAAGGCTCTGCACGTATTATCAGCTCTTCCAGCCCGGGTTCATCAAGGTTTCTGGGTTTGCCGGGGTGGATGATGGAGACTTGACAGTTTTCTGCGGCCTCAACCAGTTCACGATAGCTACCCGCTTCCGGATTCGCGATATACGCTCGCTTGTTTTCGTCGTAGGCGAACATCCGGTCGTTAAGCTCTGTGCACTCGTTACAACTGGTACAGCGAATGGTCTCAATCCAGGGAGCATCGGGGGAAATCCCAGGGTCTTGTTCGGGAGCCATATCCGCTGTTGCTTCAATGGCGGCGGGTGTCTGTTGTGATCCAGTGTTCACGGTTTCGTCCGATGTGTCCGATGTGGATGTGGATGTAGCTGCGGTGGCCGCCACGGTAGACGATACTGAAGCGATTGATATCGATTGTTTTTCCAAGGCTAACGCCTTCAATGCATGAGAATTATTGATCCCACCCAGCTCCTGCAGGTTTCGCCACAGATCACGACAGCGTTTTGCCGCGTCGATGAGCCTGATATTGCAGACTGCCCGGTGAATCACGTCGTCTTCGTCGATCAACAGCACATAGGGCACCTTGTCTTTACGCGAATTTGGATCGAGCTCCAGAAAGGCGTCTACGGGCAGCATATTACTGCTCCAGTACGCTGGCTCAATACACGCGAAATGCTCGGCGAAGCGACTGTCGGTGGCGATGAAATCAAGCAGGGTAAATGCGGTCTCTTCTCTATAGCCGTTCAATTCAGAATCTTCATACTTAAGCTGATGCCTCGGCCAGTCTTGACCCACTCTGGGATTGCCGACGAGGTGGAATCGTGAGGCCAGATCTTCACCAGAAACCGGGTTGAAAACGAAGCTGGGAAAAGCGCGAGATTCGGTGGCGGCGGCGGCGGCAAGATAACCAGATTGATTAGCCTTCCCCGGGGAATAGACACTGAACAGAGCCGGTAAGTCACAGGCCAGCCCCTGCATGATGTGATCCCTTAACGGGTAAAGCGATGACGAGGCCGACTGCAGCACGAATACGTTATTCAGGCCCAAGGCCATCCGTGCCAGTTGCTGGCCTTGTGTTCCGAACATCAATTGGCCCTGCACCGTTGACAGTTCACCGAGAATATTCTCTGTCTGGACGATGATCTTGAAAGGTAATCCGCTGCGTAGGATATAGATCACGGCGTGCTGATCTGCAGCATCAACTTCATCTTCCAGAACCACCAGATAAGACGGAAATTGCGCTAGTTCTTCGGGTCCCAGTTGATTCTGGTCGAATCGACGATAGAAGCTATCGTGCTGAGATTCGTCATAACGGTTTTCAATTTCTAACTCGGCGATGCTGATCGCCTTAACAAGCATCGCCATCTCTGACAGACGCTCCCGGAAAGCCTCAAGTGCCGGCTCGCAGTTTTCAAAAGCGAAGCTAAATGAGTCATTACCACCAGCGGTGGTTACAAAACGTTGGGATTGAAAGACCGCGATGGCCTCTCTGATCCGGAGTACCCGTTTTTCCGACAGGGGTTCACCAACGGGCGCTGATTTAAGAATGCGGGCCATGGCCTGGAAATCAAAGTCAACCTTGTTGCCTGTACCTACAGAGCGTTCGAGGTGTCCGGGATCTCGCGCCTCGCTTGAACGCAGGTAATCGATACGCAGGATATCTGACAGTTTCTGCATCAGATAATCGATCCGTGAGCGCAGTTGCATCGATTTCACTTGCTGGCTCTGAGCCCATGCATGTGTGAACAACCGTCTTGGAAGCTCAGCATCGCAGTCGATGATTTCTCCATCGAAGTCCAACTCAGCGTGTGCTTTGCCGAGGTTTTCATCAAGCGTTGAGCGCATCGTTTCACTCACCGCTAGCTGTAGCTTTAGCCTCGCCTCTTCCCATAATGACGACATGGAACCATTTAGCCCCTGGCTCACCAGATCCCTGATCTCTTGCTCCTGGTTGAGAACCTGACGCCGCAGCTCTTCTCCCTTGATGCCCCGTGGCGCAACTTTCTGTAAGCTGGCATCGATGGTGTCGGCCAGAGAGCTTGCCCATTCTTGGCCCTGGTTGTCGTTTACCAGGATCAGCGGGAAGTCATAACGAAGTCTCGACAGATCGTGATAATTTGCAAACAGAGCTGGCCGCAATAACTGGAAGCTGTTTTTATCGACAGGTAATTCCGAGCGGTCCCCAAGCTGATAAAAAGCGACCAGATTGATGCTGGGAACCTCAGTTGCACGCGGTAAAGAAGCAGTTGCCAAATTCATATTGTTGCTCCTTTGGGGTTAATGGTCACTTTGTCGAACTCGGCCTTGAGGAAGTCGCTCACCCCCTCTGAGGTATTCATTGTGTCCGGAACTTGCAGATCTTCATAGCAAGGGATATTCGGGTTCTTATACAATATCCCTACCGGTATCGGGTCGTGGCCCGAGGCGATTTCGCGTGCCCGATTACGGTCGGAGGGATCATGGAGTTCCTGGTTGCGATATACCCGCCCCAGCTCTGGGGTGATGTGGAGACCGTTGTCATGTTTCAGTAACAACATACGCTCAGGATCCCGTACCCAATCATCGTAGCGATGGGCCTGAAATTCCGGACAACGTTGTAATATCCGGATAAAGGAGAAGCCTTTGTGGCGAAAAGCCTGTTGAATAATGTCGTGCGTAACATCAGGCATCCAGTCCGCAGCCTGGGCCACGAAAGAGGCATTACTGATGCCCAGTGTAACGCTGATGGGATTCAGTGGCTCCAGGTGTGAGCCTGTAGGCGTTGTATTGCTGATCTGGCCGATCTGTGATGTCGGTGAAGCCTGGTTCTTGGTCAGACCGTAAATGCCGTTGTCCAGCACAATTGCTGTCATGTTCATGTTATAGCGAACCGCATGGATCCAGTGCGCGGTACCGATGCTGCAGCAGTCGCCGTCACCCATGATCACGAATACGTTCAGATCCGGACGCTTGATTTTGACGCCCTCAGCGATCGGCAACGCGCGGCCATGCAAGCCATGAAAACCGTAAGTTTTCATATAATGCGGGAAGCGGCTTGAGCATCCGATTCCGGAAACAAACACCGTCTTTTCTGGGGGCAATTTTTCGTCACGGCACAGTCGTTGTACAGCGGTAAGTACACCATGGTCACCACAACCGACACACCATCGCGGCACTACGCTCTGGTAGTCTTCGAGAACGTAATTATCGTCCAGTAAATTTATCATGCAGGAAGAAATAGTCGTGTTCATGATTGCACCTCCTGTGACTGCAGTTTGTCGATAATCACCCGTTCGACGGTTCCGGGTTTTAACGGCTGCCCATTGACTTCTGAATAGCAGTCAATATCTACCAGGAATCTTGCTCTTAGCATCAGGGCAAGCTCGGTATAGCGGCGGTTGTCCTCATCGATAAGTTCGCTCTCAAGCCTATCAGACCAATTGTTCTCGATGGTCATCACCTGTTTGAAACGTCCGAGCACCTCACGAATACCGGAGGCCATTGGTTGGATAAATTTCAGATGCAAGGAAGAAACCTTGTGACCTTTTGCGCGTACTCGGTCTACCGCTTCCTGGATTGAACCCTTGGTGCTACCCCAACCGATCAGCAATAAATCGCCTTCCTCACCGCCGTAAACCTCGGGGGTTTTCAGGGTCTTTTGCAATGCCGCCAGCTTAAGGCTCCGGTGTTTCACGCCCTCCACATTTGCTGCGCTGTTGTAGGCGACACAACTAGAGCGGTTATGTGCCAAACCCGTCAGCGTATGCATGCCGCCGGGTTGTCCCGGGATGAAACGGCGAGCAATCCCGGTAAGTGGATCCCAGTCATAAGGCAGGGCACCTTCGGGGATCGGGCTTTGGTCAAAGGGTGGAGCATGCCAGTCTTTGCTATAGACGGGTCGTGGAAAGGGCTGCTGAGCCGATGCCAGATTGGCGTCAGACAACACCACGACTACGATATTGAATGTTTCAGCGATCTTGCGGGCAGTGATCACTGAGTAGAAGCAGTCCTCGATGTCCGAGGTGGCCATGACCACTTTAGGATTGTCACCGTGACCACCAAAGCAGGCAAACAACAGATCCGACTGCTCGGTTTTGGTCGGCAGGCCGGTGCTGGGCCCACCGCGCATTACGTTGACGACCACGAGCGGAATTTCGGCCATAACCGCCAGTCCCAATGCTTCCTGTTTAAGGGCAAAACCAGGGCCCGAGGTTATTGTCACCGCGCATTTCCCCGCATAGGATGCGCCGATGGCGAACGAGCATGCGGCAATTTCGTCTTCTGCCTGGTGTACCAACCCACCGGTTTTGTTGAATACTTCGCTGAGGTAATGGGAGGCCGAGGTTGCCGGTGTGATCGGGTACATCGCACAAACTTCCATGCCTGATGCCACGACGCCCATACCGATAGCAACATTGCCGTTAACGACGATCTGGGGCTCTGTAACGGTTGAAGGCGGGATCTGATAGCGGATATCGAGATAATCAGCAGCCCAGTGATAACCGGCTTCCAGCAACTCGATATTGGCGTTAATTATGGTTTCGCTTTTTTTCCTGAATATATTGGCAACCTGATTGCGTCCATCCTGCAGATCCAGCGAATAGATATGGCACAACATCCCCAGCACAAACATGTTTTTACCGCGCCGCGGATCACGGACCAACTTCAGGCATTCTTGTTCCATCGGGATTTCGCGGATGTCATAACCTCCCTGGACCATTTCTTCCACGGCATCGGCGTACATTCCCGCTATGGCCGGATCCGGGTGGGTCTTCCACTTGTTTTCCAATAGCACGGTACAGCCTGGTTTTAATTCATGCTCTCGTGCTCTACGTAGCATGACCTGGTCATTGAACGCGATCATCAGATCTGCCTCGTCACCACCGTTGCTCATCCGGCGTGATGCCAAGCGGATCCGGTTGCCGCTGGCGCCTTCAATACTGCGTGCCGGCGGTTGAATTTCGGCAGGAATGATCTCAACGGTCCAGATACTGTTACCTGAGCGTGCGGCAATTGTGCCAAAAGACTGGCCGCATTTTTGAGCCCCTTCACCGGAATCACTGACAATTTCCACTGTGTGCTCTTCCAGAACCACTGGAGACTGGTTCGTACCGACAGCATCTATTTGATGGATCTCTATAGTTTGAGTATCGGACGGACTGTCAGCGCGAAGATCACTCACCGTCACTTTGGCTTTACCTATAACAGTGTTGTCTGTAAACAAAGTCTTCATTCGACCTCCTCCCTGGTAGTTACTCTGGTAAAATTGTGCTCTTCGCGGACGATCCCAAACAGCATATTTTCCGGGGCTGACCGTTCATTCTGGTACACCACTTCGGTGTCCCGAATACCAAGGTATTGCTTCATTGACGCTGCCGCCTGGCGACCCGCCCCCATCGCCAGGATCACGGTTGCTCCGCCGGTCACTATATCCCCGCCGGCATAAACGCCAGCAAGTGAGGTGGCCATGCTCTCATCGGTTTCGATGAATCCCCACTTATTGAGTTTGATGCTGGATGTTTGCCCTATGATCGGATTAGCACTGGTGCCAATCGCGTACACAATCGTGTCAGCTTCAAATTCAAATTCACTGCCCTCAACAGGTACGGGTCGCCGCCTTCCGGACTCATCGGGCTCCCCCAGCTCCATCCGGATACAACGCATACCTGCCACGTTACCCTTGTCATCATCGAGGATCTCAAGCGGGTTGCTGAGCCAGTGGAACTCCACGCCTTCTTCTGCAGCATGCTCGATTTCCTCGTTACGGGCAGGGCTTTCCTCGATGGTACGGCGGTAGATGCAATAGACTTTTTCTGCGCCCATGCGCAGCGATATGCGCATCGCATCCATCGCCGTGTTACCTGAGCCGATTATCGCAACACGCTTACCCAGACCCAGTGGGGTATCGTGGTTTGGGAAGTCCCCGGCTTGCATCAAGTTGCAGCGGGTTAACAACTCGTTGGCAGATAAAACACCGTTGAGAAACTCACCCTGGATATTCATAAAACGGGGGGTACCGGCACCAGTGCCAACAAACACCGCGTCGAAGCCGAGTTCATTGATCATTTGGTCTATGGTAAACAGGCGGCCAACCAGGATGTTGCATTCAATTTTGACGCCCAGCTTGACCAGCTTGTCGATCTCGGCCGCGATCACGGTATCGGGCAGACGAAATTCAGGGATGCCATAGCGAAGTACCCCTCCTGGTTTGTGGAAGGCTTCAAAAACGGTGACATCACAACCAGCCTTGGCCATGTCCGCAGCACAGGCGATACCCGCAGGCCCTGAGCCGACAATACCAACCCGGTAGCCATTGGCTTTTATGTAAGGGATATTAGACCAACCGTTGTCTATAGCCTGATCGCCAACCCACCGCTCAAGCCGTCCAATGGCGACCGGCTCCAGGGATTGACCGACAATACATACGCCTTCACATTGATTTTCTTGTGGACAGACCCGACCACAAATGGCTGCCAGCAGATTGGCGTCGCTGAGGACGTCATAGGCACCGCGGTAGTCCTTGTCGACTATTTTCTGAATGAAGCCCGGGATATTGATGTGCACCGGACAAGCAGGCACGCAGGTAGGGTTTGGACACATCAGGCAGCGCTCCGACTCGACCAGGGCGTCTTCCTGACTGTAGCCGATAGCGACTTCATCAAAATTCGTCACTCGCGCCGTCGGCGTCTGGACCGGCATCGGCGTACGGTCTTGGGGGATAGTTCTGATGGTTTTTTTTGCCATGGTCAGATCCTCTTTTTGCAGCTACCCGTCCATTTTTCGACGGCAAGTTTTTCTTCGTTGGAAAAACGTTTTAACCGGTTGATCAGATCGGCGAAATCCACCTGGTGACCATCAAACTCCGGTCCGTCGACACAGGCGAACTTCATCTTATCACCCAACTTAACGCGGCAGCCGCCGCACATTCCGGTGCCGTCAACCATCACCGGGTTCAAACTGACGGTAGTCTTGATCCCATAGGGCCGCGTGGTTTCGGCGCAGGCCTGCATCATGATCGGCGGGCCTATCGCCAGCAACTCCTGGATGTCCGGGTGCTTTTCAATTGCCAGCTGAATACCATCTGTGACTCGGCCCTTGATACCTACCGAGCCGTCGTCTGAGCAAATAATGAACTCATCGCAGTATTGACGGAATTTGTCATCCCAGAAAACCAGCTCCTTATTGCGGAAGCCGACGATACCTATAACGTAAGCACCTGCTTGCTTGTATGCCCGCGCTTGAGGAAACACCGGAGCAACACCAAGACCGCCGCCCACGCAGACGACTTTCCCGACATTGCTGATATGACTTGGCTCTCCCATCGGGCCGGTCACACTGTGAAGTGTTGTACCTACCTGGCAGTAACGTTGCATCTCTTGGGTGGTTTTTCCGACCGCCTGTATAACAAGCGTAATGGTGCCCTTTTCACGGTCGAAGTCTGCAATAGTCAGTGGAATTCGTTCGCCATCTTCATGCGACATTACAATCACGAACTGACCCGGTTGGGCAGCTTTCGCTATCATCGGATGTCGAATTTCCAGAAGGTAGGTAACGTCAGAGAAGTCCTCACGCCGGACGATCTCAATAGCACAGGCGTGATAGTCCTCGTGTGTTGATGAATTGATCTGATGAAACTTTCGATTTTTACTTGAGGACATAACGATCTCCCTTCGCAAATCAGTCCGACAATAAAAATATATACGTGATTATCAATACTATGGCCCAATAGAAGCATTGTTTGATATAGATCAATTGCTTAATAATTTCGCAGCAGCCTGCCAGATATCGAACACACAGAGCAACAACAAGAATGGCAGGATAAAGATGATTAAATCTGGTCTCATCATTTTGGCCATTTCTTCTTGACCCCTAATGAAAGTTGTAGAAGTTCATCTTAATAAATCAAACCGGAAGGCTTAGCTGTGTGATCGTAATCCACAGAAAGATGGCTTTGCGTGACAAACACATGAAGATCCCTACTCTTGCTTCTTGGATGAGAACCAAGCCAACGCAATACCCATTATTGCGAGAGGAATGACGATCCATCCCACAATAGAAAGCTGTTCAGGGACCAAGACAGCCAACATTAGGACAGTTATGAAAATGAATGCACCGACAGTTCCTGCAATCTTGACTGCAGGATGCTCGGGCTTTTTCTCTGACATGGTTTCCTCCGCTTGCTATATCCTTAATCGAAGACATAACTAAGTTGTAGCAAACATATGCCACAACACAAAAAGCTTAACAGCGTTGGGTGGGGGGAAGAAGCGAGAAAGGATTGAGATTAAGTGAAGCTGAGTAAGACATCAACGCAGCTTGGCTTTAAAACGGTAAAACTGAGGTTGCTTGTGTGATTTAAGCAAACACTAGGACCAGCCCAAGAACCTCAGATTCATTAGTCAGATTAGATACCTGCACGCTTCAACAAGCCAGTCATCAACGGTGAGCTTGCTTTTACCTGTTTGGACTTATTCTTAAATTCACGTGCCAATGCCACATCATGCATTTCGTTAGCGATATAAATCATCGACTGATACATATCACGTGGTGTTTTGATACGTGAAGAGTCGTTTAACGGACTGATGATTTTAACAACATCACTACCCGTTTTGTTGTTCTTATTGGCATACTCAAGAACAGAATCAAGCAGCTTATCCAAATCAAGCATAAAGTCAGAGTTCTCTACGCCCTGCTTCTGCATCTCTTTCAGGTTTCTCTTTCTTACTTGCTTAATGATAAATGAAGGCGTGTTCATCTTGCGATAACCGTAGAAACCGGCAAGAACCAGTAAGACAGCACCACCTGCTACATACCCCCAAATTGAACCTGAAGATTCAACAACCGGCTGAACCACCTCGACAGCATTTGCAACAGACACTGGCACATCAGACATATTTCTAACCTTTAACTTAAATAAAACGGAACATCAGAGACATTATGCATGCAGCGGCCAAAGAGCCATGCGTTTTATCAATATTTAAGTCAAATAGGGTGACGGAGGTCAAAAGTTTGACAATTGATCGTTACCGAAAATGCGTCAAACGCCCTTCTCACTCCCGAAAAATCTCATCAAGCTTAAGTGTGAACGATTGAAAGCCTGAGTAACAGTGAAGTACTTCGAGAGCCTTAACGGTGGGCAATACATCCCTATGTTTCCGGGATCTCAGTATCAATCGCGTTCTAAGAGATGAACACCATTCCCTTAACGCCTATAAATATCGGGAAATGTTCCCTATGAATAAAACAAGCAGAAATTGGCATTATTATGGCAGGTTTTAGCTAGAGCTTTGATTTCAAAATTTCTAATATGAGGTCATCACTGCATGAGTATCCCGGGACTCCTCTTGGCACTGACACAACTTAATATGTTTATTGAGAGGATCAGAGCATGGCAAAGACAGTCGCAAGTACCTGGAATAATAATGAAAGATTGCGAGCGTTGTACACGACAGCACATATGCGATGAAGTGGCACTAGAAGTCTGTTTTGAACAATAATCGCCAGGCGAACCTAGATGAACGGTCAAGCTCGCATGCTCTTCTTGAGGACTAACTTCAGCCATATCCAATTAACAAGGAAGCCAACACTAAACTAACCAAGCGCACTGAACTCCAGATCAGTACTGCCGAGTGTAACGCATCACCTTGATTGTTTGTTATGTACTTTTTTTGCTGATGGCCTTGTCAAATCGAGAGTCCATACAGACACTTACATCTGTAGTAATAAATTCACCATCAATGTATAGACTGAAAATGGTGGCTGGCGTTGGTGCTGACTGAGCTTGTTCCATCGTTTCAATTTTGACTACTTTCAGTGGCAAACCACGCTTTTCGCATGACGCGACTAAAGACTCATTAACATGGTACTCAGAGTACGGGCAGCGATTTGAAAAAAAGACTACACAACCTTTGCTATTGGAAAGGTTCCCTTCCTTGAGGCACTGATTAAAGCGAGGACGAGGATCATTACTGCCAAAATCCAGTGATACCAGAGTAAACCCTGAAGGAAGCGTGTCACACACTTCAAAACCTTGTTTTAGAAACCATTTTTTATCACTCATGAAATGAAATTTTTTAGCACCAACAACCGCAACCAAACCATTTTTCCCTTGCCTTTTGGCTGCTTCAATTGCGTCTTGTAATAGTGCTTTACCATGACCTTGTTTTTTGTACTTACCGGAAACCCAAAAGCAACCAAGCATCATGTAATTGGGTGCAGTAACGGGAACCCATGCCTTTTCTGCTGGGCCATACTCAATAAATACTTTTGCGCGTTCATCAAGGCGGCGAAATACATAGTTATTCTCAAATTCCTTAGTAAGCCAGCGCTTCTTTAACTCATAACTATGAGCACACTTCTTATCAGAGATTGCACAACAAATATGTTCAGAATCGATATTGCTTTTGGTTAGTGTTATGTATTCCATAAATCACCTCCGCTATCCTTGCACTTAACGCCTGCCATAAGTTGCGCCACGATGAACCAGCGAAACGCCCCGAACTCCATATCAAAACTGCCGAGTGTAACGCGTCAAATATGATGGCTTTGTTAACGGCTTGAGCTAACCTAACTCTTTCGTCATAAAATGTAACTGTCCTTCGACTGGATAATCATCAAGTGTCATCCGACAGTGATAACCATTCTTTTCGTAGAATGGTCGGGCTTGAAAACTTAAAGTGTCAACCAATGAATACTTACACCCCAAGTCCTTTGCATGGCTTTCAAACGTTGTTAATAACTTTGAACCAACACCCTGCTTGTGGAATGTATCATCCACCCACAAGTATTTAATCAACAGCCAACTTCCCCATGTGCGCCCTATAATCCCTCCAATTTTGGAACCATCACTTGCATAGGTAAAGCAAGCAACTTCGCTTTCTGCAATATCACCAATGTATGGGATATTGTTCTGCTTTAAACCCTGATAAATTTCAGCGATATCATTATCACTTGGGTTCTCGGTAATAATAAATTCCATTTTTTTCCTCAAAACTCACATAAAAGCAGTTAACTCTTATTCAGCGAACTCAGTTCATAAATTTCCTGTTTATCGACAAATAGCTAAGGTGAACCAACGCAAGCAATGATTAGCAAGCCGCCAATAAAGCCACGCTATCCCCCTTGAGCACAGAACGCACAGCTGCCTATAAAATAAAACAAGTCAACCAGCATATGCACGCGAATTCATTTTGGTTATTCAGATTTTGTGAGTCAATGTGCATCAGGTAGTACAAACCGAAGTTTCCAACTCTAAAAAGTATTAGTCAGGGCAAAGCTTCTGGGCTAATTCTTCTGAAATTGTGTAACCTGCAGGCAACGAAGGAAATAGATCTAAGTCAAAATACTGACCGAGAGATCGCCTTTAATGAGCAGGGGATCACCTCTGGATACAAACTAAGTGCTCACTTCCCAGTTATGATTAATCTGGAAATACCATCGCCATGATTAAAGGCTTCATGCCAATGAAACGTCCTGCGTTATTAATCATTGATGCAAAGCTGGAAGCATGTTTGAGGGAAGAGAATTTTAGAGAAGATAGTGACTGATACCAAGCTTCCCAATCCGCGAAGATCTGCTCGAGGGTGTCTCGCGACTGGTCAGTTCGGACCATATGACCCCAATTGGTTTGATCTCTTAACTGGTTTCGCTCATATCTCGTCCTTTCTGCGTTGCTATGGATTGAGGCTTAATCCCATACATTCAATGCTTTTCCAAACGTAAAGCAAGTCATTGACTTTACGGGTGCTACCAGGAGGTTGCCACAACCTTGTTTCTTGATGGGTAGCGCCTAAAGCATCATAAAAGCCACGTGCAGTGATATTGTCCTCAAGAACTTCTAGGTAAAGCCCTTCATCAGGGAAGCTATCCATCGACCATTTCGCAACCATACGCATTAGTGACTTACCAATTCCTTTTCCTTTATAGGGGCTCGATACGTGAAGATTATCGATAAAAGTTCCCCAATTAGAATCTTCGTTTCCAAAAGCGCAGACGAAACCGCAAATAGCGTTATTATCCGTTACAACGACAACATACTGATTATACTTCGGTTTAACTAATCGCTTTAACCAGCAAGCTTTTCTATCATCCCAAACATCTTTATCTAAAAACGAATCAGGAAATATACCTCGATATGATTTTCTCCAACTGCGCGCGTGCAAATCAGCTATCTTTTCTGCATCTTTTAACGTTGCAATTCTGTACTTCACTAAACTGAACTCCAGTTTCTCGGGTTTGTAGGCTTTCTGGAGGGAGGGGCGTGTGTATGAGGGTAGCTGAACGTTAGACCATTGAATTAGGCAATTCACTCATCATTGGGATGTTGACCAAGCATTGCCCTCCCAACTTGGCTCCAATTCATGAGTGCCTGCTTCTCGGAAGATGGCTCGTCACTTGGAAAAACGGCTTCGTGATGAAGCAGAAGCACATCCACTAGGTACGAGATCATTCTTGAGTCTATTTCATCGCTGGTTTCACTGTATTGCGCAGGGTCTCGATTCACTTCTGCTTTAATCATCCTGCAACTGCCATCCTCGGCGGCAAAATGGACAACGTAGATACAGAATCCTGTCCAGCTGCGATGAAAGAACAGAGTGCCATCCTTCCAGTAAATAAACCACTTGTCCTCCATTTGCTCTGGCACAAGTCCTCTGCGGATTTGCTCCATTTCCTGTGGCGGGAAAGTTCGATCCAGGGGGATAGTGGTTTGCTTTGATGGTAACGTCTCGATCTTCCAATCCATTGGTTTGGCGGTTTTCATTCGTCTTCTTCCCTTAGCATCAGAAGCTACCTACTAGCTTTTAATCTAGGCGACGTTGTAAATATATGCATATATTTTCATTGAGAGGACTCAGGTTATGTGAAGAGAAGCGGAGTATTTTTCTGTGGACGCCCCTGTTCAACACCCTATAAACCCTACAAATTGGAGTGAGTAATGAGTTTGTAGGTTTTGTAGGGTTTCTGGAGGGGGTAGCGCATGTAGGGGCTGAGGGGAAAAGACTCTCAGCCACCCGATAAAGTGTGGCCCTTGTCCTTGTTAATTTATGAAGTCAAACTGGAACAACATTGGTTGCACATGGCCCCTTTTGGCCTTGTCCTTCTTCATATTCTACTGTCTGTCCGTCATTAAGCGTTGCGTATTCTCCGCCACTTCTAATTTCTGAATGGTGTACAAATAGGTCTTTACCGCCATCATCTGGCGTAATGAAACCAAAACCTTTGTCTGCATTGAACCACTTTACTGTACCTTTACTCATACTCTTCTCTTTAGTTTGATTGTGTTGATTGATCGCAGTATTCTGCATTCGTAGTATAGTTGTTAAAACTGCTTAACGTGAAATACACAAATATTGCTGATTGAACACCGTAATAACAAAAACCAATTCAAACCAAAACTGCCGAGCGTAAGGGGTCGACATGGTGCGACTTGTGTACGCCCAGCATGGGCATGAACTGATAAGGTGAAAGTCCTGTGCGGATCCGCATGCAAGGCGTATGTAGGGGGGCTGAGGGTTAAAGGCTCTCGGCTACCCAGCTATGCAACAATACTCATTAACTTCCTAGGAACTATACTTCATAAGCCGTGACTTGGCCGAGAATAATAAGACAACAGAGTAAAGTTTATGAAACCAAGATAGGGCATGAAAACCGAGACCAAACGAAGAACTACCCGTTTTGCTGTTTTTTATAGGAACAACTGCAGAACCAAAATACAATCGTGTTTGGATGCCATTTTCGCTCTCTACATGTTCAATCATGAGCCATGACCTCGTGCGCTTTTGATAATCGCACATTAACAATTGATTTTTACATCGGTTTTCCACGCTCCATGCAGCAAATGTATCAGTTTCCCCCTCAGCTAACAGAACAACTTGCGCATCTGATGACGGTTTTGATACTACCCATTTCAAAATTGACCGTTCCAGCTTGAAAACTGAAGTGGTGTAAAAGGCATGTACATATTGTGAATGAGTTACTGCACTGGAAATTTCGGTACAGTAGCAATCAGTGTAAGCCCCGTTCTGTTGATAGGTATCCAATAATGCGTTATCCGGAAGCGGGCATGATTCTATCGAAAACATGGTTAATCACCTTTCTGAACATGGCTCACTGTTTGGATTAGACCAATACATCAGCTATGTCTCTTTTCCCGCTTGAGTGGCTTGTTCAACACTTCGGATAGGTGTCGGCTGCGCGACACTTATCCTTATTTGTTAGGCATTTACTGACAGGCTTCGTTTTCAACTACTTGGCCTTTCCCATCAACCTTGAAGGAAAGCCATGTAGTGTTTAGACGGCCTTCTTTTTCATAAACTTCATAATCGGGATATAATTCGTTTAGCAATATTATTACTTCAGATTTTGGCATGCCAGCAGCAAAATCCCTAAAACTACCGCAATCCACTTTGCCAAGTGACACCTCCTTTTGATGCCTAACGCAAAGGTCACTTGCGCCCACCCGATAATGGCCAATGTAATAGAGATGAACTGGCAGTCTGCAACAAAACTTGGTGAAAAGCGCAGGGGTGGGCGTCAAGTGTACCGCCTTGTTCGCAGATTTCACAATCACTCTCGTTTCCTTAAAGTGCTCTTTTGGTCCTCAAAAAAGACGATCTAAGCCCCGTTATTAGTTCACATTTTTATAAAAAATTATTAATATCAGCAAATTATTGGAAGTGATTTGGCTCGACCCGATTCGCTCCTGTTCATTTTCGATCAGGGTCCAACCTCGCTTTCCTTAAGGAAACTTTTTAGCTCCGCTGCAAGGTACCAACGGCCGGCCGCCATCACCCCCCGTTTATCTTGGATATGGGCGACATCTTCTAGAGGGTTTTTATTGACCAAGATCAAGTCCGCCCGTTTACCCACGGCGATGGTCCCCCATTCAGTCAGATCACCCATTGATTCGGCAGCGTTTTTTGTGCCAGCGGCAATCGTTTCATACGGGGTATACCCTCCCGTTTCAGTCAATAATCTCAATTCATCATGCACAGTAAACCCATGCACTACCCCCTCAACACCTGCATCTGTCCCGAGGGTAATATGCACTCCTGCTTTTCTCACTTCAATTAATATTCTTTCATATAATGCGTACCATCGCTCAATGTTGTTGGGAAATCGCTGATTAAAAATCCTCAGATGTTTGTCTGACTCGTTTTTAATCGCTTCAAACTGATTTCGATCCAAATATTTTTCAATGAGGGGTTCTTGCAAAAATTTAGTCGAGTTGGCGACTTTTCTCAAAACAGTGGCATCTATTGCCATTGTGACACACAAGGTGGTGCTGGAATCTTTCAGCTTTTTGACCACTGATTCGATTCGACTCTCATCAAGTTCCATGTCAAAAGGATAAGAATACTGCCCTTTTTCATACCCGACTAAAAATTCATTTAGCAATTCTTCAAGGTGGACCACTTCATTTTGACTATGAGCAATGATCCCATCTAAACCATGAACTTCTTGTATATGTCCGGCTACGATCATATCTGTTTCTTTGGCTGCTTTCATCAGTGCACCATACTGTGCTGGTGACAAAGTGTCGTAGGGTTTTATAAAATCATTCCCCCGCCGACTTTGCTTCATGAACTGCTTTTCTCGCTTCCCATGCCGAATCAACAATGGCGACACTTATACCTGGAGGGGCTAAATTTTGGTAAGTTGGAACAACTGTTCTAGTTAGTATATAGCCAACAACGAGTAACACAGAAAGTAGAGATATGTTTATCACCAGTCTTCTCCCGATTTTAGCAATGCGTTTTCTTAAAACAAACCACACAAGCAAAAATAAAATAAAACCGATAATAACTGTGAATCCGGTTCGCCACATAATCTTCAACGATTCTTCAGGGAAAGTTTCAATTAGACGTCCTTTATAAATTTGTGGACCCACTCTCGTCCCCTCAGAGATCTCTTTTTCCCATTGGAAAGAGAGTGGACCTGCGCTAAGTTCCCTGACTGTAGTTACCCCGTTGGCAATATATAACTTTAAATTTCTTTCATCCTCTAAAAAGTGCATGTGCATATCGGCTAGGCCAGGCATCAGAAAAGCCCCTTCTCCCTCGATGACCTTTGCCCCTGCCGGGACGGTTACTTCATTCACCGGGCCAATAGCTGTGATGCGGTTCCCTTCGACGATGATGGTATGGTTTTCGAGCACCCGTTCCGTATCCATCGGGATCACATTGACGTTGATAAAAGCGGTCGTCAGAGGCTGAGAACTCTGAGTTTCTTGCGCATGGAGATCTTTCATTCCGTTTCCATTGGCAAGGTAGACAGTGAGTACACTGACTATGGCCAAGATAGAAAACAATATTTTACATTTCATTTTTCTCACTCCTTATCAATTTGATGAGGGTCGTGTTTTCTGCGCAGCGAACGCCCCGATAAGGTGTGCGCACGCTGAATTTTCAAAACCAATTACACTTCAAACCAAAACTGCCGATGTGTAATGCATAACCTTGATGGCATGTTATGTGTTCGGTTTATTACTACTAATCAATTCATCCCAGGTTAGTAAATGATATTTACGCTTACCTAGCCAATAAGAAACAGACATGCACAAACCAAAAAATGCTGACAAAAGTCCTATTCGTAATCCCGCGCCATCAAGACCACCCATGATTGAGTTAAACAATGTTATGAAAAAACCAAAGAATAGAGATGACCAGAAGAAATTCGATATAACACTCGAAAAATGAGGTGGCCTTACTTTTATTCCCAAACGCCAAAGCAGACGATATATTGGTGGCTTATATGTGCTTGACCACATCCCCGTTTTTTCTAACAGAATTAGTGCTTCTTTCAATTTAGGATCAAAATCCATTTGATGTCCTTTTTAATTTCAGACCATCTAAAAATTCAGATGATAACGGACTGATTTGATTAAAATTCGGCCAATTAAGAACACATAACATTGTATTCAACGAGCTCGGTTCGTAAATCTCCTGTGTATCGGAAGATATACGAATGAAATATGCGACCTAATCTCTGATATCTCCATTTTCATGTTTTTATATTTGTTCTGCTGAAGGAAGGTAAGTTCTCTGACGCAGAGAAAATGACTGAGAACGCCACGCTACCGCCCTTGGGCACACAGAGCTCACCACCATCATCAAATCTAGACAACAACGACGTCATATGCATACATTTTTATTGGAGGGGCTCTGCTTATGTGAATCACGATGCAATAAGTGGTACTTATTAAAGTTTCTGATGTTGAACAATGGGTGGTGGTTCCGGGCGGGTTTGTGAAGGAGGCACGGAAGCTTTCGTCAGGGACACGACCCCCTGCCTACGAACCCTATATAGCCTACAAATTGAAATAACCGATGAGTTTCTAGGGTTTGTAGGGTGTTCAAGTGGGGGGCGCGTATGCAGGGTGTTTTGGGGCAGAGGGAAGATACCCTCGGCTACCCGATTAGGCAGTTGTTTAGTGGTTGAACTGCTAGATGATCACAGTTTTTCAAAGTGAATTAATGACTCCAACAGTAGAG
>NZ_JAKJSP010000017.1:0-167170 GCF_050337085.1 Photobacterium sagamiensis | reverse complement strand
GGTGTTCGTTGAACAGACCGACGTGGCCGACGGCGATTGGGGTACCTTCAGCATCGATGCCGAGGGTAACTGGACCTACAATCTGAACAACRACCACRSCGWTGTGCAGGCGCTGGACAGCGACAGCGACCCAATCGAGCGCACCCTCGAAGTGGCAACCGCCGACGGCACCACTCACGAAATCACAGTGACCATCACCGGCAGCGACGATGGCGCGAAAGTAACACCTAGCGTACCGGGCGCCGACGCGGGCGCGGTGCAAGAAGACGTGACCGAACTCGCGGCAGGCAAGTTGGACGTGGTTGACCCAGACGCAGGCGAAGCGGTGTTCGTTGAACAGACCGACGTGGCCGACGGCGATTGGGGTACCTTCAGCATCGATGCCGARGGTAACTGGACCTACAATCTGAACAACGACCACACCGATGTGCAGGCGCTGGACAGCGACAGCGACCCAATCGAGCGCACCCTCGAAGTGGCAACCGCCGACGGCACCACCCACGAAATCACAGTRACCATCACCGGCAGCGACGATRGMGCGRARGTAACACCTAGCGTACCGGGCGCCGACGCGGGCGCGGTGCAAGAAGACGTGACCGAACTCGCGGCAGGCAAGTTGGACGTGGTTGACCCAGACGCAGGCGAAGCGGTGTTCGTTGAACAGACCAAAGTGGCCGATGGCGACTACGGTACCTTCAGCATCGATGACCAGGGGAACTGGACCTACGAGCTGAACAACAACCACGGAGTTGTGCAGGCGCTGGACAGCAATAGCGCTCCAGTGACGCGCACCATCACGGTGGCAACCGCAGACGGCACCACCCATGACATCACGATCACCATCAACGGCACCAACGATGCGCCGGTTATCACATACCCAGGTATGGATCAAAATAGTTGGGTAGATGCTGAGTATCTAGAAGGTTCTGGTAAGCAAAGTCTTCTTACGGAGATTAAGCTATCCGATATAGATAGTGATAACTTGTCGAAGGCAATTATTACCATTACTCCTGATATAGAGGGTGATGGTCAAAATGCATATGACAGCACTAATGATTTCTTAACTTTGCCTGAATCGTTAAAAGATAGTTTCACGTTAACACAGCAGAATTACATTGACTCTTCTAGTGGTAAAGAAGTTGGTTTGTGGATACTTGAACCTAAAGATGGTGTTCCTTTATCAAAAGCAGAATTCGAGCAAGCGCTAAAAACCCTCCAGTATGAAAATACAGCCGATGAACCTATTGGATTAAATGCAGCTAAGTCGATTGGTGTTGATATTTATGATGATCATGATGCGGTAAGCAATCGCCTATCTGTTGCACTTGACCTTAAAAATGTCAACGAAGCCCCTACTCTCGACCTCAGTGGCGATAGCACGCAAATCTATTTTGAAAGTGAATCTGCAGATAATAGCAATGTATTAGGCGTCTATCGTCTGGACGCAAATGGTCAGCCGATCGATCCACAGATCATCATGATGGATAGTAATGGTAATTACAGCCAGGGTGATCGTTTAGGTTCACTGGATTTAGCTGCTAAGGATGTACGTTTTTTCCTTATTGCTGATGGAAAGAATCTAATTCATAACGATCCAAATTTAAGTTTTGATACTAGCGGGACGTTTCCAACATTAAAAATTGATGGCGTTGCATCTAGCAATACCGTTTATTTCTCCGACTCAGAATTTAATACTGATGGAGCCGTTCATTTCCAAGAACAGGCCGATGGGATCACCATAAAAATTGAAGATATGTCAAACGGCGGAGATAAAGATTACAACGATCTGGTTATTCGCATAGAAGAAAGCAACCTTGGCAACGATTACGAAACTACGTTTACAGAAGATGGTAATGGCGTCGCTATTGCTGATTCAGATATAGCCATCAGTGATGTTGATGATACACATATCGTCAGTGCAAAAATCGTACTAACGAATACACAACTAGGTGATGAATTCGATTTCACCAATATTCTAAATGGTATAAGTGTCGAAAGAACTGTAGATAGCGACGGTAATATTGCCCTAATATTTAGTGGTGATAAAACGCTAGCAGAATACGAAGCTGCCATTAAAGCAATTACCTTCAGTAATAGCAGTGATAACCCTGATACCACAGATCGCATTATCGAGGTTACCGTTAACGATGGTGACGACAACAGTAATACCGCGACAACAACCGTCAATGTTATTGCCGTCAATGACGAATCCGTGCTGGAAAATGACACCAACACCGTCACCGAAGACACCCCGCTCATCGTCGACGCTGACAACGGCCTGCTGGCTAACGACGATGATGTCGATAACGTTCTGACCATCTCCGGCATCGAAATCGATGGCACCGAGCACACGCTAGTCAATGGCACGGTGGGCGTAACGCTGCCTGGCCAAGGCGTGCTGGAAGTGAACGCGGACGGCAGCTACAGCTTTGAACCAGCAGAACACTACGCTGGCGCATTGCCGGAAGTAACGTACACCACCAACACCGGCAAAGAAGCAACATTGACGCTCGATATTGAGGCTATCGCAGATGCACCAGTACTAAATGTCACTGTGGGGGATATTGAAAAAGTACATGCAAAACCTTCATTCGACACCAGTGCCCCAGATCTTGCAGATAAGATAATTTCAGGTCAAATCCCTAATTTATCAATTAATGGGGGGACCTTCGAAAGCCGCTTTGTAGTTGGCAGTGAAAACAACGACTTAATACAAGGAACAGATATCAACGACTACTTCCTAGGTAAGGCTGGGAACGATGTTTTCATCGCGGATGGAAATAACGACTCAATTTATGGTGATGATGCAACGTCAGATAAAACAAATGATGGAATTGATACTGTCATTTACAGTGGGAACATCAATGATTATCGGTTTGCATTTGAGAATGATCATGGTGGTGGCTTACCTTATTGGCTCGTCAATGACAGTCGCGGTATTGATACCAATGCCTCAAATTCACCAGAACTTGATTCCGGTGACCACCTCTACGAAATAGACCGCCTGATCTTCAATGATGCAATCGTTGAAATCGACGATCAAGGTAACTTTGATGTACTCACTGTCCGGTATATTCCACTGAATATCAGTGCGACACTGCAGGACTCTGACGGCAGTGAAGAGCTGGGAGAGACGGTCTCAATCGACGGTATCCCTCAAGGTATTCAACTCGTTGTTGATGGGCTGTTAATGAAACCAGCAATAACCGATGCTGAGGGTAACCAGTCATTTAATATCTTGCGTAGTGCTATTGGTGATGTGAAGTTAGTGGTTGATGAGAAATATGATGGTGAACTTGATTTCAACCTGAAAGTCACAGCCAGCTCAACTGAAACCAGTAATAGTAGCAGTGCGGAAGCACAAGTCGATGTACCTGTATCTCTTCGTGAATTTGCTCATAATACCGGGGCATCGGGTGATAATCATATTGAAGGTACGGAAAACAATGACGTTATTATTGGGGATATCGAGAGCACAGTAGAGGTTCCGGGACAAAATTATAATATTGCCTTTATGATTGATACATCCGGAAGTCTAAGTGATGGCGATATTACTGGTATAAAGACACAACTGCTTAATGTGTTCAATTCACTAAAAGCAAGTGCTGACCAACACAATGCCGGCAAAGTGAATGTCCATCTCGTTGATTTTGACAACACGGCTCATACCAGTGTAACCGTTGACCTCAATAGTAAGAATGCCATTTCAGCACTCACCGGTGTACTCAATGCATTCAATAATGAGGGCTCGACAAACTATGAAGATGTATTTAAAACCACCGCAAATTGGTTTTTATCAGATACCGCTCAAGCCAACAGTAATGCGACTAACCTCGCCTACTTTATTACAGATGGTGCACCCACTTCATATAACGAATCACAATCTGACGATTTTAAGGTAATTTACAATCAAGAAGAGATCGCATTTGAAAAATATTTATCGGAACATTACAGTGGTGGTAAAGCCAAATTTGAATTAGGTGATCACGAATCACTTAAAATTGACGAAAATGGTAACGTAAAATATACCTATTATCACAACAAAGAAAACCTTGGCACAGCACGTCCTGATGGTCAGGGAGGATATGAACTTGTCTCCCGAACAGGGGGAAGTGCGGTCAATCCTATTGATACAACTGAAGGAAAAATCGGCTTCGAAACCCTTAAAGCTGCAGGCGTAACTGTTGAAGCGATTGGGATCAATGATTCAATTAGTAGTGATTCTCTTAAAGAGTTCGATTCGGACAACACTCCACAATCAGACATAAAAGTGGACCACCTTGCCGGCTCAATCTTGAGTCACATTGAAAGTCATCTGCCAGGCAGTGACACCGTTGATGGTAATGACGGAAATGACATTATTTTTGGTGATATCATCAAATTCAATGACATTGATGGTCAAGGCTATTCAGCACTGGAAGAATATGTCGCCACTCGTACCGGTCAAAACACAGGTTTAATTGATACCGCTGCTATTCATGATTATATTCGCACTCATGCTGATGAGTTTGATTTATCTCGAGATGGCGATCAAAGCGATACCCTCAAAGGCGGTGCCGGTGATGATATCCTGTTCGGCCAAGGTGGTAATGACACCCTTGAAGGTGGTACTGATAACGATCTGCTGATTGGTGGTGATGGTGATGATGTCTTCTTGTGGACATTAGACGATATCAGCAATAGCGGCACAGTATCAGGTATCCACGCCGTCAGCGATTTAGTCACTGATTTCAGACAGAATTCTGACAACGACCGATTAGATATTTCTGACCTGATTGACGATGGCGCAATCATCAGACTCCATAGTGAAAATAATGGTGAAGATACTGTCATATCCATTGATACCAACAGCGACAATACATTTGATCAGGAGATCGTACTTAGAGGTTCCGACTTTGATGAGATGAAAGGTATCATCACAAATGGGATATTTGACGATGAATCACAACAACTTATCATCGATTCAGGTGAGATTACATACGCAGACGGCGGCAACACGATAACAATCGATATTCCTGAAATTGAAAATATATAGTAATTGGTATCCTCCGAAAGGGTGCGGTCACATAACCGCACCCTTTTGTTGCGTCTTTAAATGAAAGCGAGAAGTAGTAGTGACAGCAACAGCAACCGCTGAAAAAATAAAACCGCAGTGGAGTATTCCGCCTTCAGTACAGACTACTGAAGACCCATTACTCGATTGCCTGGTGCTATTAACTGAACATTATGGCAACCCCTGCTCTGGCGATGCTTTAACGGCAGGCTTACCGCTTTCTGGCGCGTGGTTATCCACTGATCTATTGCCACAGGCCGCAGCAAGGGCGGGTTTAACGGCCAAGCTTATTCGTAAGCCGCTGGAGCAGATCTCCCCTATCCTGCTTCCTTGTGTGCTTTTGCTCAAAGACAAGAAAGCGTGCCTGTTGCGAGAGCTGGATCCCGCCAACAATAAAGCCGTGATCCAATTGCCCGAGAATGGTGGCGAAAGCGAGCTGGCACTTGAAGAGCTGGAAGCGCTCTATGTCGGCTACACCTTTTTGATCAAACAGCAATACCGCGGCGATCAGAGCATTGATATCCACCAGCACAACCAGCAAGGCCATTGGTTGTGGCAGATGGTTAAAGATGCCAGCCCGATCTACCGCGACGCTTTGCTTGCATCGGTATTCGTGAACCTGTTTGCGCTGGTTTCACCGCTGTTCATGATGAATGTCTATGACAAAATTGTGCCGAACCTGGCATTCGAGTCATTGTGGGTACTGGCGAGCGGTGCGGCAATCGCGTTTACTTTTGATTTTATCATGCGCCATATGCGTAGCCATCTCATCGATATCGCCGGGAAAAAAATCGATATCATTGTATCGAGCCGGCTATTTGCCAAAGCCATGGGCTTACCGCTGGAGAAAAAATCCCCTAGCGTTGGTGCAATGGCAAAACAGCTGAGTGAATTTGACAGTGTGCGCGAGATGCTCACGTCAGCCACTATTACAACGCTTGTCGACCTGCCGTTCGCCCTGCTCTTTCTTACGATTATCTATCTCGTTGCTGGCGATCTGGCTGTCGTTCCCCTTATTGCCGGAATGATCATTATCGGTTATACCCTCTTCATTCAACCTCGGTTAAAAGCCGCCGTTGAAGAAAGTAATAAATATGCCAGCCTCAAACATGGTCACCTAATCGAGAGCCTGGCTGCCATGGAAGCCATCAAATCTAACGTTGCTGAAGGTATTGTGCAGCGTACCTGGCAACAGATGATTTCCCACACGGCGAATTGGCAGCTAAAAGTTAAGAAGATTTCAAATTCAGTCTCTTATCTGGCAACCTTTATTACCCAGCTCACCGCCATTGCGGTGGTGATCCTCGGGGTTTACCGGGTTGCCGACAGTGCCATTTCTATGGGTGGGATCATCGCCGCGGTCATGTTATCAAGCCGGGTTGTATCACCAATGGCACAGCTGGCCGGCCTGCTAACCCGTGGTAACCAGACCATGAGTGCTTTGCGCCAACTCGACACCATCATGAATGAAGAGGATGAGTTTGCCGACAAGGGGCATCTGATCAGCCGCAAACGACTGACCGGTCACATTCAGGCGGACAATATTAACTTTGCCTACCCCAATACAGAAAAACCCGTTTTGTATCCGATGTCACTGACCTTCAAGGCGGGCGAAAAGGTCGCAATTATCGGCAAAAATGGTTCCGGTAAAACCTCAATCGCCAAGCTGATGGCTGGCTTATATCAACCCGGCCAGGGCAGCCTGCGTTTCGATGGTATCGACAGCAAGCAGATCCACCCTGCCGATTTGCGCCGTAATATTGGTTATCTGCCGCAAGATATCACCCTGTTTCACGGTACCATTCGTGACAACATCATGTTTGGCACCCGTCAGGTCACCGAGCATCAGCTGATCCGTGCGGTTCAATTATCCGGTGTGGCGCTGTTTACCGCGCAAGATTCTGAAGGGCTTGATAAACAGGTTGGGGAGAGAGGGGAAGCCCTGTCGCGGGGCCAACGTCAGTCAGTGGCACTGGCTCGCGCTATTTTGAACGATCCCCCTATCCTGCTGATGGATGAACCGACCGCCAGTATGGATGCCTATGCCGAAAAACAGTTCATCCATGCCATGGACAGAGCAGGCCGCGACCGCACCCTCATCTTGATCACCCATAAAATGTCTCTGTTGAAATTGGTTGATCGTATTGTTGTTCTTGAACGAGGACAGATATTACTCAATGGTAAAAGGGATGAGGTGCTGAAAAAGCTCAGTGCCGGTGTGAGTACCGGAGGTAGCAATGAGTAAGTCATTAATGTCTGCTGAGCTGGACATGACGGATGACGTCTACAGTGCCATGATGATCGATTCGCCATTGCGCCACCGCTTGTTAATCAGAGCGATTGCGGCGATGGTAGTCTCATTTCTGGTCTGGTCATTCTTTGCCCAGCTGGATCTGGTCACCCGCGGTGGCGGTAAAGTGATCCCCTCCTCGCAGATCCAGGTCATTCAGAGCCTCGATGGCGGGATATTGCAAGCCATGTATGTCAAAGAAGGCATGATGGTCAGCCAGGATCAACCATTAGCACGTATCGATGACACCCGCTTTCGCTCCGATCTTGCCCAGCAGGAAGAGGAAGAAAATAGCTTGCGAGCCAATATCATTCGCCTTCAGCATGAACTCGCCAGTATCGAGATCTCATCACGGGCAACAAAGTGGCGCCAGCAAGTCAGGGTGATCCCCCAGCCGCTGATTTTTCCGGCCGATCTCACCAAAGGCGAACCCAAAATACTGGCACGCCAGCAAGCCGAATATACCGGACGCCTTGACGGCCTGATCAACCAGTTAGAAATTCTGGCCAGACAAATCCTGCAAAAACAACAGGAAAGCCAGGAGCTGACATCCAAGATAAAAACCTTAAAAAGCAGTCTGCAGCTTATCACCCGCGAATTGGATATGACTCGCCCGCTCGCTAAAAAAGGCATCGTTTCAGAAGTCGACTTGCTCAAGCTTGAGCGTCAGGTCAACGACATAAGAGGTGAGTTATCATCACTTTACCTGATGAAGCCAAAGGTCAAAGCGGCATCTGATGAAAGCATTCTGAAACGTCGAGAAGCGGTATTGACCTATAACAAGGAAGCGCGGGCCGAAATGAATGAGCTTGATAGCCGTCTGGCTCGCCTGACAGAAGCCCAGGTCGGTGCTCAGGATAAAGTCGATAAAGCGGTGATAACCTCACCGGTAAATGGTACGATCAAAACCATACACATCAATACGTTAGGCGGTGTGGTACAACCTGGTGTCGATATTATCGAGATAGTGCCAACCGAAGACCAACTGCTTATCGAAGCGAAGATTGCGCCGAAAGATATCGCATTTCTTCACCCCGGTTTACCCGCCATGGTCAAAGTGACCGCTTATGACTTCACCCGCTATGGCGGTCTTGACGGCACCGTCGAACACATTAGTGCCGATACCACTCAAGATGAAGAAGGCAACAGCTTTTATCTGGTGCGCATTCGTACTGAAGTTTCAAATTTAGTCAAAAAAGATGGCACGCCAATGCCGATTATTCCGGGCATGTTAACCTCGGTCGACATCATCACGGGAAAACGCACGGTGCTTGAGTATATTCTCAATCCGCTATTAAGAGCTAGGGACACAGCGCTAAGAGAGCGCTAAATAATAATGATAATGGAGACAAATAAATGATACACCATGTTCGCCAGTCGCTAAGAAAAAGCATGGCAGCTCTGGCCGTGGCATCTGTGCTGTTACCGGCTTCAGCACTCGCTCATACTCTGGAGCAGGCAGTCGCGTATACGTTAGATACCCACCCGGAAATTCGGCAAGCTTTTAACCGCTTCAAAGGTCGTGAAGAGCAAGTTAACCAAGCATTTACAGGTTACTTACCAACGGTTGATCTCACGGCAGGTTATGGCTGGGAGCAGACAGACAGCCCTTCAACCCGCCGCCAGGCACAAACCTCTGATGATGATGACAAGATTGATCTTGACCGTCGTGAATTGGGTATCAGCCTGAAACAAATTCTGTTTGATGGCTTTTTTACCAGCAGTGAAGTCAGCCGTTATAGTAACGAAGCCAGCTCAGAGCAATGGACGTTATTCAGCACGGCTGAAGACACCGCGCTAGAAGTGAGCAAAGTC
This sequence comes from Photobacterium sagamiensis, assembly GCF_050337085.1. Lineage (NCBI taxonomy): Bacteria > Pseudomonadati > Pseudomonadota > Gammaproteobacteria > Vibrionales > Vibrionaceae > Photobacterium > Photobacterium sagamiensis. The sequence continues at coordinate 158,012 of NZ_JAKJSP010000017.1, read as the reverse complement.
TACCTCAATTACATGCAGGCTCAGGAAGTTGTTAAGCTGTCGGAAAAAAACCTGGTTAACCACCAGGAAATTTACGAACGAATCAAAGAAAAAACCGAATCAGGATTGGGTTCAACCGCGGATCTTTCACAAATAAAAGGGCGCTTAGCCCGGGCGAAGTCGAACCTGGTCGCTGCAAAAAACAACCTGTTTGATACCAGAAGCCAGTACCAGAAAGTCGTCAACCGTGTGCCCGATGATGTGATTTTGCCCGTTCCGGACGCAGAGATGATACCAGCCAGCCTGGATGAAGCACTTAAATGGGCGCAAGAAGATCATCCAACCCTGAAAGCGACTAATAGTGATATTCAAGCAGCAAAATATGAGCGCAAGTCGGCGAAATCGAACTATTACCCGCAAGTCAGCCTTGAACTCTCCGGGAACTGGGATGAAAACGTGGATGGAGTAGATGGCAGCGGCATAACCTCAGATGTCGGTGGTGAAAGCAATGAATTACAGGCCATGGTAAGGCTGAGATATAACCTGTTTTCAGGGGGGAAAGATCAGGCCAGAGACAGAGAAGCCTCTTATAAACAGGGGGAAGCCACTGAACTGCGTCAGCGTGCCTATCGAGATATTGTTGAGGGTACCACCCTGGCTTGGAATGCCCGAACGTTTGTTAATGAACAAAAGCTATACCTCCGGGAACATGTCGTTGCAGCGAAAGAAACGCAACAAGCTTATACCCAACAATTTAAGATTGGCCAACGAACGTTGCTTGACTTACTTGATTCAGAAAATGAGTTATTTGAAGCCCGTAAAGATTACCTTAGCGCCGAATTCGATGAAATCACGGCCCAGTACCGGATCCTTAATGCGACCGGTCAGCTACTCGGTGCACTTCGGATCACCACACCTGATACCTGGCTCGGTGAAGATCAATATGAAGGCGGGGTGCGTAAATGAACGGGGCTAAGCAAATAAACCGCTGTCTTGCAGTCATCGCTGCACTGCTGCTTGCCGGATGTGCCAATAACGACATTATCGCGATGGATACCTCGACCAAGCAGGTTCATGACTTGCAAGATCTCGATCGTGACGGGGTGATCAAAGCCAGAGAAATGTGCGCAGAAACCTTTCATGGTGCCCAGGTAAATAATGACGGCTGCGGCAAAGTCAGGTCGATCGCTGAGCGCCGTGAACTGAATATTTTGTTTGCCAATAACTCATCTTATATTTCACCTCGTTTCTACGGACAAATCGATATACTGGCAAAGTTCATGCGTAGCTACCCGGATACTCAGGTTACCATTGAAGGGCACTGCAGTAAGATTGGATCTCATGAGAAAAACATGACTCTTTCTCAGCAACGGGCTGATGCCATTGCAGAAGCACTTGTTACAGAATTCGATATTGATGGCGAACGGGTGAAAGCGGTCGGCTACGGGTTCACTCGCCCCATCGATCCCAGCGACAGTGAAATTGCCCACCAGCGAAACCGCAGAGTGATTGCGGAAGTCACCGGAAGCAATAAGGCGACAGAAATGAGATGGCATATCTATACGGTAGATCAACAGCCTTAACAGTAAAGCGTCGACTTATGCGGGCTTGCTGATAAAGCGGCCTGCCAATGACAAAAGTCATACTTGGCCATTACAGCCATTTTTTGTCATTAATACCAAAGCCTTATGATTAATCATGCTGGTATCGAATGTATCCGAAAAATACGGCATACAATTCTGAACTTGGAACCTTGTTTTATATGTCTATTTTTAAACAGTTTTACTCTCTGCTTCTGGGGCTTTTTCTGTTAGTTGTTACCAGTATCGGCTATATACAATTTACAGAGATCCGAGAGCTTTTAGCGCACCAAATGGACTCTGAGCTTAACAATACCAGCCAAACCTTAGCGGTTACCCTGGAACCAGCCTTAGAGGCGGGGGATTCAGATCGCGTTGAAACACTGCTCCAGGCTTTATTTACAAAAGGCAGCTATCAGGAAATCACTTTAACCTGGGTGGTTGACGGCCACCAACAAAGCTGGAAACGCACCGATGAAAAGGCTGAGGCCCCGGCTTGGTTTATCGGTTTGAACCTCTTCTCCGCTCCTGAAGAAACAACCATGATCCGCTCCGGTTGGATGGATCTGGCTGAACTAAAAATGGTGACTCAAGCTGATGTTGCAAACACTCAGCTATGGGAAATCGTCAGAAATAGCCTGATCATATTCTGCGGCTTATTTATTTTGATCGCTCTACTCGCCCGATTTACTTTAAGCCGTCTGCTGCGTCCTCTCAATGCCATCGCATCTCATACCCATCAAATTGCTCAACATCAGTTTGATGCACCTTTACCGGTACCAAAAATACAGGAACTTCGCCCCGTTGTTATCGGCATCAATAATATGTCGAAGCAGCTCCAACAGAACTTTCTTATCCTCAATGAAGAGGTCATCACCTTACGGGAAAATAACCTTATTGATAAGGTTTCAGCCCTACCCAACCGCCAATACTTCATTGATCGTATCAACAGCTGGGTGGACGAACCGGGAACGGGGGCCATTTTACTGGCTAAATTCGATTGGTTGCATCAGTTGCATAATCAGCTTGGTTTCCAGATAAGAGATGACACCATTCACTTGTTGTCACAGACACTTAAACAAAAGCTAAACCATGAATCATATACAGTCGTCGCCCGGATAGCCGACTATGAGTTTGCTTTCTTGTTAACCGAACAGGATCACCAGCAACTCCAAAAACAGCTGCATGTACTGATCCAAACGATCAACCAGGAAATCAGTAAAGCGGGTTATCAGCCAAACCACGGTTTTGCCATTGGCATCAGTGAACGCAGCAATCAAAATTCAGCCTCTGAGCTGCTGGCTCAAGCCGATAATGCGCTACAGCAAGCGGTGCAAGGCAACACGGTTTACCATTGGTTCGAAAATCAGCAACAACTGCTTTTCTCTAAAGAGCAGTGGCGTGACATGTTAAGTAGTGCACTTAGCCACCAGCAATTCAGCTTTCGCTGGCAACCGGTACATTACCACCATGATGGCACCATCATTCACCAGGAAATTTTCTGCCAGCTAAAACATGACCAGCAACGTATACCTGCCAGACACTTCATGCCCTATATTGAAATGCTGGCGCTAGGCGCGGCCTTAGATCGGTGTTTAATCAAGTCCCTGCATCAAAATGGCATTCTAAAGCAGAGCCAGACCCCGGTAGCAATCAACCTGACGACGCACAGTATTACCGATCCTGACTTCCGGGATTGGCTGGCCAGCTATCTCGCTGATTCACCGTATACGAATAAACTACTCTTTGAGCTGCCTGAGTCGGCAATTTATGCCAATCAGCAAGCTTGTGAACACCTGAGTGAAATATTCAAGGCTACCGGTGCCGAATGGGGGATCGACCACTTTGGCCGCCAGCTAAGCTCGATGGACTACCTGCAGTCGTTGCGCCCAAGCTATGTGAAGCTCGATCAGTCTTTTGCCAGAACCAAGGATAACCATCATAAAAACGAGTTATGCCGGGCCCTGATCAATATTGCAAGAGGGATGGAGATCAATATCATCCTGACAGGCATTCAGACCAGAGAACAAGTTGATTATGCCGCTACGCTCAACACTTGTGCATATCAGGGGTTCATCGCCCCTCCCGTCGATATTACTGAGGTAGAACAGGAATATAGCTAGTCTTACAGCCGACGGTGTCGAGCTTTAGGTTCTAGTCTCTCGATTCGAGTCTCTAGTCTCTAGTCTCTAGTCTCTAGTCTCTAGTCTCTAGATTCTAGATTCTAGATTCTAGATTCTAGACCATAAACAAAAAGCGCCTTTCGGCGCTTTTTTTGAAAACAATACTTCAAAAGATCGTCTTTTAGAAAATCATATAAGTCATGATCAGCGCATCTTCACGCCCGTTATCAGCAGGGTAATAACCAACACGGCGATTGATTTCATTAAAACCGATGGCTTCATATAATTGGTAGGCGCGGGTATTGCTGGCGCGAACTTCAAGCCAGATTTCTTCGGCATTACGCGCTTGTAACGCCTCGATAAAACCTTCTAGCAATACCTTTCCATAACCCTTGCCCTGACAGGCCGGATCAATGGCAATATTCAATAAAGTGGCTTCACCTGCCACATTCTGACCAAAGCAATAACCAATCACCTTAGCATCGGCCAGCAAGACAAAGTTGGCTGCAATTTTATTGGGGGCGTTACGAATTAACGATTCAGCCCATGGAAAGGCGTGAGCCGCCTGTTCAATGCGCCAGACATCATCATGGTGCTGTGGTTCGAGAGGTACAATTTTATGTGTCATATGAACAAATCTGCTGCCATAAGGCTTTTTTAGTCGCCGGGTTAGAGTGCATCGCTTTCAACGAACAAGATGTCAGTACCTGGCAACCTGCGGGGTGTACACCCTGGCAGCCAGCAAACCAACACCAGACTAAATGGTGCTCTCCCACTTGCTCCAATGCTTCAAGTGGTAAAGTCAAGGCCTGCTCTGGTGTCAGCTTCATGCTGCTCAGAATGCGGCCAAACAACCAGCCATCGTGTTCATCCAGTTCGTCAGGGGTAATGAACAGCAATTTGCAACTTTCGGGTAGATCAATAACCGGTATTATCATCTCAGGAAAAAGCTCAGGTTTTCGCACCTGCCAATAGGTTAGCCCCATTTCCTGCAATACCTGAATATCACGCTGTTTCATTCAATTCCCGTCGTAAATTGTGTTATACCAATTGGCATTAAACCACCTTGGGCGGCAATCCTACCTTAATACCAATTACCTTTCCATCGGTACAAAAATACCACCCGCAGGTGGTATTTCTAAGTCATGTCTTTGCCGAGAATATACTATACGTATTGGCATGACCATTCAGAGATTACAGTTCAGAGAATTCCTGGCAATACTCAACGACGCCGGCTTTACCGGCTAATGTATCAGGTATCAACTCAAGCACCATGAAAGCCTCTTCCGGTACCGGCCAGCTACACCGTAATCCGTGATCCGCCGCTTTTTCAAATCCCACTTGCGGGTAGTAATCACTGTGACCAAGTACAACAATAACCGGATAATCAAACTCAATCAGAATGTCTTTCGCTTCTTCCATCAGGGCTTTACCTATCCCCTGACGCTGATACTCAGATTTTACGGCCAGTGGTGCCAAACCTTGCCAGCGGTCATCCTGTCCTTCAACCGTTACAGGGCTGAAGAACAGGTGACCAATCACTTCCCCTTCATCGCTGCAAGCCACCAGCGACAAAGTCCGACAGCTGTTTTCCCGTAGCTTCATCACCAGTTTCGCTTCGGCTTCAGTATCGAATACATCTTTAAGCAACCGGTCTATAGGAAGAATGTCTGCTGGCGCTTCGGTTCTAATGAGCATTAATAACCTCTTTATCAGTATTCGCGTCCTGCATCCCTTTCTGGATGAAATCTGCTGATTGCTGCAATAAATAATTAAGAGGGGCCGGCAATGAATCCAGATCAATGCTATCCATCAGGTTTTTCACTTCCAGTCCCAGTTCGGTATCTCCTTCAACACGAAGACGACGTTGGAAAAACAAAGTATCCGGATCTTCTTTGCGTGCAGCTATCAGCACTAAGTCATTACACTCACCACTGAAGCTTACATCTTCCTGCTCTACCTGATCCGATACAACCAGCTTGTCATCCTGATAACTGATATACCAGTGCAGCCCCAGATCTCTGACTTCAACTTTCAACCAGCGCTCATCAAGAAATTCAAAATCACCATCTTCAAGTGCTTCTTTGAAAACCAACGTTAAGCCTTCTAACATCATTTTCTTCTGAATAGTAAATGGCGTCAGTTTTGCTGGAATACGCAGTAAAGCTGGACCGTGTTGAACCATGTGCTTTCGAAGTTGGGCTATCACTGTTGGTCTTTTCCTATCATCATCGCATTTAATACCTGATTGTATGGCAAGCTGGGGAGGCGATTTTATGCCTTGAGTCAAAAAAAACGTTCCTCTCGACGCAAAGTTTGGAATTATGCCTTGCTCACGGGTTATATTACAGAGCACGACGGCTGGATTACAACAACCGAATTCAATCGTCACAATTCTATAGCTGTTCAACTTGTGGCTATTTCGTCCAAAAACAAAGAGAAAGCGCCGGGTTTATAAAGATAAATAAACCCTTTCGAGGCGTATATTGGAAGAAATAGTGTTCAGGTGAATATTTACACTTAACCTGCATACGGAATACGGTGCTTCAATGCCGACAGAGCAACTCAATTACTGGTTCCCTCTGCTCACAGACAACAGTCCGTTTCTGTTTGCAGTGCTAGACCAAGATCATAACTACCTTGTGGTAAATAATCGCTATTGTGAAGTCAGCGGCCTTCGGCGTGACGAGCTGGTCGGACGCAATGATAAAGAGATCCTTGGTCAGGCCTTCTATAACTCGTTACGCCCATACTATGAGCGCGCATTCAGTGGTGAGTCAGTCGAGGGCGAAGTGGTCTTAGACGATAACCGTCATGACACCAGCCTGCACTTCAGCCTTTCTCCTCTGCGTAATCACGCAGACGATATTCAGCATATTGTTCTGCACTCAGCCGACACCTCTGAACGACAGATACTGGTCAATACCTTAGAAGAACTCGAAAATCAGCTGTACCAGCTTAACGAGCTGATCTCTGATGGCATCTGTATTATCGAAAGCAATACCGTTATTACCGCTAACGAGGCCGCAGCAAACTTGTTGGGGTTTGAATCATCAAAGGAATTATTAGGTGAAGAGCTCGGCCGCCTGCTGGTTGACAGCCATAGCCAGCGTATTTTAGGTGAACAGTTACACCAGCAACCCAAAAGTGAACCGCGTAAATGCCATACCAGCCCTCGCTGCTGCAGCGAACGTCCTCTACTGGTCTCGACCTCTGACATCACCTTGCTTGGCTCACCTGCTACTATAGTCATGCTGAAAGACGCTTCTGAACACGTCGTTCAGCAAGGTCAGATCGAACATCTGGTTCATACCGATCCACTGACCGGTCTCTATAATCGCCATGGTTTCAGCCGGCGGTTAGAGCAGCTGATTGCCAATGAAACGCCTTTGGTGATGCTGTATATGGATCTTGATAACTTCAAAAATATCAATGACTCATTAGGCCATCACATTGGTGACCGGGTGCTGCAAGAAATCTCCCAGCGCCTGCGTCGTTTATTACCGGAAAATGCCATTCTCGGCCACTTGGGCGGTGATGAGTTCGGTGTTTTAATACCGGATCCTGAACATGACCGTACCGGTGATTTAATTTCTGAACAGATCATCGCGTTGGTTAACCAGCCGTTTGACCTTCACCATTTCAGTAAACACCTTGCCTGCTCTATCGGCATGGTCACCTCTCCCGGCAATGGCAATGATGCCCGAATTTTGCTGCAAAATGCTGATACGGCAATGTATGAGGCAAAGAACCGGGGACGAAACCGCTTAGTCAAGTTCAGCGAAGCCATGAATAAAGAAGCGCGAATGCGTTTATGGCTGGAAATTGAATTACAAAAAGCACTACAAAACAATAAATTAGAGGTTTGGTATCAGCCGAAAGTCAATGCCCGGGATTTTGCTATCGACGGCGCGGAAGCTCTGGTGCGCTGGAAGCATCCGGTTGAAGGCTATATCAGCCCAGCCCAGTTCATTCCGGTTGCTGAACGCTCCGGCTTGATTGAACAGGTCGGCCGGGTGGTTATGCGAGAGGTATTTACGACGGTACGCCGCTGGAAACAGCAAGGGATCTTACCGGGTCGGGTCGCAATCAACTTATCACCACAGCAGTTTGGTAACCCTAACTTAATTACCTTTGTTGAGAAGCTGCAAAAAAGTATTGGCGTCAATGCCAATGATATTACCTTCGAGCTAACAGAAAGTGCGGTAATGAGCGATGGTGAGCACACCATCCAGATGCTCAATGGGATAAAGAAGCTCGGGTTCGCACTCTCTATTGATGATTTTGGTACCGGTTATTCCTCGCTCTCTTATCTGGCTCGATTCCCGTTAGATGAACTCAAAATCGACCGTGCTTTTATCAATGATATCGATAGCGTACCGAAACAGGTCACCCTGATAGAGAACATCATCAATCTGGGTAAGGCTCTCAACATGAGCATTGTCGCCGAAGGGGTTGAAACCCATCAGCAGGCAACGCTATTGTCGAACCTGAACTGTGACTATATCCAGGGTTTCCACTTCTATCGTCCGTTACCGAAAAACGAACTGGAAGCGATTTTGGTTAAGAACAGCCGCCGAAAAGATTAATGAGATATACTTCAAAAAAAATCATCCTAAATCAACAAAACCTGCCCAATGTCAAAACAAGGGGGCAACAAGCCCCCTACTATTTGCTCCAATACTTTTATTCCTACACTGGTAGATAAAAATAATATGGAGCTACTTTGCCCCGCTGGTAACCTTCCAGCGCTGAAGACTGCCATTGATAACGGCGCAGATGCGGTGTACATCGGCTTTAAAGATGACACTAACGCCCGCCATTTTGCAGGTCTTAACTTCACAGGCCGTAAACTCGAAAAAGCCGTGCAGTATGTCAAAGATCACAACCGCAAGTTGCATGTTGCTCTGAATACTTTTGCTCACCCTGACGGTTTCAACCGCTGGAGCCAGGCTGTCGATAATGCCGCCGCAATGGGTGTTGATGCGTTAATTGTTGCCGATATTGCCGTGCTGGAGTACGCCGCGACAAAATACCCGGATCTGGAGCTGCATTTATCTGTGCAGGCGTCTGCAACCAACACCGCAGCCATTGATTTCTATAAGCAGAACTTTAATGTAAAACGTGTGGTTCTGCCGCGCGTATTATCGATTCACCAGGTTAAACAGTTGGCCCGTAATACCGATATGCAACTCGAAGTGTTTGCCTTTGGCAGCCTGTGCATTATGTCGGAAGGACGCTGCTACCTGTCATCGTACATGACGGGTGAATCACCGAACACGGTGGGAGCCTGCTCGCCAGCTAAATATGTTCGCTGGCTAGAAACCTCTGACGGGCTGGAATCACGCCTTAATGACGTGTTAATTGACCGCTACAAAGAAGGCGAAAATGCCGGTTATCCAACCCTCTGCAAAGGCCGTTTTGATGTCAGCATCGATGGTGAGAGTAAGCGCTATCACGCTTTGGAAGAGCCAACCAGCTTGAATACCTTAGAAATATTGCCAGAACTGTTTGCAGCCAATATAGCGTCAGTCAAAATCGAAGGTCGCCAGCGTAGTCCCGCTTATGTAGAGCAGGTGACTAAAACGTGGCGTGCCGCCATTGACCGTTACCTGGCAAACCCTGAAGGCTATAGCGTCGATCCCGCTTGGAATGCATGCCTGGGCAATGTCTCTGAAGGTAAACAAACGACTCTTGGTGCTTATCACCGCAAATGGCAATAAAAGGAGCCAATAATGAAATACTCTCTGGGTCCTCTGCTTTATTTCTGGCCAAAAACAGATGTCGAGGCGTTTTATCAGCAAGCCAAAAATGCTAATACCGATATCATCTATTTAGGTGAAACCGTCTGCTCTAAGCGCCGTGAAATGAAACCAGCACACTGGTTTGAAATCGCTAAAGATATATCAGCAACCGGTAAACAAGTCGTGTTGTCGACTATGGCGCTGCTGGAGGCACCAAGCGAAGTCAATGTGATGAAAAAGTACATTGATAATGGTGACTTCATCGTTGAAGCCAACGATGTTTCAGCCATTCAGCTCGCACACGAAAAAGGTATTCCTTTTGTCGTTGGCCCGGCGGTGAACTGTTACAACGCCCAGACCCTGAACCTGTTCTTGAAAAAAGGCATGGTGCGCTGGTGCATGCCGGTAGAATTGTCTCGCGAATGGCTGCAAAACGTCATGACTGATTGCGAAAAATTGGGGATCCGCGGCCAGTTTGAGACTGAAGTGTTCAGCTATGGCTACCTGCCATTAGCCTATTCAGCCCGCTGCTTTACAGCCCGAGCTGAAGACAAAGCAAAAGATGAATGCGAAACGTGCTGCGTTAAGTACCCTAATGGTATTACCGTCAACAGCCAGGAAACACAAAAAGTATTCACCCTAAATGGTATTCAGACCCAATCAGGCTACTGCTATAACCTGATCAATGATCTGAAAGGGATGCAAGAGCTAGTTGATGTGGTGCGTTTAAGCCCGCTCGGTATCGATACCTTAGGGCTAGTCGATACGTTCCGGAGCAATGAAGGAAGTACGATCCGCCATCCGCTGGAGAATGGCCACCATTGTAATGGTTACTGGCATAACCTGGCTGGCCTGAACATCGAATAACCGAACTGACCGAGTTGTACCTATTAGTATAAAGACACAAAAGCCGCGAACATCGCGGCTTTTTCTTTAGCAAGTTTCTGATCAGGAATTATTCTGCTTCTGGCGATCCGTTTTGCGCTTCATACAGTGACCTCACCCGGCTAAGCTCAAGCAAGGCAAAACGATGTTCGACAAACTCGTAAACATTGCCTGCCAGCGTTAATTTATACAGCATGATAGCGGCAGGGTAATCACCTTGCAGCTCATAAGCCTTGGCGAGGTAGAAATAACCTTCGGTTAAGCGCTCTGCCAGCTGATCATTATTTTCGCTTTCTCCGGCTATTTGCGCTAAGAATTGGGATTCGGTGATTTCACCCAGGTACAAACTCACAATCTGCCAGCCCCAACTTTCTTTGTCACTCGCATCAAAACGCAGTTTTAACTTATCAATCGCCGCTTCAGGTGTGCGTTCCCGGTCCAGTATATATAACCAGATCACCCGATAAGGATCATTCAGATCCTGCTGGTAATGAGCAAGGAGATCTTCATGCGCCAGATCCAGTCGCCCCCCATAATACAGGGCAATACCGCGATTACGCTGAGCAAAAGGGTGCTGAACATTGAGCTCAAGGGTCGAATCAAAGGCTTCATATGCCGCATCGAAGTGGGCACTCTGCGTAAAATACACCCCCAGAATATTGAACACATCCGGCTGGTTCGCTTTCAGTGATAACGACTGATTAAAATCCAGGCGAGCCAAATCACGCAGGCCCAGACTGTCATTCAGCAAGCCACGTTCATAATACATTTGCGCGACGGTCGCTTTATCCAGATCATTGCGCTTTAATAGCTGATCAATACGCGCTAACTGAATTTGTTGCTGAATCGTTGGCTGAAGTGGCACTGCCATCGGTGGATGAGTCCAATTCGATTGAGATGATGCTGTACAGCCCGTTAATATCATCATCGCCGCAAAACATGCGAGCTTTAACCTGTTTGCTATCAATGCCGTTCTCCCTGACATACAAAAACCGTTCATCTCTTTCTGTCGCTGTTCAGTCACCGTTATATCGTTCAAGAGCAAAAGAAAGCGCGGGGTTTATAGTTATAAATTAGCACGTTCGATAAAAACTATTGGGTAATATTACAGTGTTCTGAATTGTTACTATAAAAAAAGGGGCTTATTAGCCCCTTTATAACATGCTTTAAGAAGAAAGACTTAGCCTTGTGGCTGCTCGTCTTGAGCTGGCGCAGGATTTTGCTCAGCTTGTGCTTCTTTCATGCTTAGGCGGATACGGCCCTGACGGTCAATTTCCAGAACTTTAACCTTAACTTCTTGGCCTAGCTCTAGGTGATCTGACACTTTCTCAACACGCTCCTGAGAGATTTGAGAAATATGAACCAGACCTTCTTTGGCACCGATAACAGAAACGAATGCACCAAAGTCAACCACACGCATTACTTTACCAGTATAGATGCGACCAACTTCAACGTCAGCAGTGATTTCTTCGATGCGGCGAATTGCTTCTTTCGCTGCAGTACCTTCAGTCGCGGCAATCTTGATTGTACCGTCATCTTCGATTTCGATCGTTGTGCCAGTTTCTTCAGTTAGTGCACGAATAACTGCACCACCTTTACCGATAACGTCTTTGATCTTGTCAGAGTTGATCTTCATCGTATAGATACGAGGAGCAAACTCAGAAATCTCATCACGGTGAGTACCGATTGCATCGTCCATCACGCTCAGGATGTGCTTACGCGCACCTCTAGCCTGGTTCAGAGCGATCTGCATGATCTCTTTAGTGATACCTTCGATTTTGATATCCATCTGCAATGCAGTGATACCGTCGTCAGTACCCGCAACTTTAAAGTCCATGTCACCCAGGTGATCTTCGTCACCAAGGATGTCAGAAAGAACAACAAAGTCGTCGCCTTCTTTAACAAGACCCATTGCGATACCCGCAACAGACGCTTTGATTGGCACACCAGCATCCATAAGTGCCAGAGACGTACCACATACAGAAGCCATTGAAGATGAACCGTTAGATTCTGTGATTTCCGATACAACACGTACTGTGTATGGGAACTCTTCAACAGAAGGCATTACTGCAGCAATACCGCGCTTAGCCAGTTTACCGTGGCCGATTTCACGACGCTTAGGAGAACCAACGAAACCCGTTTCACCTACACAGTATGGAGGGAAGTTGTAGTGTAGAAGGAAGTGATCTTTCTTCTCACCCATGATGCTGTCGATGATTTGTGCATCACGTTGTGTACCAAGCGTTGCAGTAACAAGTGCCTGAGTTTCACCACGTGTGAACAAAGAAGAACCGTGAGTACGTGGAAGAACGCCAGTACGTACGTCTAGCGCACGAACCATGTCTTTTTCACGGCCATCGATACGTGGGTTGCCCGCAATGATGCGGCTACGTACAACGTGCTTCTCTAGAGAACTTAGCATGCCGCGGATTTCGCGCTCATCAAGTTCTTCGCTCTCAGCAAGAAGGGCTTCAACAACGTCGTTCTTAATAGAACCAACTTCGTCGTAACGCGCCATTTTCTCAGTAATCTGGTATGCATCAGAAAGGCGAGTTTCAGCTTTATCAGCAACGCGCGCTTTAAGTTCGGTGTTAACTACCGGAGCAGCCCAATCCCAAGAAGGAGTAGCAACTTCAGCGGCAAATTCGTTGATTGCATCGATAACAACTTGCTGCTGGTCGTGACCATAAACAACAGCTTGCAGCATTTGTTCTTCAGACAGACGATCAGCTTCTGATTCAACCATCAGAACAGCGTCTTTAGTACCAGAAATAACAAGGTCTAGACGGCTTTCTTGAAGCTCAGTGTTGCTTGGGTTAAGAACTAGCTGATCGTTGATGTAACCAACACGTGCCGCACCGATAGGACCATTGAATGGCAGACCTGAAATCGCCAGTGCCGCAGACGTTGCGATCATAGTGATCATGTCTGGGTTTACGTCTGGGTTTACAGAAACCACTGTCGCAATAACCTGAACTTCGTTTTTGAATGCATCAGGAAATAGCGGACGAATTGGACGGTCAATCAGACGTGCAGTCAGTGTTTCGCCTTCAGAAGGACGACCTTCACGCTTGAAGAAACCACCTGGGATTTTACCTGCAGCGTAAGTACGCTCTTGGTAGTTAACTGTTAGCGGGAAGAAGTCTTGGCCTTCAACCGCTTTTTTCTTGCCAACTACAGATACGAACACAGACGTATCGTCCATGCTAGCCATAACAGCGGCTGTCGCTTGACGCGCCATAACACCAGTTTCAAGGGTAACTGTGTGGTTACCGTACTGGAAAGTCTTTACGATAGGATTCACGTGAATTTCCTTAAATATTATCCGCTTTCTATTTGCGTCGTTAAGTATATCTGACACAAGGAAAAGCGTCATGTGATGAAACCCACTTTACGATGATTTCACACATCGCGACTAATGATAATTCTCTACTGAATAGCCAATATCGGCTTAATCGTAAAAAACTGTCATTAGCCGCGACCTTTAGGTCGGGAGAACGACTGCTCAATCAGGGTAAAGTTTAACTTTCGGAAAAGTTGGGGCTGTAATAAAAAGAAAGGAGCCATAAGGCTCCTTTCTCGAAAGCAATCTTAGCGACGTAGGCCTTGACGCTTGATAAGATCTTGGTAACGGTCAAGACTCTTACCTTTTAGGTAGTCTAGAAGCTTACGACGGCGAGAAACCATACGTAGCAGACCGCGACGGCTGTGGTGGTCGTGTTTGTGAGCAGCAAAGTGACCTTGAAGGTGGTTGATTTGTGCTGTTAAAAGCGCAACCTGAACTTCAGGTGAACCAGTGTCGTTTTCACATTGTGCGTAGTCAGCAACGATTGCTGCTTTAGTTTCTGCATTCAGAGACATAACTCTTCCTAATACTAGATGTTTTAATTTGTGCCGCCAATCTCTGATTCAGCCGGCACCCAAGCCGCGAATTATACGGGTAGCTATCCTCGACTACAAGGGAATATTAAAACAAGGAGAGAGTTTCTAGGGGCAAGGTATGAGAATAGATCCTGGGTCCTGCAGGCAGATATAAAAGAGCAGAATATTCTTGTCAAATATTCTGCTCTAGTAATACGCAAAGCTCAAGGCAGCTCTTTCTAGTCCCTAGGACCCAGCAACCTAGAACCTGCTGTTAAGCTTGCTGATTCGCCATCACACGCTTTGGTGCCAGCATATCGTCTTGGTCAATTTCACCAATACCGATAAACTCACGCTGCTCACCGACGGTAATACGCACTAACGTTCCAGTTTCAGGTACACGACCCGCATTAACCGGATTACCGTTAAGTACGTAAACCGCACTCGCCGGTAAGATATTCACCTCAGGTAAATCCTGGACGGCGCTATCGGTTGGTAGCAATAGCGGATCAAGCAGTTCGCTTGGCGACATTTCCTGATCATTGGCTTGATCAAGCAAGGCCTGTAACTGCTCCAATGTCACAACACGTTCCATTGGATAGTTGGAAACCCCGGTACGGCGGAGGTAAGTCACGTGCGCGCCACAACCTAGCATTTCCCCCAGATCATCAACAATAGTACGGATGTAGGTACCTTTCGATACATGCAGTTCCATCTCGACTTCGTTGTTGTCGAACCGGAGCAGCTCAACAGAGAACACCGTGATCTTGCGTGACTCACGAGGAACCTCGATCCCTTCACGGGCGTACTCATAGAGTTTACGGCCCTGGTATTTCAGTGCCGAGTACATAGACGGAATTTGATCCGTTGTTCCGCGGAACTTGGCGATGCAACGCTCCAGCTGACCACGGTCGACCTTCACTTCGCGCGTTTCCACCACTTCGCCGTCAGAATCTGAGGTATCGGTACGCTCACCCAGCTTCGCAATCACACGGTAGCGCTTGTCTGAATCTAGAAGAAACTGAGAAAACTTGGTCGCTTCACCAAAGCAGATTGGCAGCATACCGGTAGCCAATGGATCCAACGCTCCAGTATGGCCCGCTTTTTGCGCAAAAAAGATACGCTTTACTTTCTGCAGCGCATCATTCGAGCTAAGTCCGGTTGGTTTGTCGAGTAGGATAACCCCATCGACTGGACGACCCTTACGACGACGTGCCATTACTTATCCTCACCTTCTTCTGTGTTGTCTTCATCAACACGACGCTCTTCGTCATCACGAACAGCATTAGAAACTAAGTTTGAAATACGCATACCTTCAGTTAATGATTCATCGAAGATAAACGTAAGTTCAGGTGTTACACGCAGGCGAATTTGCTTACCAAGAAGTGAGCGAATATACGGTGCCATTTCACGTAAAACAGCTAGGCTGCCTTGTGCTGTTTGTTCGCCGATAGTGAAGAATGTTACAAACACTTTCGCGTAACACATATCACGTGATACTTCGACGCTTGAAATTGTTGTCATGCCAATGCGCGGGTCTTTAAGCTCACGCTGAAGGATAACCGCAAGTTCTTTTTGTAGCTGTTGCGCTACACGTTGGGTGCGGCTGAATTCTTTTGCCATTTTAGCTATCTCTCTTAAAGAAGAGGGCTCTCTTAAAGAAAAGGCTCTCTTGCAAGAATGGGGAGCCGAAGCTCCCCATTGGTTTGTTTGTTTACTTACCTAGATAAGTAACGACCTTGGCTATTAATCAAGGGTACGTTGAATTTCAACGATTTCATAAACTTCGATCTGGTCACCAACGCGAACATCATTGTAGTTCTTAACGCCGATACCACATTCGTAGCCGTTCTTAACTTCGGCGACATCATCTTTAAAGCGACGTAGTGATTCTAGCTCACCTTCGTAAATAACAACGTTATCACGTAGCACACGGATAGGGTTGTTACGCTTAATCAGACCTTCAGTTACCATACAACCAGCGATTGCGCCGATCTTAGGTGACTTGAATACCTCACGTACAGCTGCAAGACCCCTGATTTCCTGACGGAATTCAGGTGCCAGCATGCCGCCCATTGCTGCTTTCACTTCGTCAATCAACTGATAGATGATTGAGTAGTAACGCAGGTCAAGGTTTTCATTATCAATCATACGACGTGCAGGTACATCAGCACGTACATTGAAACCAAGGAGGATAGCGTTTGAAGCTGCTGCTAATGTCGCATCAGTTTCAGTAATACCACCAACACCAGAACCAACAACGTTCACTTTAACTTCGTCAGTAGACAGTTTCATTAGTGAATCAGCAATCGCCTCGATAGAACCCTGTACATCAGCTTTTAGTACTACGTTCAGTTCAGCAACGTCACCTGCAGTCATGTTAGAGAACATGTTTTCAAGTTTCGCTTTCTGCTGGCGTGCTAATTTAACATCGCGGAATTTACCTTGACGGTAAAGTGCAACTTCACGTGCTTTACGCTCATCACGAACAACAGTCGCTTCGTCACCAGATGCCGGTACGCCAGAAAGACCTAAGATCTCTACAGGAATAGAAGGACCAGCTGACTCGATGTCTTGACCATTTTCGTCGCGCATTGCACGAACACGACCATGCTCCAGGCCACAAAGAACGATATCGCCCTTACGTAAAGTACCAGACTGAACCAGAACAGTTGCAACCGGACCACGGCCTTTATCAAGACGAGATTCAACAACAACACCGCTTGCCATGCCTTCTTTCACTGCTTTCAGTTCAAGAATTTCAGACTGAAGCAAAATAGCTTCTAGCAGGCCGTCAATGTTGGTACCTTGCTTAGCAGAGATGTGAACAAACATGTTCTCACCGCCCCACTCTTCAGGGATAATATTGTACTGAGCCAGCTCGTTCTTAACGTTGTCTGGGTTTGCGCCTTCTTTATCGATCTTGTTCACAGCAACAATCAGAGGTACACCGGCCGCTTTCGCGTGCTGGATAGCTTCAACTGTCTGTGGCATCACGCCATCATCTGCCGCAACAACAAGTACAACGATATCTGTCGCTTGAGCACCACGGGCACGCATAGCAGTAAACGCTGCGTGTCCTGGAGTATCAAGGAAAGTGATCATACCGTTACCGATTTCAACGTGGTATGCACCGATGTGCTGGGTAATACCACCGGCTTCGCCTGATGCAACGTGTGCTTTACGAATGTAATCCAGTGTTGACGTTTTACCGTGGTCAACGTGACCCATGATAGTAACAACAGGTGCACGAGATTCAACGACAGTCGTGTCATCACGGTCAGACAGTATCGCTTCTTCTAGTTCATTCTCTTTACGAAGAATAACTTTGTGACCCATTTCTTCAGCAACCAGCTGTGCAGTTTCCTGGTCAATTACCTGATTAATGGTAACCATAGCGCCCATCTTCATCATTGCTTTGATGATTTCAGTCGCTTTTACTGACATTTTGTTTGCCAGTTCAGAAACAACAATGGTTTCGCCAATGACAACATCAGACTTAGCAACGGTTGCTGATTTATCAAAACCGTGTTGCATTGATGTCGGCGCATTAACCTGTGGTTTCTTCTTACCACCGCGACCGCGTTGGTTACGACCACCACGACCTTTAGGGCCACGATCATCAGCTTTTTTAGCTGCAGGTTTTTTCTTACGACGAGTACCAGTAACTTCTTCTTTACGGTCTTGCTCATCTTCCGCGGCACGGGCATGAGTAGACGTCGTTACGTGGTAATCTGATTTTTCCATATTGGTTGTGCTCTGATCAGTTTTCGACCAGTCTTTTTCATTAACTTCTGCCATTTTGCGGGCCTCTTCTAGCTGACGCTGACTTTCTTCTTCGGCTTTACGCTTGGCTTCCTCTTCCCGGCGATGTTGCAGTGACTCAGTTTCACTCTTAGCCTGTTCATCAACGGCGGCGCGCTTAGCCTTCTCTTCGGCTTTACGCTTATTCTCTGCTTCACGCTTCGTCTTATCCTCGACGTTACGCTTAGCCTTATCTTCTGCGTCACGTTTGGCTTGTTCTTCAGCCAAACGTGCCTCTTCTGCTTTACGTGCTGCTTCTTCTGCATCTTGCTGAGCCTGAGCTTCACGTTGAACAGTTTCTTCCGCGGCACGTTTCTCTTCATCAAGAGCCGAGCGTTTTACATAGGTGCGCTTTTTGCGCACCTCAACTTGTACGTTTTTGCTCTTACCACCCGTACCAGAAACACTCAGTGTACTGCGCGTTTTACGCTGCAAAGTAAGACGAGATGGAACTTCGTCAGTACTGTCACCACCATGCTCTTTTTTCAGATGGGATAACAGTGACTGCTTCTCGCTCTGGCTTACACTATCTTCAGCTTTCTTGCTAATACCAGCGTCTGAAAATTGTTGAAGCAACCGATCGATAGGCGTACCCACTTCCTCGGCCAATGCTTTAACTGTAACTTCTGACATACTGCTTCTCCCTTGCTTAATTTTGTTACGCTTCGTCGCTGAACCAGCAAATGTTACGAGCGGCCATAATCAACTCACCCGCTCTTGCTTCATTCATCTCTTCGATATCGAGCAAGTCATCAGTACCCTGATCTGCAAGATCTTCAAGCGTGCTAATACCTTTCGCGGCTAACTTAAACGCCATATCACGCTCAAGACCATCCAGGCCTAAAAGATCGTCAGCAGGTTCAACACCTTCAAACGACTCTTCCTGAGCAAGTGCAATAGTAGTCAGAGCTTCTTTCGCTCGATTACGAAGTTCGTCGATAGCCTCTTCATCAAGACCCTCAACATCCTTTAGCTCGCTTACTGGTACGTAGGCGATTTCTTCTAGCGTAGTGAAGCCTTCTTCAACCAGAACGGTTGCGAAGTCTTCATCAATATCCAAGTGTTTAGTAAACACTTCAATCGATGCTTGGGCTTCTTTCTGGTGCTTTTTCTGCAGATCTTCCACAGTCATCACGTTGAGTTCCCAGCCTGTTAGCTGAGAGGCCAAGCGGATGTTCTGACCATTACGACCAATTGCCTGAGCAAGGTTATCCTGCTCAACAGCAATGTCCATCGTGTGGTTGTCTTCATCAACGATGATTGAACTGACTTCTGCCGGTGCCATAGCATTAATAACGTATTGAGCTGAGTTCTCATCCCAAAGCACGATATCAATACGTTCGCCGCCTAGTTCATTAGACACGGCCTGAACACGCGCACCACGCATACCAACACACGCACCGACTGGGTCAATACGTTTATCGTTAGTTTTCACTGCGATTTTTGCACGAGAACCAGGGTCACGCGCCGCACCCATAAGTTCAATCAGCTCTTCGCCAATTTCTGGCACTTCAATGCGGAACAGTTCCGTTAGCATTTCTGCTTTTGAACGTGTCATGAATAGCTGGAAACCGCGCGCTTCAGGGCGAACAGAATACAGCAAACCACGTACTCGGTCGCCCGAACGGAAGTTTTCACGTGGTAGCTGATCGTCACGCTGAATAACAGCTTCAGCATTATTACCCAAATCGATAATAACCGCGTCACGATTCACTTTCTTGACAATACCAGTGATTAGCTCACCTTCGTTATCAATAAACTGTTCAACAATTTGTTCGCGCTCAGCTTCACGTACTTTTTGTACGATTACTTGCTTGGCAGTTTGTGTCGTAATACGGTCGAACGTTACTGATTCGATATCGTCTTCTACAAATCCACCTAGCTCGATAGTTTCATCATCAAACTGTGCTGCTTCAAGTGTGATTTCTAACGTAGGTTGTGTGACTTCTTCAACAGCAACCCAACGGCGGAAAGTTTCAAAATTGCCCGTTTTACGGTCAATCGCAACGCGAACTTCAATTTCTGCTTCGCTTTTTTTCTTTGTCGCTGTTGCAAGTGCGATCTCAAGAGCTTCAAAGATACGCTCACGAGGAACAGCTTTCTCATTAGATACCGCTTCAACGACAGCCAAGATTTCTTTGTTCATTTCTAATGCCCCAATTTAGCGGTTAGAATTTTGGAATCAGGTTGGCCTTGGAAATATTGCTCAGTGCAAACGTTTCGTCATTGCCATCTACTTTAAGAGTGACTAACTCACCTTCAACGGCAATAATGTCACCTTTCCACTTACGACGATTATCCATCGCCATTTTTAGCACCAGGCTGACCTCGTGACCAATAAATTGTTGGTAATGTGCTGCTTTAAACAGTGGCCTCTCAAGACCAGGGGAAGACACCTCCAGGTGATAAGCCACGGTGATTGGATCTTCTACATCCATAACGGCACTAATTTGGCGGCTTACTTCGGAACAGTCATCAACATTAATGCCATTTTCATGATCAATGAATACACGTAATGTTGAATGTTCACCCGCACGGATGAATTCCAAACCTACCAGTTCATAGCCTAAAGCTTTGACAGATCCGTCAAGCAGTTCGGTTAATTGCGTCTCTAAAGCTGTCAAGACAACCCCCCGGAAACAAAAAAAGGGCCTAAAGCCCAGTAAATACCTGAATGGTCATGTTTCAGATAATAAAAAACCCCGAATTACGGGGTTTTTTATTACTGGACCCTGATTATCACAGCACGCTGTGATAGAAAACAAACAACCTATATTTAGAATAGTCTGTTTTCGGAAAAGTGGTTGCGGGGGCCGGATTTGAACCGACGACCTTCGGGTTATGAGCCCGACGAGCTACCAGACTGCTCCACCCCGCGTCCGAATCTAAGCGCATTATATCGCTCAGACGTTACTCTTTCAAGTAATCAGTATAATGGTGCCGAGAAGGGGACTTGAACCCCTACACCTTGCGGCACTAGCACCTCATGCTAGCGTGTCTACCAATTTCACCATCTCGGCTAAATCTTTATTTACTGAGGAATGTCACTGTTTTCAGAAACGCTCTCAGTTTTATCTACAGTTTGCTCCGTTGCTGGGGCACTTAGCTCTTCCCAGCCACTTTTCTCTGCTGCTTGCTTAGCACTTATGTTGCCAAGAACCAGACTAATTACAAAGAAAATCGTCGCAAAAACTGCTGTCATTCGGGTTAAGAAATTTCCAGAGCCGCTAGCACCGAACAATGTTCCAGAAGCGCCAGCCCCAAATGAAGCTCCCATATCTGCGCCTTTACCTTGCTGAACCAGAACCAGGCCAATAACACCAAGCGCAGCCAACAGATAAATCACAAGTAGAATTTCGTACATGGGTTCCACCTATGTCCATATGGTTGTGCCGACTTTGCTAAAGCAGCGCCAGCGTTCTCCCGCAATTTAGGAGCGGGGGAATATTAGCGAATGCTTGCTGCAGTGACAAGTAAAATCTCACCAAATAGTTAATAAGGCGAATTACTTGAACAAGTTTTAAACAAAACCGGCAACAGGGTAACCATTTAATCTAATAATTACAGACTAACAGTTATCTTTAACGGCCTGAGCGATTTCCAATGCATATTCTTTAACAGAATCGCCGTCTTCGCCTTCAACCATAACGCGAATTAATGGCTCTGTGCCCGACTTACGCAACAAGACACGTCCGGTATCACCCAATTTCTCTTCAACCGCTTTTTGCGCTGCGATAACCGCTTCAGATTTCAACGGATCACCAGCCCCTTTAAAACGTACATTTTCCAGTACCTGAGGGAACATTTTCATGCCATCACACAGCTCTTTCAGTGTCATCTTGCTGTCAACTATCGATGCCATCACCTGCAAGCCTGCAACAATGCCGTCACCGGTAGTGATTTTATCCAGTAAAATAACATGACCTGAATTTTCGGCACCGATCAACCAGTTATGCTTTTTCAGCTCTTCCATCACATAACGATCGCCGACTTTAGAGCGAACAAACGGAATACCCAGGTTCTTAAGCGCAACTTCCATGCCCAGGTTCGTCATCAGGGTACCAACCACACCGCCTTTCAATTCACCACGACGCAGGGCGTCACGGGCAATAATATAGGCAATCTGATCACCGTCGACCTTGTTCCCTTCGCCATCGACCATGATCACACGGTCGCCATCGCCATCTAACGCAATACCGAAGTCAGCTTTTTCTTCCAGTACTTTCGCTTGCAGTGCCCGAACATCCGTTGCACCTACTTCAGCATTGATATTGGTGCCATTAGGCTCACAGCCAATTTCAACCACATTCGCTCCAAGTTCACGCAGCACCTTAGGGGCAATGTGATAAGTGGCACCATGGGCACAGTCGACCACAATATTAAGCCCAGACAGGTTCATATCATGAGGGAAGGTACTTTTACAAAATTCAATGTAACGGCCCGCCGCATCCACAATTCGCATCGCTTTACCGAGTTGGGCTGACTCAACACAAGTCAGCGGCTTTTCTATCTCAGCTTCAATGGCCAGTTCCACTTCATCAGGTAACTTGGTACCTTCTGAAGAGAAAAATTTAATACCGTTATCGTAGTAAGGATTATGGGAAGCCGAAATCACGATGCCCGCTTCGGCACGGAATGTACGCGTCAGGTAGGCAACAGCCGGGGTTGGCATCGGGCCGGTAAAGGCCGCTTGCAAGCCTGCAGCAGCAAGCCCGGCTTCAAGTGCTGATTCCAGCATATAACCCGATATTCGGGTATCTTTACCAATCAATACTTTTTTTGTGCCTGTCTTCGATAAAACGCGACCCGCGGCCCAGCCAAGTTTCAACACAAACTCCGGCGTAATAGGCCCTTCGCCAACCAAACCACGAATACCATCGGTACCAAAATACTTACGTTCAGCCATTATTAGCTCCTAGCAATTTATTGTGATTTTCTATGCAACCTTTCAGCAATAATCGTTGTTATCACATTCAGGCAACAATTATATTATTTCTTGTTCCAATGTCATTTTGCACACTTTCAGTACATCAACCGTTTCGAGTGCATCGTGCACACGAATAATCTGCGCGCCTTTCATTGCCGCAATCGTGGCACACGCTAAGCTTCCGGCAAGACATTCAGCAGGCTGTTTGTTTAGCAGTTTAAATATCATCGATTTTCGTGACATACCGACTAATAGCGGTAAGCCAAATTGATGGAACTTATCGAGATGTGCCAACAACTGATAATTATATTCGAGGGTTTTACCGAAACCGTACCCTGGATCAAGTAGCAACTGCTCGCGACGGATGCCTGCGTTTTCGCACGCTTGCACACGTTCTGCAAGAAATTCACTGACATCTGTGATCAGATCATCATAATGCGGCTGAGCTTGCATTGTACGCGGCTGACCTTGCATATGCATTAAACAAATAGGCACATGTGCCTTTGCCGCAGCCTCTAATGCACCAGGATCTTGTAACGCTCGCACATCATTAATCAAATCAGCGCCCGCCATCACAGCTTCTGTCATGACTTGAGCTTTACTGGTATCAATTGAAATCCAACAGTCAAAGCGCTGTCGAATGGCTTCAATCACCGGAACAACGCGCTCGAGTTCTTGTGCTAGAACGACATCGGAAGCACCCGGCCGGGTCGATTCACCACCGATATCAATAATACTGGTACCCGCTTCAAGCATCGCATCGACATGTCGTAATGCATGATCAAATTGGTTGAATTGACCACCATCCGAAAATGAATCAGGGGTAACATTTAAAATACCCATGGTATGTGGATAAGAAAGGTCGAGTGTTTTTTCTTTGCTAGTCAAAATCACGAATCACTGCTCCATGATAATTTGAATAAAAAAAACCCCGACATTAGTCAGGGTTTTAATCTTTTTAAAGGCAATTAAGCTTGTGGCTTATCGTCTTCTTTTGGCTGTTCTGATTCAGTGCTCTCAGCAGCAGCTGGAGTCTCGTCAGCTTTGCTGTCGTCTGAGTCAGTTGATGCTTTTAACGTATCGTCAGTATCACCCCAGCCTTTCGGCGCACGGATCTCTGTCTTACGCGCCATCAGATCATCAATCTGACCAGCATCGATCGTTTCGTACTTCATCAACGCATCTTTCATTGCATGCATGATATCCACGTTCTGAGACAGGATTTCACGTGCACGCTCATAGTTGCGGTCAATCAGAGCACGAACTTCATTGTCAATTGCGCGAGCTGTATCATCAGACATATGTTTAGTCTGTGTTACCGAGCGACCCAGGAATACTTCACCTTCATCTTCAGCATAAAGTACCGGCCCCATCTTTTCAGAAAAGCCCCACTGGGTAACCATTTTACGGGCAATATCAGTTGCACGCTCAATGTCATTTGAGGCACCCGTTGATACTTTATCTGAACCGTAGATCAACTCTTCAGCCAGACGACCACCGTAAAGGCTTGAAAGCATCGATTCCAGGAATTCGCGTGAGTGGCTAACACGATCTTGCTCAGGCAAGTACATGGTAACACCCAACGCACGACCACGAGGAATAATCGATACTTTATAGACGGGATCATGATCCGGAACCAAACGACCAATAATCGCGTGACCCGCTTCGTGATATGCCGTCGCTGCTTTCTGCTCTTCAGTCATAACCATCGACTTGCGCTCTGCGCCCATCATGATTTTGTCTTTCGCCAGTTCAAATTCCACCATTGAAACTACACGCTTGTTACCACGCGCTGCAAACAGTGCGGCTTCGTTAACTAAGTTTGCTAAATCAGCACCAGAGAATCCCGGAGTACCACGCGCAATAAGAGCCGGTTCTACATCATTTTCTAATGGAACTTTACGCATGTGAACTTTCAGGATCTGCTCACGACCACGAACATCGGGCAGACCAACCACGACCTGACGGTCAAAACGACCAGGACGAAGCAGGGCCGGATCCAATACGTCGGGACGGTTGGTTGCGGCGATAACAATGACACCTTCGTTACCTTCAAAACCATCCATTTCAACCAGCAACTGGTTCAGGGTTTGCTCACGCTCATCATGACCACCACCAACACCAGCACCACGTTGACGACCTACCGCATCGATCTCATCAATAAAGATAATACAAGGCGCAGATTTCTTCGCTTGCTCAAACATGTCACGGACACGGGACGCACCCACACCGACGAACATTTCAACAAAGTCAGAACCAGAGATAGTAAAGAACGGTACTTTCGCTTCACCGGCAATTGCTTTTGCCAATAACGTTTTACCCGTACCAGGAGGACCAACCAGCAAGATACCGGTAGGGATTTTACCCCCTAGCTTCTGGAAACGGCTTGGATCACGTAAATAATCAACCAGCTCTTTAACGTCTTCTTTGGCTTCATCACAACCGGCAACATCGCCGAAGGTTGTTTTGATCTGGTCTTCACTCATCATACGCGCTTTCGATTTACCGAACGACATGGCGCCTTTGCCACCACCGCCCTGCATTTGGCGCATAAAGAATATCCAGACACCAATTAGAAGCAGCATCGGGAACCAAGAGATGAAGATAGAAGCAAGCATGCTTGGCTCTTCAGGTGGTGTGCCCAACACTTTCACATTAGCGTTGATCAGGTCGTCTAACAGTTTCTGATCGTTATAAACAGGTAGGTAAGTGACGTATCGCGTGTTGTCACGCTTAAATACGGTGATTTCACGCTCATTGAATCGTGCTTCCCTTATCTGATCCTGACCGATTTCACGGACGAACGTCGTATAATCGACTTGACGGCCAGCACTATCACTGGGACCGAAGCTCTGAAATACAGACATCAGAACCACAGCGATAACCAACCACAAAATCAAGTTTTTTGCCATGTCACTCAAGGTGTTAGCCTCGCAATCACTTAAAGATGAATGTAGAGTACTACAGTTTGTAACCTGTAGCCACAATGTAGACCTCACGAGAGCGATCTCGGGATGAGTCTGGTTTACGGATTTTAACCACTTTGAACATGCTTCGAATTTCAGCTAAGTACAGATCAAAGCCTTCCCCTTGGAAAACTTTTACCGCAAAGCTGCCATTCGGCGCAAGTACTTGTCGACACATATCTAATGCTAGTTCAACAAGATACATTGCTCTAGGTTGGTCTGATGCAAGATTGCCACTCATGTTAGGTGCCATATCCGAAAGTACCACATCCACCATATCGGGTTGAATACGTTCTAACAGTGCATCTAACACAGCTTCTTCTCGGAAATCACCTTGCAGGAAGCTCACCCCTGGCAGTGAATCCATCGTCAGAATATCACAAGCAATAACCTGACCACTATCCCCAACAATCTCTGCCGCATATTGTGACCAACCACCAGGTGCAGCACCAAGGTCGACCACAGTCATGCCGGGTTTAAGCAATTTATCTTTGTTCTGAATTTCTTCAATTTTGAAGATAGCGCGAGAACGATAGCCCTTTTTTTGCGCCTCCAGAACATATTTATCATCAAAATGTTCTTTCAACCAGCGACCAGAGCTGGCTGATTGTTTCTTTCTACTCATGCTTTACCTAATGAGTTGCCGTATTTATTAAGTATACTTCTGTAGCGGAATAGCCACACATACTAAACAAATTAGTCTTCTAGCCTAGATGGCGTTAGAATGACACGTTTTCAACCCTTGTAATAAAAAATTGAGCCACAATGAATCTAAGCACCAAACAGAAGCAATACCTGAAAGGCCTTGCTCACAACCTGAAACCTGTCGTCCTGATGGGTGCAAACGGCTTAACTGAAGCAGTTATAGCCGAAATTGAACTTGCACTAAATCACCACGAGCTTATCAAGGTCAAGGTTGCAGCGGAAGAGCGCGAAACCAGAGTATTGATCGTAGACGCAATTATTCGCGAAACTAAAGCGGAAAAAGTACAGGTTATCGGTAAAACACTGGTGCTGTACCGTCCAGGCGAAGAGCGCAAAATCGAGCTACCTCGCAAATAAAAAAGGCCGCCGATGCGGCCTTTTTTACATTTCTCTTTTGCTCACTAAAGCTTGTGACATTGTTCACTTTTATACATCTAAGTTACTGCTGAATTGTTACACTTATTAACAATTCAATCAACAGCACGTCTCCTAGATGTATTGAACTTGTTCAATCTCAAACTCTTTTGTCCCGCCCGGCGTTACAATCGATACTTCATCGCCTTCAAGCTTGCCAATCAAACCACGCGCAATGGGTGAATTAACCGAGATGCGATTTTGCTTAATATTCGCCTCATCGTCACCGACAATGTTGTAAGTGATTTCTTCTTCGGTATCGATATCGATCAAATTGACGGTTACACCAAAAATGACTTTGCCCGTATTTTTCATTTTCGTCACGTCAATGACCTGTGCAACAGACAATTTATATTCAATGTCACGGATCTGAGCTTCACAGATGCCTTGTTCTTCACGTGCGGCATGGTATTCGGCATTCTCTTTTAAATCACCCAACTCACGTGCTTCACCAATCGCCTTTGAAATAATAGGGCGACGCTTCATCAATACCTCGAGCTCTTCACGCAGCTTTTCTTCGCCACGTACAGTCATTGGAACCTTTTCCATAAATATTATTACCTCAGTACCCCAAAAAGCGCTCGCCACTTTTTGAGTAAAAAAAGCCAGCTCAGCCACAGCTGAACCAACGCAGTGAAATAGGATTACAGATCATTTTAAACAAAGATGACCAAGAGATCACCCTAGAAACGAATTCTTACTAAAGACTGCTATTACCCTCATTAGCATAATAATGCTATGTAAAGATGTGTTTTAAGTCACAAATCAACTCAATATTACAATTTTCCCTCACCACGAAAATATCAACAAAGTCTAAATACAGCTAAAGCAAACAGTCGACAAGGAACTTTAATCAATAAGCATAACCAGCTGATTTAAAAATAAAAATTATGTCAACATTTAGCAAGCCTTATACCTCTAAAGTATTTTTCAGTTTTTTTTACTAACTGTTTTTCAATTAGTTCAGTAAAAAGAACAGCATGCATTTAGATTTGAAATGCATCCAATAAAAAATTCAAAAAGGGATTCGGCAAATGAACAAGAACCTAATTGCTTTAGCAGTAGCAGCAGCAACTCTTTCTGGCGCAGCAACCGCGGCAGAAGTTTACTCAGATGAAACATCTAGCCTAGCTATCGGCGGTCGTATTGAAGCTCGTATGCTTATGGCAGAAGACGACGCTGGCGACAACAAAGTAACTGACAATAGTCGTGCACGTCTAAACATCGCGGGTAAAACAGATATTACTGAAGACATCTACGGTATCGGCTTTTGGGAAGGCGAATACAAAGATGGTGAAGAAGTAAACAATCGTCACCTAAACGCTGGTATCGGCGGTGAGTTCGGTAAAGTTGTTTACGGTAAGACTGACGGCTCTCTGGCCATGCTAACAGACTTCACTGATATCATGGCTTTTCACGGTAACGAAGCGGGTAACAAGCTTGCTGTTGCAGACCGTACCGGCAACAACCTTGCCTACACAGGTTCTTTTGACCTAGGTGGCGACAACCTGACGGTTAAAGCTAACTACGTATTCAACGGCGAAAACGAAAACACTGCTAAAGAAGCTTACGATGTTGACGGCTACTCTGTTGCAGCTATGTATGTAATGGACATGGGCCTAGGCTTCGGTGCTGGCTACGGCGAGCAAGAAGGTCAAGCTTCTGCAAATACTGAAACTGGTAAGCAGGCATTCGGTGCGGTTTCTTACACCTTCGGTGACTTCTACGTTGCTGGTCTATACCAGGATTCAGAAAACACTGAAGTACACGGCCTAAACGTAGACGAGTCTCGCGGTTACGAATTCGCAGCAGCCTACACAATGGGTAAAACTGTATTCATCGCGACATACAACTACCTGGAAGACACGAATAACGACGCCGATCTACGTGACTCTATCGCAGTTGACGCAACTCACTACTTCAACAAGAACTTCCGCGCTTACGCGTCTTACAAGTTCAACAACCTAGACCAGGATTCAACAGTTGGCATCACTCGTGCTGCGACTTCTGATGAGTTAGTACTGGGTGCACGCTACGACTTCTAATCCCGGTTGGATTAAAAGCACAACTTGCTAAAAAAGGCGCAGATCTTCGGGTCGGCGCCTTTTTACTATAAAATACAGTCATTATTTTTCTATGGCCGTTAACTTGATGTTTCGCGCACTCCCTTTACGCCTTTTACCTTTACTTCTCGGCTTGCTGCTCAGCCTGCCTGTACTGGCAAACTTTTCCCCTCAGCAAGCTATTAACCAATTACCCACCGGTCATGATACCGCCCTGTTAGTTGCCGATCCGGTAACGGGCAACATCGTCTACGCCCAACGGGAAAACCAGCTTCAGCCGCCAGCCAGCACCCAGAAGCTCGTCACCGCACTGGCAGCCAAACTTTATCTTGATACTGATTTCCGCTTTACCACGGATTTAGAACTGAAAGATAAGGATGTCATCATACGGTTTAGCGGTGACCCGACATTTTCCCGTCAGCAACTGGCCATGCTGCTTACGCAGTTGAAAAAACACCAACAATCCCCTATCAGGGGCAATATTATCCTTAACGGTTCGGTATTTAGCGGCTACGAACGTGCCCCGGGCTGGCCATGGGATATTCTCGGGGTTTGCTACAGTGCGCCATCCAGCAGCATTTCACTTGAACACAACTGCGTACAGGGCGCGCTGTACAGTAATAAGGAAGAAGGGCAGCTTACCCGGGTTAATGTGCCGGCCCATCAACCAATCAAAGTCAGCAGCGATGCACTGATTGTCAGCAAAGAGCAGCAAAAAGCACGCTACTGCGACTTAACCCTGACAGCCGACAACAGCAACAGTTACCAGCTAAGTGGGTGCTTACCTAAGCGTGACAAGCCCCTGCCGCTTAACTTCGCGGTACAAAACACCGTTGACTACACGGCTGCGGTTATTCGCAGTGAATTGAAACGAGCCGGGATCCGCTTTAACGGTGAGATACTGCGTGATGACCAGGCTCGCGGTAAACGCATCGCCCGCCATACATCAGAACCGCTAAATATACTGATCGACACTATGGTCAAAGAATCAGATAACCTGATCGCCGATAACCTGACCAAAACCCTCGGCCACCGTTATTTCAATCAACCGGGCACCTTCAATAATGGTATTGCAGCAATAAAAGCCATCTTAAATGACAAAGCGGGGATCGATTTACGCCAGGCGGTACTGGTTGACGGCTCGGGGCTTTCGCGCAACAACCGCCTTACCGCGACTCAAATGATGGAAGTGGTTACTTACCTTTACCAACATGACAAGCAACTGGGACTACTTACAACCCTGCCAGTCAGTGGCCAAAGTGGTACTCTGCGCTACCGCCAGAGCATTCGCCACCAGCCACTGAAAGGGAATATTGCCGCCAAAAGTGGCTCGCTGTACGGCACCTATAACCTGGCCGGCATTATGACGACAAAATCGGGGAAAAAGCTGCTATTTGTCCAGATGGTGGCTAATTACCACCCGGAAGAAAAAG
Source organism: Photobacterium sagamiensis (assembly GCF_050337085.1). NCBI lineage: Bacteria > Pseudomonadati > Pseudomonadota > Gammaproteobacteria > Vibrionales > Vibrionaceae > Photobacterium > Photobacterium sagamiensis. Next base: position 127,528 of record NZ_JAKJSP010000017.1, on the reverse strand, counting down.
CGGAAGATGCGCCGAAAACCGCCCCACCGATAGAGGCGTTTGAACGGGAGTTATATCGGGCGCTGTACGAGAGTTTCTAGGGGCGAGAGACGGGGGGCGAGTTAATGATTGGGTCCTGGGGTCCTGGGGTCCTGGGGTCCTGCAAGCAGCCTCTCCGAGCCTCGAAAAGAAGTCAAGTTTTGGCTCTTTCTCGAAACTCGAACCTAGGAACTCAACACTGCTTCTCCATAGAACCTCAGGGCCATAGTCCCGCTTTTCCCGCTATTTCTACGCCAACCCCAGCATCCAGTTCACCGTGGTGAAATAAATCATCATCCCGGTGATATCGACAACCGAAGCCAGGACCGGGCTCACCAGTACCGCCGGATCTAACCGACAGGCTCGCGCTATCATTGGCAGCACACCACCGATACTGGTAGAAAGCACGACCTGAAGTGATATCGCCATACCAATCGCCAGGGCGATATGTTTTAGATCCATCCCTATTGGCAGTACTGTGCTGTCGCTAAATATCATTACCCGACCGACAACCACGAGTGCTAATACTGCAGCAATAACAATAGCAACCCGGAACTCTTTCCATAAAACAGCGAGCCAGTCCCGACAGCGTATCTCTTCCATCGCGAGCGCCCTGACTACTAGGGTCGCGGCTTGCGAACCAGTATTACCACCGGCGGCAGCAATCACCGGCATGTAGATCGCGAGTAACACTAACTGGCTTAACGTGTCTTCATAGTGAGAGATAATTAAGCCCGAAACAATGCCCAGCAATGCTAAACCAACGATCCAGCCAATACGCTCTCGCACATGGCTCATCACGCTATTTTGCAAGTAGTGTCCGGCGGGCTCTGCCTCAGAACAGATAAGGCCGAGACCACTCGCCAAATGACGCATACGCACTTGTTCATCCATTTCATCTAACCTATCAAGCAGGTTCTGTACATGACGAAGCGGACATTCATGAAGTACGGCAATCGCTTCAGAAATTGGCATGACAGCCAACAACTTAGCTTGCTCATCAAAGGTGTATTTTAAAAAAGCATTCCGTGCGGCCAGAATATCACTCTGACCATAGTTTTCAGTTGCAGCCTCTGCTGCACAGTTCATTACCGCCATGGCGAATCTCCCGATTGGCAATGCCCGTCCTTCGGACGCAGCATGGGTAACGACCATCAGAATTAAGTCACATATCAGAGCAAACGTGCTGATCACTTTCAGTTATCACTCAAATAAATATGAGTAATAACAGCAGCAAAAAGCCTGTCATTTACAGCTAATTGACATAACTCTATATTGAGAAATTTGGAAGAAAATCGAGAAATGATTTGTCAGATTGGGTATAAACAAAAATATACAAATAAGGACAAGTTATTCCGAACCCGGGCAGGATCGGAACTATAGGAGACCGACACCGTTAACGGGTTTGATTTTCCACCTTCATACTCGGAGGATGGTCGGTATCGTTCATTTAAATCTCCAAAAAATTGCCGCTTGTTGCGACGCGATAATTGTACGCAATTCAGTTACCACTTCAAGGTATATCTGGATTAAAGTTGATACAAACTGCCATCTATCACGAAATACCTCTCAACCTATTACCAAGCATAAAAAACCCACCTTGCGGTGGGCTCTAATCTTCTAACAATTTGCCTTAAGACAGTATGTTATGAAACATCATTACGCGTTATTAATCCGAGCGTGAAGCTCTTGCACTGAAGTGACTTTGTTACGATCATCAGCTGTGTGAGCCATACACGTCGCAAATGCAGCATTCAGCGTTGTGGTGTAGTTCACTTTTTCAGCCAATGCGCCACGACGCAGCACTTTAGAGTCTTCAATCGCCTGACGGCCTTCCGCTGTGTTGATAATGTAGCTGTATTCATTGTTCTTGATTCGGTCAAGAATATGAGGACGGCCTTCATGTACCTTGTTCACCAGACGCGGGTTAATCCCTGCTTCGCCTAAGATCACGGCAGTACCGTGAGTCGCATCTAACTGGTAACCCAGCTTCAATAGCTTGGAAGCCAGGTCAACAACGCGTTGCTTATCGTTATTGCGCACAGACAGAAGCGCGCGGCCGCCATCTTCGTATTCTTTACCACAACCCAGTTCAGCTTTAGCAAATGCTTCTGCGAAGGTATCACCCACACCCATCACTTCACCGGTAGAGCGCATTTCCGGGCCTAACAGTGGGTCAACACCAGGGAACTTGTTAAATGGCAGAACCACCTCTTTCACCGAGTAGTAAGGAGGAATGATCTCTTTGGTAAAGCCTTGCGACTCAAGAGACTGGCCCGCCATTACACGTGCTGCAATTTTTGCCAGTGGCGCGCCGGTTGCTTTCGATACGAACGGTACAGTACGCGCTGCACGCGGGTTCACCTCAATCAGGTAAACTTCGTTATCTTTAACCGCAAACTGGGTATTCATCAAGCCGCGAACACCTAGCTCAAACGCCAGCTTCTCAACTTGTTGACGCATCACATCCTGGATTTCCTGGCTCAGTGTATAAGCAGGAAGTGAACATGCTGAGTCACCGGAGTGAACGCCCGCTTGTTCAATGTGCTCCATGATCCCGCCGATAACGACACGCTCGCCATCGCAAATCGCATCTACATCCACTTCAACCGCATCATCAAGGAAACGGTCAAGCAGAACAGGGGATTCGTTAGAAACACTGACCGCTTCGTTAAAGTAACGACGCAGGTCGCTTTCATCGTATACGATTTCCATCCCACGACCACCAAGTACATACGATGGACGAACAACCAGTGGGAAACCAATTTCTTTCGACTTCTCAACCGCTTGCTCCATAGCGGTAACGGTAGCATTTTCTGGCTGTAACAAACCTAAACGGTCAACGGCTTGCTGGAAGCGTTCACGGTCTTCTGCACGGTCGATAGCATCAGGGCTTGTACCAATGATAGGTACACCAGCGGCTTCAAGTTCACGAGCCAGTTTAAGTGGTGTTTGACCACCGTACTGCACGATGACACCTTTGGGCTTTTCAACACGTACAATAGCCAGCACATCTTCCAGTGTTACTGGTTCAAAGTACAAACGATCTGATGTGTCGTAGTCAGTTGAAACCGTTTCAGGGTTACAGTTAACCATGATTGTTTCATAACCATCTTCACGTAATGCTAATGATGCATGAACACAACAGTAATCGAATTCAATACCTTGACCGATACGGTTAGGACCACCGCCCAGAATCATGATCTTATCTTTATCTGTTGGCTGTGCTTCACACTCTTCATCGTATGACGAGTACATGTAAGCCGTATCAGAAGAGAATTCAGCCGCACAGGTATCAACGCGCTTGTAAACTGGGTGAATGTCATGCTGGTCACGTAATTTACGGATTTCACTCTGTGCAACACCGAGCAATTTCGCTAAACGCTCATCAGAGAAACCTTTACGCTTTAGCTTACGTAGTTCAACTGCATTTAGACCCGCAAAGCCGTTATCTTTAACTTTTTGCTCATCTTTAACGATGTCTTCAATTTGCACCAAGAACCAACGGTCAACATTCGTTAAGTTGAACACACCATCAACCGACATACCTGAACGGAATGCATCGGCAATGTACCAAATACGCTCTGCGCCTGGCTCTTTCAGTTCATGGCGAATTTTGCTCATGGCATTTGGTTCATCTAGGTCAACCATTTCATCAAAGCCTGTTGCGCCAACTTCTAAGCCACGCAATGCTTTATGCAGTGATTCCTGCTGGTTACGACCAATCGCCATCACTTCGCCCACAGATTTCATCTGTGTCGTTAGACGGTCATTAGCACCAGCAAACTTTTCAAAGTTAAAGCGAGGGATCTTCGTTACAACATAATCGATAGTCGGTTCAAATGATGCTGGTGTTGCACCGCCCGTGATGTCGTTCATTAACTCATCAAGGGTGTAACCAATCGCCAGTTTCGCAGCGATTTTAGCAATCGGGAAACCTGTTGCTTTTGATGCCAGTGCCGAAGAGCGCGATACACGCGGGTTCATCTCGATGATAACCATACGGCCATCTTTCGGGTTGATACCAAACTGGACGTTTGAACCGCCAGTTTCAACACCAATTTCGCGCAGTACTGCTAGCGATGCATTACGCATCAATTGGTATTCTTTATCTGTTAGCGTTTGTGCCGGCGCGACGGTGATTGAGTCACCGGTGTGAACACCCATCGCATCGAAGTTTTCAATCGCACATACGATAATGCAGTTGTCGTTCTTATCACGAACGACTTCCATCTCGTACTCTTTCCAACCAATTAACGATTCATCGATAAGCAATTCGTTAGTCGGTGAAAGATCTAGACCGCGTGAACAGATTTCTTCAAATTCTTCTTTGTTATAAGCGATACCACCGCCTGTACCACCCATCGTAAACGATGGACGAATGATACAAGGGAAGCCAACCATCTCTTGGACTTTGTAAGCTTCTTCCATTGTTTTCGCTGTATCGGCATTAGGACACTCTAAACCGATAGATTTCATTGCCTTGTCGAAACGTGAACGGTCTTCAGCTTTATCAATTGCATCAGCCGTTGCACCAATCATTTCAACATTGAATTCTTTCAGCACGCCGTGCTTTTCAAGATCCAGAGCACAGTTCAGTGCTGTCTGGCCGCCCATGGTTGGCAATACTGCATCCGGACGTTCTTTTTCAATAATTTTTCGTACAACTTCCCAGTGAATTGGCTCGATGTATGTGGCATCAGCCATATCCGGATCAGTCATAATAGTTGCAGGGTTCGAGTTAACCAGAACAACGCGGTAACCTTCTTCACGCAGCGCTTTACAGGCTTGAGCACCCGAATAGTCAAACTCACATGCCTGACCGATAACAATCGGGCCAGCACCCAGGATCAGAACACTTTTAATGTCAGTACGTTTTGGCATTTCTTACTACTCCGGCTTAGGCGCTGCATGTTTCATTAACAGAAAGCTTAATTAACTCGATAAAGTGATCGAACAGTGGTGCTGCATCGTGTGGACCCGGACTTGCTTCAGGGTGACCCTGGAAGCTGAAGGCTGGCTTATCAGTGCGATGAATTCCCTGAAGTGAACCATCAAACAATGATTTATGCGTTGCACGCAGATTGTCAGGCAATGTTGCTTCATCAGCAGCAAAACCGTGGTTCTGGCTGGTGATCATCACAACATCGCGATCAATATCTTTTACCGGATGGTTGGCACCGTGGTGACCAAACTTCATTTTCACCGTGTTTGCACCACTTGCCAGAGCAAGAATTTGGTGACCAAGGCAGATACCGAAGATAGGCAAGCCTTTATCTAAGAATGTTTTTGTCGCTTCAATCGCATAGGTACATGGTTCCGGGTCGCCAGGACCATTTGACAGGAATACACCATCCGGATTCATCGCCAGTACTTCATCTGCCGAGGTTTGCGCCGGTACAACCGTCAGACGACAGCCGCGGTCAACTAACATGCGTAAAATGTTACGCTTAGCACCGAAATCATAAGCCACAACATGGTATGGCAGCTCGCTGTCATCTTTTGCTTCAGGTAAACCGTTTAGCAATGTCCATGAACCTTGCTTCCACTGGTAGGTTTCAGCCGTTGTCACTTCTTTTGCCAAATCCATGCCTTTCAGGCCAGGGAATTCTTTGGCTTTTGCCAACGCCAATGCTTCATCCAGGTTGTCGCCTGCCATGATGCAACCGTTCTGTGCACCTTTTTCACGCAAAATACGCGTTAGCTTACGGGTATCAATCTCAGCAATACCGACAATGTTTTGTGATTTAAGGTAATCAGAAAGGGAGAGTTCATTACGGAAGTTTGAAGCGAGTAGTGGAAGATCACGAATTACCAGGCCTTGCGCATGGATTGAGGAGGATTCTTCGTCTTCGGAATTGGTTCCGGTATTGCCAATATGGGGATAGGTAAGCGTTACAATCTGTTGGGAATAAGAGGGGTCAGTGAGAATTTCCTGATATCCCGTCATCGAGGTATTAAAAACAACTTCACCAACGGCCGAACCATCTGCCCCAATGGATATGCCGCGGAACACTGTCCCATCTTCAAGGACTAACAGCGCAGATTTGCTCAAGACAACCTCCAAAAAAAATAAAAATGCAGTTAAAACAGATAAACTTGCAACTACCCATTCCATACAAAGTCAAAAAGCGAGTCAAGCTGAATTTTGACAAATTCCGCGCAGTCTAGAGTTCGCTAACCAAACTGTCAATATTCAACCCGAAATAAGCTTAAAATATATCAGTTTCAGACAAAAAAGCCCACCAAGCAATGGAAACCACAAGATATCACAACTAACACTGCGCTCCCTTACATGCAAAACACCATTTTATCGTTTGCCTCAATCGAGAAAAAATACACCGCAGTTAAAAACCCAGGCAAACGATTAAACGGGGCGTGTTTACCCATATTTATAGGCGCCTGACGGAAAAATTACAACCAACACACGCCGAGAAGCACAAAAGTAAGCAATATTAAAGCTGACGGGAAGATTAGGGGAAATTGAGAAATGAAAAATAGGTTTTATGCACCACGACAAACGTAATGCATAAAACCAATATTAAATACCCACACGGAATAATCCGCATTAATTGGGCAACACGCCCGCTAAAGCTTAAAGATCATCAAGCCCGAGCACATCTTGCATGGTATAGAAGCCCGGCTGATTATCAGCAAGCCATACCGCAGCACGAACGGCACCGTTGGCAAAGGTCATACGATCTGTCGCTTTGTGCGTGATCTCGACACGTTCACCAATATCAGCAAACATGGCGGTATGTTCACCCACAATATCGCCGGCACGAATTGTCGCAAAACCAATCTCATCTCGGCTACGCTCACCCGTGATCCCTTCGCGAGCATATACCGCAACATCACTCAGTTTATTGCCCATCGCACCGGCAATGGCCTCCCCCATACCAATCGCGGTACCGGAAGGTGCATCGACCTTATGACGGTGATGTGCTTCAATGATTTCAATATCCGTGTAATCTCCCATCACCTTGGCGGCTTTTTCCAATAACTTAAACACCAGGTTAACCCCAACACTGTAGTTAGGCGCCATGACAATGGAAATATCTTTTGCGGCTTCATCGATCCGGGTACGCTCTTCATCACTGAAGCCCGTTGTGCCGATAACAATTTTTTTGCCATGTTGCTGACAAAATTCAATATTCGCCAGTGTGACGACAGGCGCGGTGAAATCGATGAGCACATCAAAGTCATCTGCGGCAGCCACTAAATTATCAACAATCTTGACGGAAATCGGGCCAACGCCAGCCAGTTCACCGGCATCAACACCCACTAATGTTGATTCTGCCCGTTCAGTGGCAGCACCAACCGTTGCTTGCTCTGAAAGGTGTGTCGCTTTTAAAAGCTGACGGCCCATGCGTCCTGCCGCGCCAGCAATCGCAATTCTAACCATTGCGTATTTTCTCCCTTGTTCTGTAACTTGTTTGACTGGTATTGCTTCAATGTAGCGTGTTGGCAGATATAAAAAAAGCCCCAGCTAGATGCTGGGGCTTCAATTCTGATCCAATCCACGAAGTAAAAGGCAAGTTGAAGGTTCGTTTTCACCACTCTCCCGCCGTTGCTCAGCAACAGGTTAGATGTTTTTAACTTGCAGCTCGCGTGGCACTTCAAAGAACATATTTTCTTCTCGGCCTGTAAGCTCTTCCACTTCAGCACCAATCAACTTCTGAATACGATCAATGATTTGATTAACTAAATCTTCAGGCGCTGATGCCCCGGCAGTAATACCGACTTTCGACTTGCCATTAAACCATACCGGCTGAACGTCTTCAGGACAGTCAGTCAGATAACCTGGTGTTCCCAGCTTTTCAGCCAGCTCACGCAGGCGGTTTGAGTTTGATGAGTTTTTCGAACCCACCACGATCATCACATCAACATCTTGCGCCATTTCGCGCACCGCATCTTGACGATTCTGGGTCGCATAGCAGATATCATCTTTACGCGGCCCCTGGATCTCAGGAAAAACGTCACGCAATTTTTCGATCACGTCTGCAGTTTCATCGACCGATAGTGTCGTCTGGCTGACATAATGCAGGTTGCTCGGATCTTTGACCTGCAGCGCTTCAACATCTTCCGGCTTTTCGACCAAATACATCCCGCCGGCAACACTCGCATACTGGCCCATGGTGCCTTCAACCTCCGGATGACCGGCATGGCCAATCAGCACCACTTCCATATTACGACGGCTGGCACGCGCGACTTCCATATGAACTTTAGTCACCAGCGGACAGGTTGCATCAAATACCGTTAACTGACGTGCCTTGGCTTCATTGCGTACCGCCTGAGAGACGCCATGAGCGGAGAAAATCACAATATTGTCATCAGGTACTTCGCTGAGCTCTTCGACAAAAATAGCACCGCGCTGTTTCAGCCCTTCAACCACAAAGCGGTTATGCACTACTTCATGACGCACATAAATTGGCGGTTGATACATTTCAAGCGCACGCTCTACAATACTGATCGCACGATCTACGCCGGCACAAAAACCACGCGGATTTGCTAATAAGATTTTCATTTCTAACAACTCTTAATCCTGAATACTGACAACTTCAACGTCAAAAGTGACACGTTGTCCCGCAAGAGGATGATTAAAGTCGACGGTCACGGAGTCACCAGCGACATTAGTTATAATTCCTGGAATATCATGACCATCAGGGCCAGCGAAGGCCATAATAGTACCAACTTCAGCTGGTGCATCGGCACCAAACTTACTTAACTCCACGTGATGAATATTGTCCGGATTAGCGTGGCCAAAAGCATCTTCTGGCTCAAGGACGAAGTCACTTTTTTCGCCCTCGGTTAATCCTACCAAACATTTCTCAAAATTTTCCGTCAGGCTACCATCACCCATACGGAATTTTGCCGGTTTCCCCATAGCCTGAGTTGAATCAGCTACCGAGCCATCTTCCAGTTTTATCGCAAAGTGCATCAGCACTTCACTGTTTTCCTTAATTACCGACATGTAAACATCCTAGTCTCGAGTTTCTAGAAGCCAAGTGGCGAGTGTGTAGCACCACCGAAGGCTTCTCGCTTTTGCCTTCGAGACTCGCCTCTCGAACCTGCGTTTATAACGCCCTTTTTACAACAAAGCGCCGTCCGTATCAACGGACAGCGCTCAGGGTTATAACATTTATCTGATTTTCAGTGGCTAACTTACTGTTTCTTTTTATCAGCAACAAAGCCTTCAAGAATGATCAGTGCTGCACCAATGCAAATGGCAATATCTGCGATATTAAATGCCGGCCAGTGGTAGCTGCCCACATAAAAATCGAGAAAATCGACCACATAACCATGGTAAAGGCGATCAAACAAATTGCCAATCGCACCACCAATGATTAAGGCATAAGCGCTGTTTGCCAGCTTGTTCGTTACCGGAGTTCGACGCATCCAGAACGTCAGTAAGCTGCATACGCCCAAGGCAATCGCCGCAAACAGCCAGCGCTGCCAACCACCAGCATCATTTAAAAAGCTGAATGCCGCACCATAATTGTGCACATAAAGCAGATTAAAGAATGGCAACAGCTCGATACGGTTAGGCCAACCATAGTCCATGGTATTCATCACCAACAGCTTAGTGCCAATATCAAGGATGAACACCAGAGCCGCCAGCCATAGCCAGCGAACTCCAGACTGTTTAAGTGATGGCCCTTGCTTAGGCGCAGATATAGTCATTAGACAAACTTACGCTCTTCACCTTCGCCGATGATGTTAGTCACACAACGACCGCACACTTCTTCGTGGCCTTCAATGGTGCCCACATCAGCAACGTGGTGCCAGCAACGGTCACACTTCGCGGCTTCCGAGGCTTTCACTGTCACGAACAAACCTTCAACATCCGTTTCCTGTGCATCGTCAGGCTTGCTGTCGGCAACAACAACCGTCGCTTGAGACGTTAACAATACAAAACGCAGTTCATCTTCTAAGTTATTTAACTTAGCCGCCAGCGCTTCGTTTGCATGCAGCGTAATTTCCGCTTGTAACGAACCACCGATCACTTTGTCTTTACGCGCGCCTTCAAGAAGTTTGTTGACTGCACCACGAACCTGCTGGATTTCAGCCCAGAACTCGTTGTTCAGTTTTTCGTCTTCAGCAAGACCGAACAGACCTTCGAACCACTCACCGGTGAATACGAACTTGCCTCGCTGCTCACCATTACCTTGAGAAGCTGGCATCTCGTTCCAGATTTCATCGGCAGTGAACGACATGATTGGCGCCATCCAACGAACCAGTGCTTCTACGATGTAGTAAAGCGCAGTTTGACAGCTACGTTGTGCGTGGCCACCTTGTTTAGCGGTGTACTGACGGTCTTTAATAACGTCTAAGTAGAAAGAGCCCATCTCAACAGAGCAGAATTGCATCAGGCGCTGAGTAACACCGTGCAGGTTGTACTCATCGTACGCTTTGATGATTTCTTCCTGCGCAGCCATCGCACGACCGACAGCCCAGCGGTCAAGAGCCACCATTTCTTCTGCCGGAACCAGATCAGTTTCAGGATTGAAACCGCTCAGGTTAGCCAGGAAGAAACGTGCAGTATTACGAATACGACGGTATGCATCAGCAGAGCGCTTCAGGATTTCGTCAGAAACCGCAACTTCACCGGTGTAATCCGTTGATGCAACCCACAGACGCAAGATATCTGCACCCAGTTTATTGGTTACATCTTTCGGCGCGACAACGTTACCGATTGATTTCGACATTTTACGGCCCTGGCCGTCAACAACAAAACCATGAGTCAGTACTTGTTTGTATGGGGCTTTGCCTTTCATTGCAACAGATGAAATCAATGAAGACTGGAACCAGCCACGGTGTTGATCAGAACCTTCCAGGTACAGATCCGCTTCGTTACCGTTATATTCTTCGCGGCTATCAACCACAGAGAAGTGAGTTACACCGGAATCAAACCACACATCAAGCGTATCGAGTACTTTTTCGTAGTTTGCCGCGTCCGCTTCACCCATTAGCTCGGCAGGGTCCAGATCCCACCACGCCTGAATACCTTTTTGCTCAACAAGCTGCGCAACTTTTTCAATCAGTTCGCGAGTATTCGGGTGAAGTTCTTGTGTTTCTTTGTGTACGAACAGGGCAATAGGCACGCCCCAGGTACGTTGACGCGAGATACACCATTCAGGGCGACCTTCCACCATACCTTCGATACGGCTTTGGCCCCACTCAGGTAACCACTGAACGCTCTTGATTTCACCCAGAGCTTTAGCACGCAGGCCCGCCTTATCCATCGAAATGAACCACTGCGGGGTAGCACGGAAGATAATAGGTGTCTTGTGGCGCCAGCAGTGCGGGTAGCTGTGCTCGTAAGCATGGTGGTGTAATAACGCACCGTGCTCTTTTAATGTTTCAACAACGGCGTCGTTTGCTTTGAATACGTGCTGACCGGCAAACAATTCAGTATCAGGCAGGTAAACACCGTTACTACCGACTGGGTTTGCTATTTCAAGGCCGTATTTTTGGCCAACTACGAAATCTTCCTGACCGTGGCCTGGTGCTGTATGCACACAACCTGTACCTGATTCAGTTGTAACGTGATCACCAAGAACGACTGGCACATCAAAGCTGTAGAATGGGTGGTTAAAGCACACTAGCTCCAGATCCGCACCTTTACAGAAGCCAAGGTTGTGGAAATGCTCGATACCCGCACGATCCATCACATCTTTTGCCAGCTCTGCTGCAACGATCAGACGTTGAGGTTCATCACCTTCAACTTGAACAAGTACATATTCAAGATCATCACGTACCGCTACCGCGCGGTTTGCCGGCAGTGTCCACGGTGTTGTTGTCCAGATAACGACAGACACATCACCCTGACCTTCATGACCTTCGGCACAGTTAAATTTAGCAACGGTTGCTGCTTCATCTGCGGCTTTGAATTTCACGTCGATAGAAGGTGAGACTTTATCTTGGTATTCCACTTCAGCTTCAGCCAATGCAGAACCACAATCGGTACACCAGTGAACAGGTTTGAAACCTTTCAACAGGTGGTTGTTATCTGCAATTTTACCCAGAGAGCGAATGATGTTCGCTTCTGTTGAAAAATCCATGGTGCGGTATGGCTTATCCCACTGACCCAGTACACCCAGGCGGATAAAGCTTTCTTTCTGGCCTTCAACCTGGCCTGCCGCATAGGCACGACATTTTTCACGGAACTCTGCTGCCGTCAATTTACGGCCGGGTTTGCCCCACTTTTTTTCTACCATCAATTCGATAGGCAGACCGTGGCAATCCCAACCCGGAATATATGGTGCGTCAAAGCCTGACAGAGTCTTTGACTTAATAATAATGTCTTTAAGGATCTTATTCAGCGCGTGACCAATGTGAATATCACCGTTGGCGTATGGAGGGCCATCGTGCAATATGAAGGATTTCTTACCCTTCTTAGCTTTACGGATTTCACCGTAGAGATCTTCATCATTCCAACGCTTAAGCATTGCAGGCTCGCGTTGAGCTAGATTGCCTCGCATCGGAAACCCTGTTTCAGGCAGGTTCAGGGTATCTTTATAGTCGCTCATTGATTCTCGATTCCGTTACTTGGGCGAAGTTGGACATTATTACGCTCAGACAGCCACACCCGTGCTGTTTGAGCATCACGCTCGATTTGTGCTTTTAGCGCATCGAATGATTCGAATTTTATCTCGTCGCGCAGCTTATGTCGCAGCACAACTTCAATCTGACGACCGTATAGGTCAGATTGGAAATCAAAAAGGTACACCTCCAGTTGCCGGCGTACCCCATTCACTGTTGGTCGGTGACCAACATTGGCAACTCCAGGTATAGGAGCGCCTTCAACACCAAACACCTCGACAGCATAGACTCCAGACACCGGAGATACACGTCGTTTCAATGGTACGTTTGCTGTTGGAAAACCGATTGTGCGGCCGAGTTTGCGTCCATGAGACACACGTCCGCTAATACTATACGGACGGCCTAACATAGATTCAGCCTGCAGCAAGTCATCACTGACTAAGGCCTGACGTATTGCCGTACTACTGACCCGTTGCTCTGATACGCAAAAACTCTGAGTACTGACAACCGTAAAGCCGAATTCTTTTCCGGCTGCTACCAGCATAGCAAAATCCCCGCTGCGGCCTTTGCCGAAGCGAAAATCATCACCAACAACCAGAAACTTAACACCCAATTGCTCCACCAACAAGCGGCGAACAAAATCTTGCGCCGACATATTGGCAAAATGGGCATTAAAATTGATACAAAGCAAACGTTCGACGCCAACTTGCTTCAACTGCAAGTATTTATCGCGAAAACACGTCAGCCTTGCCGGCGCCTTGTCACCCGCAAATAATTCCAGCGGCTGAGGCTCAAAGCTCATCACCGTTGCAGGCCAGCCTAATGCGCGGGCTTTCGCCAATACCTGACGCAACACCGCCTGATGGCCTAAGTGAACACCATCAAAATTACCAATCGTCACCACGCTGCCGTGATGCTCTGGCTTGATATTATGTATGCCTCGGATTAATTCCATGCGCCGCTTAAATTTTCGCAGAGTGAAAAACTGACGGATTATATACTACTCTGAGCCCATGATTCCAATATGAATCATTATCTGACCATCCATGTATACCAAAACGACTCCAAGATGCGTGATTCAGCGCTCCTCTGGGTATTCAATTCAAGCAAATATGTGGCGGAATGGTAGATCAAGGCTCCGGGCAGGTTAACTCTCCGCTTTAAGGTGATGCGGACGAATACCCAGCAGTACCACGGTCGCCAGATAAACTGCCGCCCCCAGCGCAATCAGCCCTGTCAGCCACAGAGCCCGGGAACTCAATGGCCAAGCCAGCCATTGATCCATCGCCGGGAGTATCCATAGCAAGGCTGCAACCATCATCACACCGGCCAGCGCCAAGCGCAGTACAAACATCAGGGTAGTTTTCGATACCTGATAGACATTTGCACGGTGCAAACCCCGATAGAGCAAGGCGGCATTGACTAACGCTGACAGCGCGGTGGCCATCGCCAGCCCAATATAGCCATAGAAATAAGCAAAGATGGCGTTAAACACCATATTCGTGATCATGGCGATAATGCCGTAACGCACAGGCGTCCTGGTATCCTGTCGGGCGTAATATCCCGGCGCCAGCACCTTGATCAACATAAAGTTCAGCAGGCCAGAAGCATAAGCCAACAATGACAACGAGGCTTGTTCAACATCCGCAGGCAAAAACTCGCCACGCATAAATAACACCATCAGCATCGGCTTCGCTAATATCATCAGGCCCAGCATCGCCGGAATACCGAGCAACAGCACCATACGCACCCCCCAATCCATGGTATGGGCAAAATGCTCGCTGGTTTGTTCGATATGTTTACGTGACAAGGCCGGCAAAATCACCGTGGCAATCGCAATGCCAAACAGACCAAGAGGAAATTCCAGCAACCGATCAGAATAGTACAGCCAGCTGATCGACCCCGTTGCCAGGAAGCTGGCAATAAAGGTATCAAACAGCAGGTTGATTTGACTGACTGACACCCCAAACAGCGCCGGGATCATCAGGGTACGGATTTTTACCACGCCAGGATCATTCCAGCCCCATTGTGGTTTTACCAGCATCCCTGCTTTGGCGAGGAAAGGCAGTTGAAACAAAAACTGGATTAAACCGCCTAACAGAACCCCGATGGCCAGGCCAATTTCTGGTTGATCCAGGTTCGGTGAGACAAACCAGGCACAGCTAATGATCGCCACATTCAGGAACACAGGCGTAAAAGAGGAAACCGCAAATTTACCCAGGGTGTTTAGGATAGCCCCAGACAAAGCAACAAAAGTGATGAACCACAGATAAGGAAAGGTGATTTTCAGCAACAAGCTCGCCAATTCAAACTTTGGTGCCGCCGGGCCGCCATTTAACCAGTCGATAAACCATCCGGCACCAAACAGAGCCGTCACAATACCCGAGCCCAAAATACCCAGTAGAGTCACTATCGTAACGATCACGCCAAGGGTACCGGACGCGCGTGCAATCAACTGACGGATCTTATCTCTGTCTTCTGCAGCATGATATTCTGTCAAAACCGGAACAAACGCTTGAGAGAAAGCACCTTCGGCAAACAATCGGCGTAAAAAGTTCGGGATCTTGTTGGCAAAGATGAAAACATCGGCCGTAGCCCCTGCCCCCATTAGGTTCGCCACCACGACATCTCGTACTAAACCGAGCACTCTAGAGACTAATGTCATGGTGCTAACTATCAGTCCAGAGCGTAAAAGACGCTTACTCACAAAAAAAACCTCATAAAGATGGCCAAGAAAGGTGTCTTCCAGACCTAAATGCTGGTAAAATCTGCCGCCATATTAACCGTGTTAATCCGCAAGTGCCAACTAGATTGGTTAGGCGGATATTTGCACAAATCATTTGACAATATTCGGTTAAGCAGGCATAGTCCTCGGCCTTAAATTGTCACCGACCAAGATTTGGGAGTTACACCCTTGGCAAATATCAAATCTGCTAAGAAACGTGCTATCACTTCAGAAAAACGCCGCCAGCACAACGCTAGCCGCCGTTCTATGATGCGCACTTTCTTCAAAAAAGTTATTGCTGCTATTGAAGCTGGCGAGAAAGAGAATGCAACTAAAGCATTCGCTGACATGCAACCTGTTTTGGATCGTATGGCTACTAAAGGCCTAATCCACAAAAACAAAGCTGCACGTGATAAAGCTCGTCTAGCTGCTAAAATCAAAGCTCTTTAATTTTAAGAGTTATGATTAAGCACAAAAAAACCGGCATTAGCCGGTTTTTTTATATCTGTAAAATACCGATAGCCTTTCAACAAACCATGAACCACCAGACGGCCCTAGTCTTTACCACAGTACATATTATGAAGTAACTGTATCATCGCCCTGACTTCATCGCTCTTAAGGCGATAGAAGACCGTTTGTGCTTCCTTACGGGTTTCCACTAGCCCATCTCGCCTTAACCACGCCAAATGCTGGGATAATGCAGACTGGCTTAAGCCTAGTTTCTCACTCATCATCCCCACCGACATTTCTCCTTCCAGCAAATAGCAAAGAATGAATAAACGTCGCTCATTGGCCATGGCTTTTAGTAAAACTACAGCTTCGGGCGCATTTTGCTCCATCTGTTGCAGATCCATATTCTCACTGCCAATTAATTTAAGTTAATGCTAATATACTTGTTTTTAATAGGGTTTACTAGCTATGAAAGAAGAAGAAACATTTTAATCAACCTTTTTGCAACATTATTTAAACAGGTGCCGAAAGTCAGCCTCGCAGATTTTTTTCACTGCCGGATGCATAATCATCCGCTCTGCAAAAATGACATAATATTCTTCTTTAATGTCTTCAACGCGTTTCAGTTCACGAATGGTATTAGACTCTTCAATCTCTTCCGCATAAATAGAGGGCGCAACAAACATAGAGTGATGGTAAGAGCCGAATGCTTTCATTAATGCGGCATCATCAAACTCACCGAGAATATTTGGTGTGATCCCTTGCTGATCAAACCATTGATGCAACTTTCGCCCCATGGCAGTACGCCTGCCTGGTACCAGCAATTTATAATCTTCGATGCAGGCCGGAAAATTCACTGGCTTCGCGGGCACTGAACAAAAAAAGCTCATGCTCGACTCTCCCAGCTTTTTACTATACAAACCGGGGCTTTGTGCTGAATCTACCGGACAATCAGAGAGGATCATATCCAGCTTGTGCTGTGACAACTGCTCTAGCAGCATCTCGTGGGTCGATTCATAGCAACGTAAATGAATACGCGCATCGTCAGGGATCCCCTCCAGCAAGACTTTACTCACCAGCCGCTTAGAAAGTGCATCTGCCACCCCGACTTCTAGCAGTTGATTCTCGCGCTGGGTATAGTTAACGATATCGAGCATCTCGTAACTCAAATCAAACATCTTATCGGCATACTTAAAAACCAGCTGGCCGAGCTCGGTCGGCTCGATATTACGACCAACCCGCTTGGTCAGCTTACCTTTTAGTCGCTCTTCTAAGGTGCGGATCTGCCCCGTTACGGTCTGTGGTGCCAAAAACAGGGCATCCGCAGCTTTGGTCACTGAACCTTGCTTGCAGACCATCCAGAAGTAGTAAAGGTGGTTATAATTCAGGTGGGACATTCTGTCTCATTCTTATAAATAAAAAACCCCAGAACCGCAGCTTACGCTGAGGATCCGGGGTCTTCAATATTTTTCACGTTTAGAACAAGAGCTAATGGGAGTTAATTGGCCATTTGAACCGATTTTTTCTCCATCTGCACCGTTTTGCGGTAACGCTCTCCTACCCGTTGCTCTAAAGCACGAGAGCGAAATTGATCTTCCTGCTCAACCATGGCTGTGGTATCTGCGGCTGCCTTTCCGTGGCTTAAACCCGTTAAGTAAGCCTGGCAAAGTTCTGTACTACTATTGTCGATACAACTGTCATAATCGTGCCCTGCGTAGGCTGATGATGATGCCAGAATCACAACACTTAGAAGATAACGCTTCATTTATACCTCCGTTTCTGGCTGGTATGCCTCTGTTTTTGACAGAGCGCGACTCAGTAAGAAGTAACCCACCACAGCTGCCACCGTTGATCCCAGCAAAATCCCCAAACGTGAGTAGGTGTTAAACTCTGCGGGTGCGCCGACAAAAGCTAACGACGAGATAAAGATAGACATTGTAAAACCGATACCGCACAGCACTGATACCGCGAAGATATGATTTAACCCAATACCATCTGGTAGTTTTGCTAAGCCGGTTTTCACCGCAATATAGCTTGCGGTGAATATGCCTAACGGCTTACCGATGAATAAGCCCATCGCGATACCAACTGGCAACATCGATGTCATGCTTTCCAGTGATACGCCTTCTAACGAGATCCCCGCATTGGCAAAAGCAAATAACGGCAGAATGAAGTAAGCGACATAAGGGTGCAACACGTGCTCCAGGTGCTTGAGCGGCGAATGCTTGTCCGAGTGTCCCTCTTTACCGTTTAATGGAATGGCAAAGCCCAGTACCACACCCGCTAATGTTGCATGTACGCCCGACTTCAATACGCTGAACCACAGTACGGCGCCTACAATGAGGTACAAGGAGATTTTAGTGACGTTCTTCGCATTCATGACGAACAAGGTTGTGGTTGCAGCAAAAGCAACCGCCAGCGCTATGGTTGACAGATCAGAGCTATAGAACAGCGCAATGATCACGATAACGCCTAAGTCATCGATAATTGCCAGAGCTAACAAGAAGACTTTTAAGCTAACCGGCACACGGTTACCTAGCAACGCCATTACCCCAAGAGCAAATGCAATATCAGTCGCAGCTGGGATCGCCCAGCCCTGTATCGCTACCGGATCGGCAAAGTTAAAAGCAACATACACTAATGCTGGAGCAAGCATGCCTCCCACAGCGGCAACAGCCGGGAAGATCGCTTTCTCTTTGGTGTTCAATGCCCCTTCAATCAGCTCACGTTTTACTTCCAGTCCAATCAGCATGAAGAAGATGGCCATCAAACCGTCATTAATCCAATGCTCAACGGATAGACCCGCGATATATGAGTGCAGTGTACCGCTATAAAGATCTTGTAGCGGAGAGTTAGCAATCAGCATTGCAACCATGGCAGCAATAATCAAAATGATACCGCCAGCTGACTCTAATTTAAGAAACTTACGAATAGTATCGGTCATTGACCGCCACTCCTTAACATAACAAACATGACTAAATACTAATGAAACTAGTTTAATCGCCCTCAAGTATGACCGAAAATCGTTTGTTTAGTGCAAACAGCTCGGTAAAACCGAGTTATTATCGACATAACCAAGCAATATCCGCGTTATAAATTTATAGAGCAAAATAATTGCCCGCGGTTTTACTGAAAAATTCATAATGGCTGAAAATTTTTACTCTTTTTTATTGGTAGTCGCGGACCTCATACTTGCAGCACCGAATCCAACTAAATAACAAAAATCTCAATAAAACAACAGATTAACATCAACCACAATAATACCTACCAGAGTTAATCTCCTAGCGGCTAATCACAGAATAGGCACAAAATCTCTTTATGACAGTCAGTGTCATATTTCTGAAATATTCGCCATCTACCATCGCCTCAGATTTCAATAAAATGACACCCAAACGACATACTATTGTCATGGAGAAATGATTATGACTACCCAAGCCACGACTGCTGAACCAATAAACAGCTCTATGCGCTGGGTCCGCTGGGCAAACCTGGCGTTCATGCTTTATGTACTGCTCGTTGCTGTCTCTATGGTCAGCAGCGGCTTTAAATGGTCTGTAGGTGAACAAGCTAAAACCTTATTTGAATTTGCATCCCACCCTGTAGCTGGCCTGATGATTGGCCTGGTGGCGACATCGCTGATTCAATCGTCCAGTACTGTGACGTCTATCATTGTTGGCCTTGTGGCTGGTGGCCTGCCGGTAGAAACGGCGATTCCGATGGTAATGGGTGCCAATATCGGTACGACCCTGACTAACACTCTCGTCAGCTTAGGTCATGCTCGCTGTAAAACAGAGTTCCGTCGTGCATTTGCCAGTGCAACCGTACACGACTTCTTTAACATTCTGGCGGTTTCTATCTTCCTGCCATTAGAAATGATGTTCGGCCTGTTAGATAAAATCTCTTCATGGTTAGTTTCGCCAATGCTGGAAGCGGGCGATATGAGCATGAAGGGGATGAACTTCATGAAACCTCTGACAAAACCTGTCGTTGAAATTGTTAAAGGTCCACTGGAAACATTTGGCAATATGGGCGGCGTGGTACTTATCTTTATCGGTATTGCACTTATCTTCATCGCAATCAGCGCAATGGGTAAGCTAATGCGTAGCCTGATGGTTGGCCGTGCGCGTGACATCTTAAAAAGCGCAATTGGCCGTGGTCCGCTACACGGTATCGCATCAGGTACTATTGTGACGATTCTGGTTCAATCATCATCAACAACCACCAGCCTGATGGTGCCGCTCGTGGGTACCGGTGTCCTTAAAGTACGTGATGTCTACCCATTCACCCTAGGCGCAAACATTGGTACGTGTATCACGGCGCTATTGGCGGCAACCGCAATATCTGGTGAATTCGCCGTATTTGCCCTGCAGATTGCCCTGGTTCACCTGACATTCAATGTCCTGGCAACACTGCTAATCTATGGTATTCCGGTATTGCGTGAACTACCGCTAAAAGGTGCATTCTTCCTGGGCGATCTCGCAACAAAAAGTAAAGTAGCAGTAGCGGGTTACCTTGGCCTCGTCTTTGTTGTAATTCCGAGCTCTATCCTCGCGTTCACGGTTTAATCAGCTACAACTAGCCAGCCAACATATATAGATCAATACAGACAAAAAAAGCCCCTCGTATTCTCTAATGACAGAGAAATACGCGGGGCTTTTTGTTTTATTGAGTCAGTACAATCAATTAAACAGAGAATGGATATTTGATCGGTTCATGGTGCTCATAACCGATCACTTCAAAATCATCCATCGTTACCCAGGTTTCCAGATCTTCCAGGCTCTTAATCTCCGGATTGATAATCAGCTGCGGTGACTCAAACGGCTCACGTTTAAGCTGTACATCACGCATCAGCTCCAGCTGATCTTCATAGATGTGGGCATTGATGATCTTATGATAAGCCTGACCGGGTTTCTTGCCCGTGATCTGCGCCATCAGCGCCAGTAGTGTATAGACCTGGATCTGATTAAAATTCAGCCCCAGCGGTACGTCACACGAACGCTGATAACTTGTCAGGTACAATGTATCACCCAGCAGGGAAAAGGTATGCGTGTGCATACAGGGACGCAGGCACCCCATATCAAATTCACCCGGGTTATAGAACGTCAGAATTTCACCGCGGTCATCTATCCCCTGGCTCAGATCATCAACAATCTTGCGCAGCTGATCGATTGTCGAACCATCCGGCTTCTGCCAGCTCCGTCCCTGTACCCCATACACTCGGCCCATGTCATCCTGGCCTTTGCGGTGCGGGTTGTTTAACCATGCTTCATTATCATTGGCATTCATATCCCAGGTCTTGGTACCCAGAGCACGGAAATCCGCCGCATTATCAAAACCGCGGATATAACCGAGTAATTCAGCAATCGCCGCTTTCCAGAAGCTCTTACGCGTCGTGATGAGTGGGAACTGGTTGTTTGCCACATCATAGGTTAAATCGGCATTGACGACGGTAAGGCATCGCTTGCCCGTTCGCTTGTTCTCAATCCAAACACCGTCGTCAACGATCCGCTGACAGAGGTCTAAATACTGTTTCATCGTCCTACTCGCTAATTTAACTAGATCCCGCGGCGACAAGTTACACTTGTGCCTGATGGCGGCGATTTTACCAGAATCAAAAAAAAGCAGCATCTTTCGATACTGCCTTTATGCATTCACATATTAATCGTACTTAAGCCTACGCCGCTTTGCCTTTAGGCTGGGCTTTATACGCCCATAGCATCATCAGCAAGCCACCAATCACCATTGGCAGAGAAAGGATCTGCCCCATACTGATCCAGCCGCTAAACAAGCCCAGGTGTGCATCCGGCTCACGGAAATACTCGACAATAAAGCGGAAGCTGCCGTACCCGGTCAGGAACAAGCCCGACACCGCGCCGGCCGGACGCGGCTTACGAATGAATATGTTCAAGATCAGCAATAGTACCAGCCCCTCTAAGAAGAACTCGTAAAGCTGTGACGGGTGACGAGGCAACGGACCGCCGGTAGGGAAGACCATCGCCCAGGGCACATCGCTGACTCGTCCCCATAGCTCACCATTGATAAAGTTACCTAACCGGCCAACGCCTAAACCAAATGGCACCAGCGGTGCGATAAAATCCGCGACCGAGAAGAAAGTGCGGCCGTTTTTATGGCCGTACCAGAACATGGCAGTGATCACACCGAGTAATCCGCCATGGAACGACATACCACCGGTCCAGACTTTAAACAGATAGAGCGGATTATCTAAAAACAGATCGAAGTTGTAGAACAACACGTAGCCAATGCGGCCACCTAACACTACCCCCAGGAAGCCGGCGAACAACAGATCGCTGACCTGTTCATGGGTCCAGCCACTGTTCGGCTTACTCGCTCGACGATTAGCCAGCCACATCGCAAAAACAAAGCCAAGCAGGTACATCAGGCCGTACCAGCGAATCGCAAGAGGACCTATTTCAATTAAGATCGGGTCAATATTTGGAAAAGTTAAGAAGCTTTGGCTCATTATACATTCTCATATTCATACTTGTATGTCGGGTGAAGGTTGCGAGTCAATACTCGACTCTCTATCCATCCCGTCATCGCTTATCCCAAAAACATTTTGCTACCAATAAAGAGCAGAAAAACCGCAAAAAATTTCTTTAATGTCATCGTCGGCAAACGACTCACTAACGCCGCACCATAACGTGTTGTCAGCATTGAAGTCGACACTATCCCTATCAGGGCAGGCAGATAAACATAACCAATGCTCATTGCCGGTAAGCTTTCATCCCCGACACCAGCGGCAATAAAACCGATCATACCTGAAACCGCGATAATAGCACCGGATAGTGAAGCGCTACCGATAGCACGCCGCATTTCTACCCCGTGCCAACTTAAATATGGCACCGTTAACGAGCCGCCACCAATCCCCGCCAGGCTGGAAACAACGCCAATCATTCCGCCACTACAGGCACAGGCCACCGAACCGGGTAAAGGGCGGTGGCGGGTCATTCGCATTGATACCAGCATTTGTACTGCCAGTAGCAACACGATAGCAGAAAAGATCTTAGGTAACAGCTCAGTAGGTACGAGCTCAGCGATGACGCTGCCGCTTAAGCCGCCTAACACCACCCCGGGTGCCATGCTTTTTACAATCGAAAAATCTACATTACCCAGTTTGATATGGTTACGTGCAGAAGCACCCGACGTTAATACAATACTGGCCAGCGACGTGGCCAGCGCGATATGCATGACTAAACTGCTATCAATCCCCGCTTCGGGCAGTAGCCACACCAGCGCAGGTACGACGACCAGTCCTCCGCCGATCCCCAATAATCCGGCTAACAGCCCGACTCCACTTCCTAACACCAGACACATGGCAAACAGCCATAACGTGCTTTCTAACATCCGACTACCTACTACTTACCGGCTCTGATAAAGCCACCTAAACCGCGTTCTTCCACAAAAACCGTTGTTTTGTTACGCACATCATCTGCTAATGCCGCCGTCAATGCAAACTGCGCCAGCTGTTGCATTTCAGCCACCGTAATATGCCGTAAGATGTATTTGATCTTGGCAACATTACGGGTATTCATACTCAATGAACGATAACCCATACCGACAAGTAATAAAGCCCCGATAGGATCGCCCGCCAACTCACCACAGACGCTGACGGGGATCTTCAGTTGATTTCCGGTATCGATAATGTGTTTTAACGCATTTAAAACGGCAGGGTGCAATGAATCGTAAATATTCGCGACCCTTGCATTGTTCCGATCAACCGCGAGTAAATACTGGGTAAGATCATTACTGCCAACCGAAATAAAATCAACCCGGCCTTTTAATGCCGGTAACTGATACAAAATAGAAGGCACCTCAATCATGATGCCAAGCCGCGGACGTTTAAGCTCAACACCTTGTTCTTCAGCGTATGCAGCCACTTCGCAATACGCACGTTCAATCAGGCCCTTGGCCTCATCCAATTCTGCAATCCCGGAGATCATTGGCAGCAAAATATCCATGTTATCCAGCCCCATACTGGCTTTTAACATGGCACGTACCTGGATCAAAAAAATCTCTGGATGATCAAGAGTAAATCGGATGCCACGCCAACCTAAAAACGGATTGTCTTCTTCTATCGATAAATAAGGCAGCGGTTTATCACCGCCGATATCGAGGGTACGCATCACCACCGACTGATCCGGATAAGTGGCTAAAATGGCCCGATACTGTGAGGTTTGCTCTTCTTCAGAAGGAAAGCTGCGTTGCAGCAGAAACGGCACTTCAGTACGGTAGAGCCCGACACCATCGACCCCTTTATTGACGGCAATGCTGGTATCAGCGCTGAGTCCGGCATTCAGGTGGATATAAATTCGCTGGTTATCTTTGGTGTAAGCAGCTTTGCCCAGCTCCCCTTCCACGATTTTAGTCAGCTCATTTTCTTCTTTAAGCAAACGGCGGTATTCTGCCAGCACATGAGGACTAGGCGTCACCAGCAGATCACCACGATAGCCATCAACGACAACCTGGCGGTTGTGGACCATCTCCGGGATAAAATCGACCCCCATGAGCGCAGGTATACCTAATGCCCGCGATAGAATAGCAGCATGGGAGTTTGCCGCCCCTTCCTGTGCCACGACGGCCGCCAATTTGCCCGGCGGAATAGTCGCTAACATCGCTGCAGTCAGCTCGCGGGTAAGCAAGACGATGGGCTCATCCCACTGCTGTTCGGTGACATCGTCATAATGAAGGAAAAAGAGCAGGCGCTGGCCCAATTCACGAAGATCCCGAGCTCGTTCTTTCAGATACTCATCTTTCATATTGGCAAAACGCGCTGAATACGCTTCTACCACCTGGCGAATTGCCCACTCGGCCTGATCCCCTGCCGACACTTTGGCAAACAGATCTTTACGCAACATGGGATCGTTTAACAGGTGGCTGAACAGATCAAAGATCGCTAACGTTTCTTTATGAAGATCGCTGTCAAATCGCTTTCGTAAACGGCGAAACTCCGCACTCGCCAGCTCAATTGCAATGCTCAGGCGCTCTTGCTCGGCTTCAATATCGAGGCAAGAGGCGGGCAAAACTTGCTCCAGCTGCAACTGATTATCATCCCACCAGGCTGTTGCCACCGCGACGCCGGAAGACGCGGCTGAACCGACAAGATGCAGACCATCATGCTGATCAGGCCACATACCTTGCGCTTTTGCATGAGCCAGAATGACCGCCAGCTGAGCAGCCAGCGTTACCATGAAAGATTCTTCGCTTTCATCAAATTCACGTCGCTGGCGCTGCTGGATAACCAACACACCGAGTACCTTACGCTGATGAATAATGGGTGTACCAAAAAAAGAACCAAATAATTCTTCCCCGGTTCCGGGAAGGTGTTTGAAATGAGGATGGGTACGGGCATCAGCCACATTGATCGGCTCGGCGCGGCGGCCAACCAGCCCCACCAGCCCTTCATCAAACCGTAATCCGACCTGATGACGGGGCTTATTCAGCCCTTGGCTTGCCATTAATGTGTATTTCTGTTGTTTGTCATCAGCGATGTAAATAGAACAACAATCTGTCTTCATCGCCTGACATGTGCTGACTACAAGCAGATCGAGCGCTTCAATCAAATTTTGAGCGCTGGCGACTTTCTCTACGATTTCTCTTAGCTGTGTCAGCATAATTTGCCTTATCTGCTATTCCAAACGGATTAAGGATTGATCCTAATTTACCCTCGCTTGCCTTTACGCTTTACCTTCCGCTCTTTGAACGGCATCGCCATTGCGGCGAATTCTTTTAAGGCACGGCGGTATACGTCACGCTTAAAAGACACAACCTGACGAACTGGGTACCAGTAACTGACCCAACGCCAACCATCAAATTCAGGCGTGTTGCCTCGCTGCATATTAACCTTTGACTCATCGCATTCCAGGCTGAGCAAAAACCATTTCTGTTTTTGCCCGATACAAACAGGTTTGGAGTCCCACCGGACAAGACGCTTAGGTAGCTTATAACGTAGCCAATGACGGCTAGAAGCTAAAATCCTGACATCTTTTTTGGTAAGTCCCACTTCCTCATACAATTCTCGGTACATGGCTTGTTCCGGGGTTTCCCCTTCATCGATGCCACCTTGTGGAAATTGCCAAGAATGTTGTCCATATCGTCGAGCCCAGAAGACCTGGCCGTGGCTATTACAGATAACTATCCCAACATTAGGACGGTATCCATCGCCATCTATCACTGGACGACCTCAAGTATAAATATCTATTAACAGTGATTTTTTCACAGATCGTGGGGAGGGGTAAACAAACATTCTAATTAATAACCGTTTTTTACTACCTAGCACCCAATTTTGGGATAACTTTTTTGCTTAGACCAATTTATAAACAGACAAGTGAGACCTACCCCACATTTATTCACTCTTTCTGTGGATAGATTTGTGAAGAAGCTTAGATAAACGCCTGTTTCAACAATTTGGCAATCTTAGCAAAATGCTTTACCCCTCAAAGACAGAACAATTTAAAAGTTAAAAATCAACAACATAAAAAGATAATATTATTAATAAAAATTAATTTTTGAGACCATAATTGTCACAACAACAGGATCGGTTAAAGATCCACCAATATCGAATTTATCCACACTCAAAATCATCAACAGCCAAAAAACGGGTAAATAAACCGCCTAAATAACCGACACACCCCTGTGTATTTAACCAGCCAAGCAGGTATTAAATTATTTACCCAAACATCCTGTGGATATCTTTGTGAAAGATCCTCGCATTGATTCTGAATAACAAAAACACCCCCCTCTATTGCTCATTAGCGATGGCCGTGCGTTAGGTGAAATAACGATATAAATCAAAACATTACACAGCATCAATTGTACTCTTTCCCGCCATATTTAATCCTAACGCAGAAGGATCGAACATATATTGACCACTTTAGGGGCCAGGCAAGGCTGAGAAGCTAGCCAGCAGACTCCTCAGTACCGCTGTGATAAAATACTGTGACTTGCGTTGATCCGGCCTTACTATGATCAACGATGATATATGTCAGATGACGTCATTTGATCCCTTACAAACCAGCCTCTCACTTTTTATATGTCTTAATTGTTATGCGCCCAACTCCTCAATCAGAACAAGAACTGCTGGCACGAGCCGAAGAACTGGCCGGTTTAACCTTAAAAGATCTGGCCCAGCAGGCCAATATGGTCACCCCACCCGATCTCAAGCGAGACAAAGGTTGGGTCGGTCAGCTGCTAGAATGGCACCTCGGTGCGACGGCCGGCAGCAAACCTGTTCCTGATTTTGCTGAACTGGGTATTGAGTTAAAAACCATCCCAATTGGATATAGCGGCAAGCCGCTTGAAACGACCTTTGTCTGCGTTGCCCCACTGATCGGGCTACACGGCCTGAATTGGGAAAACAGCCATATTCGCCATAAACTGGCGCGGGTGCTGTGGATCCCAGTGGAAGGTGAACGAGATATCCCCCTGGCAGATCGTCATGTTGGATCACCTCTGCTCTGGAGCCCATCAGCAGAAGAAGATCAGCGTTTACGCCAGGACTGGGAAGAGTTAATGGATATGATAGTGCTGGGACAGGTCGAACAGATCACGGCCCGGCATGGTGAGATCCTGCAATTACGCCCTAAAGCGGCAAACAGTAAAGCACTGACAGAAGCTTATGGCGCCAATGGCCAACCGATAAAAACCTTACCACGGGGCTTTTATCTGAAAACCAGCTTTACCGCAGAAATCCTCGAACGCTACTTCATTCTGTAATATCTGACAGCAACGTTTCGCCCTGACAGAACGGGATATTATACATTACAGAGATATCTGCATATCTTCCCGGCATTGCGACACTTGGCCATCAGTAGAAAATTCATCATACGGATCGGTTACTCGCAACACGACAGACGTTATCCCCAACGGGCGTAATAACTCTTTGATCTGCTCTATCGACTGAAAACGTAACATCTCGTCGTGATCATCTTTTAACGGCTCCAGTTGATGCTTATATTCCACTTCCATCAAATAGTCCGAGCAACCGGCATAGCTGGTTATAATACATTTAGGTATCGCCCCATGCCCCGATTTCAGCCAGTGTTTCAATTGAGATAGTTTCATCACAGCCCCTTCCGTAGCTCTCTTTAACTGACAACCCTGACTATAACTATGTGTCATGATAGGCATATCATCAAGTTAACCGTCACATTCCCGACACCGCATCTCCAAGAAGTCACAAATCCTCGAACACCTGCCTTCTCAATTTCGCATATTGATATATATTCGACATATAACAAACAGTCCAAGGAGGGCTCATGGAATACCATCAAATCCCCCACTCTTCGCTGGAAGTAAGCAAGATATGCTTGGGTACGATGACATTTGGTGAACAGAACACTGAAGCCGAAGCTCATAACCAGCTTGATTTTGCCTTCGAGCGCGGCGTCAACTTTATCGATACTGCAGAGATGTACCCAGTACCGCCGAAGCCTGAGACTCAGGGACTGACGGAAACTTACATCGGCAACTGGCTAAAGCACTCAGGAAAACGCGATAAAGTCATTCTCGCGACAAAAGTCGCAGGGCCCCGCAGCCTGCCTTATATCCGTAACAACATGGCACTTGATCGTCGGAATATTCACAATGCCGTAGAAACCAGCCTGAACCGGTTGCAAACCGACTATATCGATCTGTACCAACTTCACTGGCCACAACGTGAAACTAACTGTTTTGGCCAGTTAAACTATCAATACAAAGAAGATCATTCCGGTGTCACGATGACTGACACCCTTGATGCCCTGGCTGAGTTGGTCCGTGCCGGTAAGATCCGCTATATCGGCCTTTCAAATGAAACGCCTTGGGGAGTCATGTCTTATCTGAACCTGGCCGCAAAACACGATTTACCACGCGTCGTCACTATCCAAAACCCCTATAACTTGCTGAACCGTAGTTTTGAAGTCGGCTTATCTGAAATCAGCCACCATGAAGGGGTAGAGCTGCTCGCCTATTCACCACTGGCATTCGGTACACTCAGTGGTAAATACTTACATGGCGCTCGCCCTGAAGGTGCCCGCTGCACCTTATTTGAGCGCTTCTCTCGTTATTTCAATCCGCAAGGTGTGGCCGCAACACAAGCCTATGTCGACATTGCCAACAAGCACGGATTGGATCCCGCTCAAATGGCATTGGCTTTTGTCAATCAGCGTCCTTTTGTTGCCTCTAATATTATCGGGGCAACGAACCTGACTCAGTTGGAAGCCAATATTGCCAGCATCGATCTTAACCTGACCGAAGAGGTGCTAAGTGACTTGGAACAAGTCGGTATCAGCTACTCTAATCCGTGCCCATAATACTCGTTGTGTAAAATTATTAATCATTCGGCGGGGGATGGGATATAGCGATAAATGGGGGACGTCTCGTAGAGATTGATCACCACGGATGTCACTTTGCATAATGTGATTTAACTCTGACAGGCTTTTGTTGCAGCGAAGGTTATGGCGCCCCACTCATTGAATGAGAGAGTGGAGCGCTAGTATTACGTTACTAATCTAGATTGGTATTCTCGCCTCAGGAGAGAGACTTTACGTTCAGCCGGCGTCGACCCGAAACCAGACTCAAGGCGGCAATCGTCACCAACACCAATATCTTGCAATATGTGCTTCGAAACGTGCGGTAACTCCACGCGAATGCGGCGGTGAACGCGACGCCAGGCTTCGTTTTCACGATGAATATCCAGACGAATAAATAAAACGGCTATGTGTAAATAGACTGATTGGCGCATAATTATGCTCTCCATTAAATATTTAAAAGGAGGGTCACAGAGGCTGCCGGGATCGGGCTTACAACTTAATTAGCTAACCGCGACAGTATCCGCGGCCCATATACACAGCGGATTGCTGTTAATGTTTGATTTGTGCAGTGGCATCAACAGCAGGACGCGTACACTTCGTGGTATTGATTGTCATCATGCGTTCCTCCTGAAAATGAAATAGAAATGTGTGAAATGAGGGTTAATTTTAACCGCACAAAAGGATTAAACAAGCATATAATTGCACCAATATGCATAAAAAAATTTTATGCTATGTTTGTCATATCTCCACTGGTTATACCCGATTATTTTTATGTGACGGCTAAAAAACCAGCACAAATAACAGGTACCAAACGGCAATTGATAAAGCTAACAAAAACCATATATTTCAGATCGTTATATGATCCACCAAAACCTGAACGTTATGAGTGTCGATAACCCAAAAAAGACCTGCAAATGCAGGCCTTTTTATAATACGTGATCACGTTAAACGTCAGGCAGTCAACTAACCTAACAAGAGTCAAGTCTGTAACCATCCTGAAGGTTTTTGCTACGATTGATCAATTAAGTAGCAGTATGCCACCGAATAACGCCATGATTGCCCCTGTCATTTTAAAGGCCCATTGTCCCAACCGGGCTTTAATCACCAACAGCCCCAAAGCCATCCCCGAAACATGCAATGCAAGCGTTGCAGCTAAGAAACCGGTGAAGTAAATCGCAGTACTTGATGCAACAGGCATTTCCAGGCCATGCGCATGGCCGTGGAAAAGAGCAAACACCATCACCAATGCAGATGCGAACTTATGGCCAGGACGAATATCAACAGCCAGTACCAGACCCATCACCACAACAGACAATGCAATCCCGAGCTCTACGGCCGGAAGTTGAATATTAACGACCGCTAATACCGCACCGGCAAGCATCGCCGCGACAAACGCTAATGGTAAACGCCATAATGCCTTTCCTCCCATGACAGCAGCCCATAAACCAACAGCCACCATTGCCGCAATATGATCACCACCGGTAAACGGGTGAAGAAGACCGCTCAAACTTGTGGTTTCAATATGTCCGGGATGTGCAGATGCCACCATCGGAGTGGCTAGCGCTAATACAGATATCGCAAATTTATTCACTTTATTCTCCTTTTTATAGTTATGCTCGAAGTCTTCGCTTTGGTTTGTTGTTCGTGACTTAGCAAATTCTGGGTAACGGTTCAAATGAAGGTAAATCTAACCGTCGCGTGCCTCCGAATAAACCGGAAAGCGTCACCCGACGCTGATCGTTGACCTCCCCGATAATGGCTGCATTCGCCCCCTCTGGCGTGCTTTTCATTGCGGCTAAAGCATCCTTTGCATCCTCTTTGCTCACCACCGCGATCAGCTTTCCTTCATTGGCAAAGTTAATCGGATCCAGCCCCAACAACTCACAGATACCACGTACCTGGCTGGAAATCGGTAGCTGGCTCTCAAATACCGTAATGCCACAGCCAGAGCTTGCGCAGAATTCATGCAGCACCGCATTAACCCCGCCGCGGGTTGCATCGCGCAAGGCTCTTACCCCTTGAATATTTTTTAGGGCAGCAACAACCGGGTATAAATGCTGACAGTCACTGCTCAGATTTCCTTCTATCCCCAGCTTTTCACGCAAGTTCAAGATAGTGGCACCATGATCGCCAATGGTTCCGGAGACAATCACCTGATCGCCGGGCTGGATCTTATCAGCGCCATAATCAATCCCTCTCGGGATCACACCAAGGCCTGAGGTATTGATAAACAGTTTATCTGCCGCCCCTTTAGGGACAACCTTGGTATCACCCGTCACGATTTTAATCCCGACCTGATCGGCTGTGTCGGCCATCGATTGCACAACCTGCTTCAGTACCGCGATCGGCAATCCCTCTTCTAAGATAAAACCACACGATAGATACTCCGGCATCGCACCGCTCATGGCGACATCATTTGCCGTTCCGCATACCGCAATTTTACCTATATCCCCTCCCGGAAAAAAAATCGGGTCAATGACATAAGAGTCGGTGGAAAATGCCAATCGGTCACCAGCCTGCTGTAGCTCCGGAAGTGATATCCGGGCCTGATCTTCCTGCTTATCCAGCTCGGTATTGCTAAAGCTCTGGACGAACACATCCTGAATAAGCTGTTGCATTGCCCCACCACCACTGCCATGGGCAAGGGTTATTAATTCATTCATTAACTAGTTGACCTCTAAACGATATTGATAATAGGCAGCGCAAGCACCTTCTGAGGAAACCATCAAAGCGCCAATGGCATTCGACGGCGTACACTGATTTCCAAACAGCGGGCAGTCATTAGGTTTACAGCGCCCGGTTAACACATCCCCGCAACGACACGCTTCGGGCTCTACGGCCGTGGAAGGATCAATCGTAAATTTTTGCTCCGCATCAAACTCGGCATAGTCAGGCGTCAATTGAATACCTGAGTCTGCTATATGCCCCAAACCTCGCCAGAGACTTGAGTGCTTGACGGTAAACACCTCTGCCATCGCTTTCAGAGCCATTGGGTTGCCTTGTTTGGCAACCACACGTTGATACTGATTTCCGATCTCACAGCGCTGATCACGTAGCTGCTCTAATAACATTAAGATTGATTGCAAAATATCCAGCGGTTCAAAACCCGTTATGACAGAAGGCTTATGAAAATCACGAGCAATAAACTGATAGGGCTCCGAGCCCACAATCATGCTGACATGGCCGGGCAATAAGAAACCATCGATACGGATATCGGGCTGTTCAAGCAGCGCTCTTAATGTCGGCGCAATGGTAATGTGCTGACAGAAAAGACTAAAGTTAGTCACGCCCTGCTGTTTGGCTTGTTTAAGCGTCATCGCGGTCGACGGCATCGTCGTTTCAAAGCCTAGGCCAAAGAAAATAATTTCATGGTCCGGATTTTCTTTGGCAATCGTCAACGCATCAAGTGGCGAATAGACGATCCTGACCTGATACCCGCGGGCTTTTGCATCGAGTAAAGAACCCTTACTTCCGGGAACCCGCATTGCATCACCAAAAGTACATAAGATCGTCTTTTCCGCTTCACCTAACGTAATAAATTCATCTAAACGTGACATCGGCAAGACACAAACCGGGCAACCCGGTCCGTGCACAAACTCAATCCCTTCAGGCAATAGCTGATCAATACCAAACTTAAAAATTGTGTGGGTGTGTCCTCCGCAGACTTCCATTATTTGCAAAGGGCGCTCACTACTATAAGGAAGCTCGGCAAAAACGGCGTTGATATGATCAACGACTTTTTTAGCCAGCAAAGGATCACGAAACTCATCAACAAGTTGCATTTTTATTTCCGTTTCTGATTATCAAGTTGGCTAAAATCCGCAATTTCGTGCTCAAGTGCCTGCATTGACTGTAATGCCTGTAAGGTTTCCTGCGCTTGCTGTTCATCTATCACAGCCATTGCAAACCCGACATGGACAAGAACCCACTGACCAACCAGTTGCTCAGGCAATATTTCCGGCGCTAACAGACAGGAAATATCGACCTTACGACTGACACCACATACCTCGATTGTAGCCCCCGTTTGGCTATGCTCATCGAGTGCAATAATTTTCCCTGGGATCCCTAAACACATCAGGCCGTCTCCAACCAGTTTAACCAGGTATTCATACCTTCACCGGTAGTGGCTGACAGCTGGATCACCTGAATATCCGGATTCACCCTGCGCGCATTCGCAATACAGTTATCAATATCGAAACTGACGTAAGGAAGCAGATCGACTTTATTGATGATCATCAGTTGGGAAGCGGCAAACATATTTGGATATTTCAACGGTTTATCTTCACCTTCCGTGACCGATAAAATCGCAACTTTGTAGTTTTCACCTAAATCAAAACTTGACGGGCAAACCAGGTTGCCGACATTTTCAATAAAAAGAACCCCTTCCTTATCCAGGGTAAGCTGGTGGCATGCATCGTGTACCATTTTCGCGTCAAGGTGACACCCTTTGCCAGTATTAACCTGAATGGCTTGTACCCCTGTCGCCCGGATCCGATCGGCGTCATTCGTTGTCTGCTGATCACCTTCAATGACGGCACACGCCCGCCGTTGCTGTAATTGTTTGAGCGTCTCGGTCAGTAATGTTGTTTTCCCTGAACCGGGACTGGATACAAGGTTTAGTACTAATTGCTGAGCCGCGGCAAAATGCTCGCGATTATGCTCCGCCAGCTGATCATTTTTACCGAGGACATCCATTTCTATTTGAATAAGCTGACGCTGGTTGATTCCGGGAACATGTGTTCCTGCTTCACCCTTACCATAGTGCAGATCACCTTGTGCCGAATGCTCCGGTGCTAACTCGTGAGAATGATCGGCCTGTTTTTCTACAGCCGTCGAATTTTCTTGAGCAGAGCTGTGATAGTGATGGTGATGGTGTACATCGCCCTGATGATGGTAATGGTGGATCACGACGGTTTGTCCTGAACCATACTCTGATCCCATTCTTTGCTCATCGCCACTGACTTGATCAGTATGATGGCCATGATGGTGGTGATCACTGTGATGATGAGAATGAACATGATGCTCTCCATGTTGTTCTCCTTCTATGCGGGATTCACCGCAGCCGCAAACACTACACATTTTATTCCACCTCAATTTCTTTAATACGCAAAGCGTCACCTTGCGCGACTTTCAGCTGATAGCCCTTACAGTGCGGGCAACTATCGCCGCGTTGTTTTATCTCTATTTCTTTACTGCAGTCAAAACACCACGCTGTTGCTTGTTGACAGATCACATACAGTTTCGCATTTTCAGCAACGGAGCCTTTCGCCGCGGATTGAAAACAAAACTGTAATGCTTCCGGCTCTACGCAGGATAAGGCGCCGACTTCCAGCCAAACCGCAGTGACGTTACAAAAGCCCTTAATATGCGCCTGCTGATCTAATACTTTGACCGTTTCCAGACATAGTGACATCTCATGCATATGGCTACCCTTGACTATGACTAATACGTTGCTTTCCCACAACTGGGTGAATCACAAATCCTACGCAAGGATCGAACGCTGAGACTAATAACTTCAGCCCTTTATCCAGATCATCCTGATGTAACCTTGAACCGATTAAACTCTGCTGTAACTCCCCCCGGTTTGCACAATAGGCATCCGTCGGGGTGCAGATCTGATACGCTTCAATCAGGCCTTCTCGGTTGAGCCTGATGTTATGGGTTAACTTTCCCCTAACGGCCTCGATACTGGCACCACATTCACCGAAAGCAGAAGAGTGATATCCAGCCTGGGCCGGTTGATACTCTCCCACCGCCAGCAAGGCAAGCTCGACCAGACGGGAAAAAATACGCTGCGCTAACTCGCCCCATCGTCGCTGAGCATAAGCAATAAAAGGATGCTTGCTCTGACGCCGTATCGCTCCCATCGTCGCCTGATTTCTATTCCGGCCTAAATAACACCACTGCGGTGCCGTTAGCTGTGCCATTAATTTAGCGTAAGGCGCTGACTGCTCGGCAACCCATGTTTCAATTAGCTGCTCAGAAAAGCTTAGCCAGACGGCGGGAGCCACACCAAATAAAAACGTTAAGGCCGACAAATCCCCCGTTCGCAGTGAGACAGTTGGCTGCATAATATTGATGCCGGGATCCGTCACCAACAGCATTTGTGCCAGCTGCCAGCTATGCTCGTTTATCCATTCCCGGACGACAGCCGATGGCTGGCATGGGGTTGCTAATCCCAACCCCTTGGCTGCGGCCAGCTGTTGCGCTACCGGGCATAGGGTATAAAGCAGACGGATCTGCTTTAACGCCTGTTCCGGCCGGCACCCGGTTAACAGCAGTCCCATATCAGGGCGCTGGTAAGTCACGTTGGCATCCAGAACTTCTAGCTGCTGATCAAAATCAGGATCAGACAGCGTGACATCAATACTCACCTGTCCGATTAACTGCTCCAGCATGCTCATTTATCAAAGCCAAATAACCGCCGTTTAGACTGATCGACCTCATCTTCTACCTGCGTAACAGGAAGAGAAAATGCGATAGTGGCGATTTCTGTTGCCAGTTGCCATGCCGATTTTTGGTCCGAGATCTGGGTTACCGGTGATTGGATTGAACACGCTAAATACTGTCCAAGCTGCTCTTGTTCTCCAACAATAAAAACATACTGGCCATTACCTAATTGAAGACCGAGTTTCTCTCCTACTTGCCTGCGTTCCCAAACCTGCTGCGGACCCGGTAAGATGAACAGGCTAACCATCCAGGGGGTCACCATCACCCCCGTCCACTGTTGTTCATACAGTTTAAAATTCACCGCTTCAACGGCTAAATCTTCCCGGCAAAATGGTAGCCCTTTCATCTCTTCCTGATGGATCTCCGTAAAGATCTGCTTCAGCTTTTCGCTTGGATCACAATCATAGCCAACACATGTTTGTGATTTGGTTTTCAATGGTGTCTGTTCCATGATTTAACTCTTTATGTCGCCTCGGCTAAATTCCACTCTTGCAGCTGCATGAGCGTCGCCAGGGCTTCTTGTGCATCTTCCGGGGCAATTTTCTCTACCGCAAAACCACCGACCTGAATTAATAAATAATCCCCGATCGCAACAGGCTCATCCAGCATCAACAAACTGACATCCCGCTGCTGACCCAAACTGTCAACCGTTGCGGT
The DNA here is from genome assembly GCF_050337085.1 of Photobacterium sagamiensis. Classification (NCBI taxonomy): domain Bacteria; kingdom Pseudomonadati; phylum Pseudomonadota; class Gammaproteobacteria; order Vibrionales; family Vibrionaceae; genus Photobacterium; species Photobacterium sagamiensis. The sequence continues at coordinate 91,372 of NZ_JAKJSP010000017.1, read as the reverse complement.
CTGATCACCCAAAGCAACGACCTGACTCGGTACACCAATACACATCAACCTTCTCCCTGCAACTCACAGCTCAGAGAGTCCGCGGCTTGGATCGGTTGAAGTACAATGCCTTGCTCAGTGAGAAGATCCGCAACGTGTCTGACCAGCCCGTCCACCCGCTCGCTTAACAGTTCGGTCAGGCCGATCTGCGGCTCAACAGAGCTGGGAACCGCACCAACAAGCAGCAACTTCTTCGGGCTTTGATCAATCATATAGAGTGAAGACAACAGATCAGACAAACCAAGCTGATGGGGGGAGATCTTTTGACTGAAAAAGCGGGGCACCTGTTCATCTTCCAGGCGCACCACTGTCCCGGGACAATCACCGGTCACAACAGCATCAACAATGACCACCAGATCTCTTTCAGCCAAGGCATCAAGCAATTCCATACCCGCCGTACCGCCATCCATCACCTCTAACTGATGGGGGTTATAACGGTATTTTTGTTCAAAGGCTTCAATCACTCTGACCCCGATCGCCTCATCGGAGAGTAAAATATTACCAACACCCAACAATAAGCAGCTCATTACAGTACCTTGATCTTGGTAACTTCTGTACCACGAGTGTCAACAATATGGATCGCACAAGACATACACGGATCAAATGAGTGAACAGTGCGAATAACCTCAAGAGGGCGCTCCGGATCTGCAATTGGCGTCCCGACTAAAGAGGCTTCATAAGGGCCGGGATCATCATTATGGTTACGTGGACCGGAGTTAAAGGTAGACGGAACAACCGCTTGATAATTTTCAATTTTCCCGTCTTTAATCACAATCCAGTGCGACAAGATACCCCGTGGTGCTTCATGGAAACCAACCCCTCGAATGACGGTATCCGGGATCTCAGGTTTGATATATGTTGTCGTATCACCTGCCGCAATATTATCAACCAGTGCCTGCCATTGATTTTGCAGCACCTCAACCAGCAGGCCACAACGCACTGCCCGGGCGGCAATACGACCTAACGTTGAATGTAAATCATCTAAACCTAGCGATTTTCCTGTGACGGCATGGTAACCGGACAGAATATCATCGAGATGGCGTTTGGTATCTTGATCCCCGGCCGCCAGCATACAAAGTACCTGAGCTAACGGGCCAACCTGAACCGTCTTGTCATAAAATGTCGGTGACTTAACCCAGGAATACTTACCCTCTTCATCCCAGCCCGTATAGTTAGGATCTGTTTTTCCCTGCCAGGGGTGTAATGGCTCATCATCCTGATACCAGGAATGCTTGGCACTCTCAGTGATCCCGTCACGTAACCACGTATCTTTGTGATCCGTAATTTCTCGGAAAGTGCTCAAATCACCATTTTCAATGTATCCCCCCTGCATCAGGAAGCTGCCACTATGAGAATCGGTTGGAAAGTCCGGTACTGCCAGATAATTGGTAACCCCAGCCCCGACCTTGAGCCAATCCGGGTAGAAAGCAGCAATAATGGCCACATCAACCTTATAAACTTTCTCAACAAAGGTATTGAGCTTATCGATAAACGACTTCACGTACATCAGACGTTCTAGGTTTAACACCCCAACGCCGTCAAGGTTGATTGGGTTGGCAACCCCACCGACGGCAATATTTTGAATGTGAGGTGTTTTCCCGCCTAAGATAGCGACGATCCGATTCGCATCACGCTGGTGTTCTAAAGCTTGCAGATAATGGGCAACGGCGATCAGATTCACTTCCGGGGGCAGTTTCATTTCCTTATGCTCCCAGTAACCATTAGCAAAAATACCTAACTGGCCACTTGCGACTAAGTCTTTGAGCTTATTTTTTACCTTTTTAAATTCACCGACACTATTGCCTTCCCAATCGGAAAACTTCTCTACTAATTCAGCCGCTTTTTTAGGATCCGCCTTCAGGGCAGAGGTTACATCAACCCAATCAAGCGCAGACAAGTGATAAAAATGCACCACGTGATCATGAATACTGTGGGCCGCTGTTATGATATTTCGGATATATTGTGCATTGACTGGTACATCCAAATTCAGTGCATCTTCAACCGCTCGGACAGACGCTGTTGCGTGTACCGTTGTACACACCCCGCAAATTCGCTGGGTGATTGTCCAGGCATCGATAGGATCACGGCCTTTTAAGATTTCTTCCATGCCGCGCCACATCGTGCCCGATGACCAGGCTTTTGTTACAACCCCATTTTCGATTTCACAATCGACACGTAAATGCCCTTCAATTCGCGTAACGGGATCAACAGTAATACGCTGGCTCATGAGTTACCTCTTATTTTATTTTTTGTAGTAAAGGCGTGGTGAATGCGTTCAAGTGCAGGTAATACAGGAAGCAGACGCACGATTAATAAGTAAGCACTAATTTCAATTGCTATAAATCCAACTGAAAGTAAAACTTCTTCGGTTTTCGGAAAATATTGAAACCCTTCTCCCGGGTTAAAGGCGAGCAATGATAAATCAAGTCGCCATAGCCCTGCTCCAATAAGCATGCTTAATGCACCAAGAAACAAAAAGCGGGCATCTTTACGAAGTCTGTCCCAATGGAAAACTAATAATGGGAAGATCATTAATGCGATTTCAGCCCAAAACATCAGTGCATATTGATCAAACTGAGCCAAATAACTGACTTTATTTCGTACCACCAGCTCGGCGAAACGCATGGAAATAAAGCTGACTAAAAAAATATCAATAATAAATGTCAGTTTATAAAATAATGGGGTTTCACTCTTTCCCTTCCCCCGAAGGCCAGCCTGTACAAGTGATCCTTCAAAAACAACAATTGAAAAACCCATAATAAACGCAGTTAATAAAGAGAATAACGGCAATAATTCATAACTTTGCCAAAGTGGATGAACTTTATGCCCCGCACTGATAAACAACGACCCCATCGATGACTGGTGCATCGTTGGCAATAAAGCCCCTAACGCAATAATGGCAAACATAATTCCATTTAAACGTTTTAATGGCACCTTCCAGCCCAAACGCTCAAACAGGGCTGGTGCAAATTCTGCAGCCAATACTAAAACGTAAACCGTCATACAGGCTGCGGTTTCAAACAACACCGAGTTGGTATTAAAATAACCCGGTAAATAGATATAAGGGGTATTCCACCAGCGCCCCATATCCATCACAATTGAAAGACCGCCCAGAGAATAGCCGAACAAACTGGCTAGCAGTGCAGGCCGCACCAACGGGTGGTATTCGCCACGGTTAAAGACATAAACCGTCCACGCTAATGCCCATCCACCACAGGCAAAACCGGTACCGATTAACAGATCAAATGCAATCCATAATCCCCATGGATAACCGCCATTGAGATCAGCAACAGCTCCGATACCAAAAAACAGGCGATGGAAAATAACAAAACCGCAAATAATCACAAAAGGAGCAAAAAATACCAATGGCCAATTTAATATCCGGCCACCTAGCGGCTTAGCTTTCACCATGATCACTCTCCTTCCCTTGGTCATTATCATGAGATTTCATGTTGCGGCGCGTGGCATACATCAACCCGGTCAATGCGGCTAACGGCAGTACCATGCCTTTATATAGCGTATGCTGAACGGTTTCAGAACGAGAACCCGTTGACGTCTCTTCCAGTTCAGGTAAACCCAGGGTTGTTTGCGGCACGCCGCTAAGCACTAAGACCTGAGTACCACCGCCTTCAAACTCACCATAGATATGTTGCTCATAGGCAGGGAGCGGTTTGACATGCTTCTCTTGGCTTGAGATTTCCAGTCTTGGATATGCATAGTCCTCGTTGACCGGGGCCTGTAACCGGCGTTTCGCTTCCTCGAGAAGTTCATCGCGCCGGCCAAAAATAACAGCTCCGGTCGGACAGACTTCAACACAACCCGGATAAAGGCCGTTATCTAATCGCTCCACCCCTTTTTGATTACACAATTGGCACTTTTGGATCTGGCCAAGCGGGTTATCATATTCATACTTGGGGATATTAAACGGACAGGCAACCATGCAATAGCGGCAGCCTAAACATGTATCCGGATCATTGGTGACGATGCCGGTCTTTGGATCTTTTTTCATCGATGACACCGGACAAACCGACACACAGTTAGGGTCGACACAGTGCATACACTGGCGCTTCATATACGCATAGCCGTCTTCCGTCTGATCTTTGTTGTCAGCACTCCCGGACTCCCAGACCTGAATAACATTTAATGCATACGGGCTGAGCTTATCGTTACGTGAATGGATCTCTGCGTCAGGCGCTTTGGGGTTAACTTCAATCCCATTGATTTCACGGCATTTAAATACACATGCCTGACAACCAACGCACAGGGTTGAGTCATATAACATACCGACAGCGTCAGGCTGAGGTTCAAGATTAGGGCGGGCCTCGCTGGAACCTGCTGCAGCAAGTAAAGGCGTACCTGCCGCAATCTTTAGAAAATTGCGCCTATCAATCATCGCTATCACCATACTCTTTTTGCTGTCGGCCCAATTCGCGTACCGTCATCAGGCTCACCCCGGCAACGACGCCTGCCACGCCACCTAAGAAGGCGGCGGATGTCGGGTTCGCATCTCCCCCCTCTGTTGCGTCAATATTTGGGATCTCCGCCGGAGGGGTTTGTTTCTGGACTGCAGCTAATTGATGAATACCTTTGCTAAAACCGACATTTTCTTCGTTGCAACCGATACATGGATGGCCAATGCCGACAGGCCAAATGCCGCCGCCGACATCACAAAATTCCAGTGTCGAACAGTTGCCATAGGTTTCTGGCCCTTTACAGCCCAGCTTGTATAAACACCACCCTTCTCGATGCCCTTCATCGCCGAACTCCTTGGCAAAACGTCCGGCATCAAAATGCGGCCGTCGCTCACAGTGTTCGTGGATCAACCGGCCATACGCAAACGTCGGACGGTTTTTATCGTCCAGTTTCGGTAAAGAGCCAAAAGCCACAAGATGCATCACCGTTGCAAGAAAGTTATGAGGATTGGGCGGGCAACCAGGAATGTTAACCACTGTCTTTCCAGGCAGGATAGCTTGTAAGCTTTCTGCACCCGTTGGATTGACGCCAATTGAAGGCACACCGCCCCATGAACTACATGAACCAATCGCAATAATCGCGGCGGCTCCCTCAGCAGCCTCTTTTATATGCTCAATAATCGGCTTGCCTGCAACCATACAGTACACCCCGCCATCCTTAGTCGGAATCGAGCCGTCTACAACCAGGACATATTGGCCTTTATACTTTTCCATGGCGTGGTGTTTATTGGCTTCAACCTGATGACCTGCCGCGGCAGACAAGACCTCGTGATACTCCAGAGAAATGGTTTCAAGGATCAGGTTTTCCAATGTCGGGTGGGTCGAACGTAACAGCGATTCAGTACACCCCGTACACTCCTGGGCACCAATCCAAATCACGGGTGGTCGCGATGGGTTGCTCATTGATTCTGCCAGTGTGGTCGCCGCAGCCGAACTCGCAAGCCCCATCGTCGCAGCCATTCCACTGCAGAATTTCATAAAGTCTCGCCGAGAGACTCCCAAGCTTTTTAATATTGCTAACTGATGTTCATTCATAATATTAATTCTTATATTTGGTTAAACTTGATCGAATGAATAAAACGTTAATTTAAAATAAAAGCTGAACGGGCACTGAATGATATGAAAACAACTCCATATCAGTACGTTCAAATCCAGAAAATAGATTCGAACAGAACCAAACTCATTTAATGAATTTAAATAAGCTTGAATAAACTTAAAATGGATTTATATCATCAGAAGCAAAAAATCAAATAAGATAATATTCCCGTAAGCTACAGTTTTTTATTATTCAAAAAACAATTACTGTTTAAATACGTATGGACAAAAAATAAAAGTGTAATATTAGTTACAATTGTAAGAAAATGTAACAATCCGACCATTATAAGGCGCCCATGGCGTTTTTCCACAGGGCCTTCTTATTGGCATAACATTTATTTTTAAATATGAGAACTCGATCAGTTATTATCCACAGCAGCAATGGCAATCTGACCTAACGCTAAGCCACCATCACCGCATGAAAAAAGGCTGGGCTGTAATATATTCAAGTTATTATCAAAGTAATTAATAATCATTCTTGTTAAGAGGCGGTTATGGAAAACGCCACCCGTCAAGACTATTGTCGTTATGTTATTTTCTCGACTTTTCATCAACACAAGTTTGGCAAAAGCGCGAGCAAGAGCGTCATGAAATAACCAGGCTTTTTGTTCTGTTGAACAATTTAATTTAAACCACTGCAACCAAAAACCATGTAAATCTAATTGATTGCCATTCTTATTCAATGGAATATTTAATTGCTCTTTTAAATTAAGCGTGTCTGCCTGCCATGCCAGACTCTCCAATAGACAAGCAGCCTCTCCTTCATAGTTAATTTGGTCGAAACAAATTCCAAGTGATGCCGCTACGCCATCAAACAAACGACCGGCAGAGCTGGTAGCTGGAGCATGAATTTTTTGTTGGATCACTTTCGTTAATAACTGCCATGGTTTGCCCTGAAATATATCAACACCGATATGCTCTTGCCACGCAGGCAGAAATGTTTCAAGGTGAGAAAGTAAAATTCGCCAAGGTTGTTTCGCTGCCATATCACCGCCAGGAAGAGGATATTCAGGCAGTCCCCCCAATTGATGGCACTCTTGATAATCAGCAAGGAGTAATTCTCCCCCCCATAACGCCTTATCTGGTCCCACTCCGATACCGTCTAATGCGAGTGCTAATACTTTGCCATCCGAGAGCTTCCAACCATGCTCAAACAGACACGCCGCAACGTGAGCATGATGATGAAAAACCTGACTGACGGAAACCTCCGGGTAATGGGCCCGAATGAGTGAGCGAGTCAAATAATGGGGATGACAATCTATGGCCAGCTTTTCCGGCTTCCAGTTATACACTTCAGAAAAATGGTCAATACTTTGCAAATACTGTTGTTGAATTTCAATTTGTTCCAGATCGCCGAAAAACTGACTGACAATGACATCGTTATCCCGCCCTAAGGCAAAGCTGTTCTTCAAATCACCGCCAGCGGCTAATATCTTGTTAACGGATGGAAAGTCAGCGGGAACGGATACCGCATTAGGGACATAACCTCGGCTTCGACGCAGCATCTCTAATTGATTATGTTCATTAACCCGAATAAGCGAATCATCTGCTCTTTGTATAATGGGGCGATTATTCAATAAAAAGAGATCGGCAATACCTGAAAGCTGAGATAACGCTTGCTGATTTGTCATCGCGGGCGGATGCCCCGACGCATTCGCCGATGTCATCACGACCGGTGATCCCAGTTGTTTGGCTAACAGGTGCTGCAGTGGGTTAGCCGGTAGCATTAAACCAACTTCAACCAACCCGGGAGCAATTTGGCTTGAGATAAAATCTACATGCTGTTGCTTTTTGGTCACTAAAACAATCGGTGCCGCACTGGATACCAGCAGGGCAGTTTCATGTTCATTCATCTCTGCGATTTGGCCTGCCCAGGCTAAATCGGGCACCATGACCGCAAACGGCTTGGTCAGACGGCGCTTTCTCTCCCTTAATTTGCTAACCGCTAGCTCAGAGCTGGCATCACAGACAAGGTGAAAGCCCCCCAGACCTTTCATTGCCACAATTTTTCCCTGCTTAATAGCCTGAGCCGCTAATATAAGCGCATCTCCGGTATGTTGGTTGCCATGCTTATCTGTCAACCAAAGGTCAGGCCCACAGACAGGGCACGCTACAGGCTGGGCGTGAAAACGGCGATCAGCCGGATTTTTATATTCAGCTAAACAGCAATCACAAAGCGGAAAATCCGCCATCGTTGTCGAAGGTCTGTCATAAGGCATGGCAGAAATAATCGTGAAACGGGGACCGCAGTGGGTACAATTTAAAAACGGGTAGTGGTAGCGGCGATCATGCCTGTCAAAAAGCTCTTGCTGACACGCCTCACACGTTGCCGCATCCGGAATGATCTGAGTTTCCATTTCGACTTGCTGTGACTGGGTGATCTCAAAGCTGGCGGGGATCGCCTGCCAGTGATAAACCGTCGTCTCAATACTTTCGATAAAAGCCAACGGCGGACAGCGTTCCCGGATTAACTGGAGAAAGAGGGTTACATCCGTCGTCTGAGCTAAGCGTATCAGCACGCCTTTACTATCATTTAATACATGACCGCGAGCATCCAGCTCTTGTGCTATTTGCCAAATATAAGGGCGAAAACCCACCCCCTGAACCTTACCTTTAACTCGAATTTCTATGCCTGAATCAGGCCCGTCACACTGCTTGTTCATTCATTTTTATTAACTAAAAACACACAACTTTTAAGCATAAGATAAAATTACTGAAAAGTAAGTATAAAAAAGAAGGATGATCCACTCGTAAGGGCATCGTTTGACAGAAATTCCAATAACTGCCGAGCGAAGTTACAAAGACTTCCCGTTGTTCAATTGAAAACCGCGCCTTTTTTCTCCTTTAGTCTCTAGTTTCGAGTTTCTCGTTTCTCGTTTCTCGTTTCTCGTTTCTCGTTTCTCGCCACCCTATCTGTTTTAACGATAGTTACTAACTTTTTAGTATCAACATTACAGGTAGAATAAGTCACATCTTACAGGGCCGGTTACGAAAAAGTCATCAGCCCTGAATCTATATACCCAGATATGTGCAACAAATGAGAGGCAGCGATGCGTACAACTTATGACAGAATTCGCCATGCTATCGGTTTTGAACTGATTGCTTTAATGTTGATTATGTTAGGTTTCAGCCTGTTGATGGACTTTGAGGTACATAAGATAGGTCTATTAGGACTCGCCTTCTCTGTATTCACGACGGGTTGGAACTTTGTTTATAACATCTTGTTTGATAAAGCGATGATGAAATGTACAGGACAGACCGGTAAAGCGTTTAAACACCGCATCATCCATGCGCTGGTTTTTGAAGTCACGCTGTTGTGGCTCACCCTGCCCGTAATGGCATGGTTTCTTGAGATCAGCCTGCTCGAAGCCCTCATCATGGATCTGGGCTTAGTCGTATTCTACCTGTTCTACACATATGGCTATAATTGGGCTTACGATCAGCTGTTCCCGACTCAACAACCGCTCCCGCTAAGTTAACGATAGAGCCGATAAGATAAAAAAGCCCCAGAAAGATCCGGGGCTGATTCAACAAGCTTTTGTCGATATGGCAAGTCTCCTGGAGACTTGATCAGCATGCACCGGAACGCCTCACGCCATGAATCGATGACTCAGTGGCGCTTCAGATGATGCGAAAGGGTATCAACGGAAATTTCTCTGGGCAGAGTCCAGATCATGCTTGCTCAGCAGTCGATACATGGTCGCACGGGAAATACCTAACTCACGGGCGGCAGCTGAAATCTGCCCCTTGTTATTTTCCAGTACGGCCAGTAGCGCGCTTCGCTCCGACTCTTCGCGGATCCTTTTCAGGCTTTGTTTATCATCACTCGAACGCGGGATATCGAGATGATCAGCTTCGATACATTGTTGTTCAGCCAGCAACACCGCCCGTTTCATTTGACTGATCAATTCCCGCACATTACCTGGCCAAGGATAACTGAGCAGCATTTTCTGGGCATCTTCAGAAAATTGTTTCGCTGCACTGTTATATTGCCGGGCAAACTTAAGTAAGAAGAGTTCAGACAGCAACAGAATATCGGGCCCTCGCTCACGCAATGATGGTACCGCTAAACTCAGTACATTAAGGCGATAGAGCAAGTCCTGACGGAGTTTACCTTCGGTAACTAATGCTTCTACTGGGTAACTCGTGGAGACGATAAGTCGGACATCCGTCGGGATCTGCTGACCGTCAGGGGCAGTAAACACGCCATCTTGCAAGAATAATAACAACTCCTGTTGCCTGGCATCCGTTAAAGCGGAAATATCATTGAGATACAATACGCCTTGATCGGCAGCGGCAAAACAGCACAGTCCTTTATCTTTGTCACTTGCCGTAACAACGGCTTCGCCTTGCCATGCTGCACTGATGGCTTCACAATTCACCCGAATGAAGGGATATTTAGCGCGGGTTGAAGCCTGATGAATAGCACGGGCAACTAACTCTTTTCCTGTTCCGATCTCACCTTGAATAAAAACAGGCACATTCGTCATTGCCATCCGTTTTACATGATGACGTAATTTTTTCATCACATCAGTCGTACCTTGCAAACCCTGCTGACCCAATTGACCTAACTGAGGCCAGACCTTACGTTCAAGCTGCAACATACCTAGCTGATGTCCGATTGTTTCCTGCAAGCGGGAAACCGGTACCGGTGAAGTGAAATAATCGATACAGAAACTGACGATAAACTGACAAATCGCGACAGTGCCCAGCTGCTCTTCACGCACCATTGCAAGCCAGCGAACCTGCTTATTGCGATTCACCAATGCCGCGATCCCCTGAAGGCTAAAATCGTCCTGACTCAGATCGACCACTCCAATACAAGGGCCAAGATCCAATAATAAAGACTCTGCCGCTCTGAGATCATAACAGCGATGGCATGACCAACCGGCTTGCTCCAGAGAAGCTAGCCATGGTTCATCAACCCCGCCCAAAACAACGAGTGCTCCGGGTGCAGATCCCGTATTCAACTCTCTCCCCATCCGATATCGCCCTTCAATCAGTTAACCGTCAGCCCTAAAGGATCGAGCGAACCATCCAACAAATAACCCCCCTATCACTTCTGTGAACCAAGGCATTAAGCGCGTTCAGTTACTCAGTAATTAGTATAAAGCACGATAATACCAATCGAGATAATTATCTGGTCAATTCAGAGCGTTGCCAGCAGTTTGAGAGCAAGCCAAATTGATGAAGATATAGTCGCTCTACATCAAAACAATTTGGATCAGCTATCGAGCGGCTGGCACGCTCCCGAAGGGCGAGTTGAAAGGGTACAGCTACAGTGTTGCTTGATTTTGATGGATATGAATACACCTACAATCAAGCGCCTTGTATCTGAGCCCTTTCATTCTCGCTGAATGGCCAGACTATTATCCCGGTTGGTATAACATAGCGTGCCGCTAATAACTTGATGATATATGGCACAATAAAATAAATGCAACTCATTTGGTATAAATCGCGGTGAGCTTCATGCTATTTCCTAAAAACAAGGGGTCTGACAACAAAAATTTGCATCCGGTAGCAACACTCTGTGTTAACGATATGTGCCAGAAGGCAAATGCAGATAACCGTAACTCCAGCGTTTCAAAAATAAAAAAAGCGCCTTGCGGCGCTTTTTAATGATGGTGTCAAACGAGTTAACTTACTGTAACAGGTATTGCTTCTGCATCGTTTGCGTCAACACCAATTTCATTCTCACTTTTTGCAACAATGGTATTCACTGCGGTATCACCGACAACGTTTGAGCTGGTACAGAACATATCATTGATACGGTCAACAGCGGCAACAATCGCCAGACCTTCTGGTGGCAGACCCAGTTGGTGCAGCAAGACACCAACCATCACCACACCACCACCTGGTACACCGCCGGCACCGATAGACAGTAGCAAGATAGTCAGACCCAGAGTGAACAGATCAGCACTGTTGATTGGCTGGCCGAACGCATTTGCCACGAAGATAGTTGCCAGAGCGATATAGATAGAAACACCTGACATGTTCATGGTCGCACCCAGCGGTACCCCAAAACCTGCTACCGATTTCGACACACCAATCTTATCAGTCAGGGTGCGCATTGTTACCGGAATTGTTGCATTTGAGCTTGCCGTTGATAGCGAAAACAGGATCTGCTCGCGGGTATGGCGTAAGAACTCAGAAGGTTTGATCCCAGTCATGAGACCTACCATCATTGGGTAGAAGATGAAGATCCAGAACACCAGCATGGCAACAACCAGCGCGACATAACCTGCTACTGACATCAGCGTATTGCCATCCAGTGTTGCACCTAATTGGATCATCAGGGCAAAGACACCAAATGGCGCCAGACTCATGACCAGGCCTACCAGCTTCATCATGATTTCATTGGCCATCTTGAACGTCTTAATGGCCGGACCGCCACGAGTATCCAGCGCCTGAATAGCCAGGCCGGTCAGAATCGCCATGAAGATAATTTGTAACATATCACCGCTGGCAAAAGCTTGTACCGGGTTACTTGGAACAATGTTAACAATTAGCGAGAAGATATCTGGTGTTTCTGTCGTTGTCAGCTTCACCGCTTCCGAAACAGTACCGGCCAGATTCGCATCCGCTCCTGGCTGGAAAATCATCCCAACGGTGAGTGCTGCTGTAATCGCGATGATGGTATTAATGATGTAGAGACCAAAGGTTTTCCCACCGAGGCGACCAAATGCCGAGATATCTTTTAATTCAACAATACCGCAAACAATCGAGACATAAACTAACGGAATAACCAGAAGTTTGATCAGTGATACAAACATACCGCCAGCACCTTCCGCCAGCCCGAGTACATAGGTATCCATAAATGTAACGCCGTTAAACAGGTACTGAATCGCGGTACCTATAATCAGACCTGCAAACAGGCCTGCAAATATCTTTCCTGATAGCGATTTCTTCATCGTCCATCTCCAGTCGGTTGTGCTTGTTAACGTTTTGTGTACATCCCAATCCCACTGTCGTTCGTGGGTTAGGCGACATTTTACATATCTGGCTCACTCTGGGAAGTTAAAATTTTACATTACCGCTACAACCTGGCGATAAAATTAAACACTATCAGATCGAACAAAATACAGCACAACCAACTAAATAACATGTAAATCTGAAACTTATCAATAAGGCTTATGACGAGCTATAGACAGAATATCATTCTGCACGGGTGGTTTATAATTATTGAATATGTGAATCAAATCACGCTAGAAAATTCACTATTGGAATGTTGAGAAACTTTTTATGACGATAGGAAACACAATTTAAGCAGACAGATAAGCAATAAAGGATGAGTGGAAAAGAGGGATAAACGCTCTGCGGGCAGCAAGTTGGTGTCAATAAAAAGGCCACCCTACTGGGTGGCCTTCAAAATAACCGCTATTAAAACAACAATTAATTGTTGCTTTGCGGACGCATCGCCGGGAACAGGATAACGTCGCGGATAGTATGGGTGTTAGTAAACAGCATTACCAGACGGTCGATACCAATGCCCTGGCCCGCTGTCGGTGGCAGACCGTGCTCCAGTGCAGTGATGTAGTCTGCATCGTAGAACATTGCTTCGTCATCACCGGCATCTTTCGCTTCAACCTGTGCTTTAAAGCGCTGGTCCTGATCTTCTGCATCGTTAAGCTCAGAGAAACCATTTGCCACTTCACGACCGCCAACGAAGAATTCAAAACGATCCGTGATGAATGGGTTGTTATCGTTACGACGCGCCAGCGGCGAGATATCGGCTGGGTATTCTGTGATGAAAGTCGGCTGCAGCAGTTGAGATTCGGCCGTTTCGCCGAAGATCTCTTCTAATAGCTGGCCACACGTCCAGAATGGTTCAACTTCGACATGCAATTCTTTCGCGATATTTGCCATTAGGTCGCGATCTTGCACCTGCTCGTAAGTCAGCGCCTGAATTGTTGCATTGTCAGGATTATACTGCTTCACCGCGTCCAGCATGCTTATACGAGTATACGGACCACCAAAGTCGATCATTTCATCACCATACGGTAATTTTGGTGAACCGCACAGATCAATCGCAATGCTGCTGAGCATCTCTTCTGTCAGATCCATCAGATCGTTATAGTCAGCATACGCCATATAGAATTCCATCATGGTGAATTCTGGATTATGACGAGGCGACAGACCTTCATTACGGAAGTTACGGTTAATTTCGAACACGCGCTCAAAGCCACCAACTACCAGACGCTTAAGGTATAGCTCAGGTGCCACACGCAGATACATATCGATATCCAGTGCGTTGTGGTGAGTCGTAAACGGACGCGCCGTTGCACCACCAGGGATGACGTGCATCATTGGTGTTTCCACTTCCATGAAACCTTTCGTGGTCATGAACTGGCGGATCGCACTCACGACTTTTGAACGCATCATCATTGTATTACGTGAATCTTCATTTACGATCAGATCGACATAACGCTGACGGTAACGCATTTCCTGATCAGTCAGACCATGGAATTTTTCCGGTAGCGGACGAAGCGCTTTCGTCAGCAGCACGTACTCACCCATATTCACGTAAAGATCACCTTTACCTGACTTATGAAGCTGACCTTTAACACCGATGATGTCACCGATATCTAAACCTGAATACTTTTCTTTCAGCTCTTTCTGAACATCTTTCGTGGCATATGCCTGAATACGGCCAGAAACGTCCTGAATTGCCAGGAATGGGCCTCGTTTAGCCATTAGACGGCCCGCAATCGCGACAACGTTGCCGGCTTCTTCCAGCTCTTCTTTTGTCTTGTCACCGAATGCAGCCTGTAAGTCGGCAGCCAGGCTGTCACGACGGAAATCATTCGGGTGGCCATTTGCTTGACACTGTTGGCGAATTTTTTCTAGCTTCGCACGACGTTCAGCAATCAGCTTATTTTCATCTTGTAATTGATCAGTCATGGGTTGACCCTTTAATTTTGTAACCAAATTCGGTTAGAGGCCTGATTTCAGGCTGGCTTCAATAAAACGGTCTAAATCGCCGTCAAGTACAGCTTGGGTGTTACGATTTTCCACCCCTGTACGTAAATCTTTAATTCGAGAATCATCCAGGACGTATGAACGGATCTGGCTGCCCCAGCCAATGTCAGACTTCGAATCTTCACTGGCTTGCTTCTCAGCATTTTGCTTTTGCATCTCAAACTCGAACAGTTTTGCTTTCAACTGCTTCATCGCCTGATCTTTGTTTTTGTGCTGAGAACGGTCATTCTGACACTGCACCACAATATTGGTTGGAACGTGGGTAATACGCACCGCAGATTCCGTAGTGTTTACGTGCTGACCACCCGCACCTGATGCACGGTATACATCGATACGAAGATCTGACTGATTGATGTCAATGTTAATATTGTCATCAATTTCAGGATACACGAACGCAGAAGCAAATGAGGTATGACGACGACCACCTGAATCAAACGGTGACTTACGCACTAAACGGTGGACACCGGTTTCTGTCCGCAACCAGCCGTACGCGTATTCGCCGCTGACACGTACTGTTGCCGACTTCAGACCCGCCACATCACCTGCAGACACTTCAATAATTTCAGTCTTGAAGCCTTTGGCATCAGCCCAGCGCAAGAACATGCGTAGCATCATCGACGTCCAGTCTTGTGCTTCCGTACCACCGGAACCTGCTTGCAGGTCGATATAACAGTCAGACGCATCATGCTCACCGGCAAACATCCGACGGAACTCCAGCTTCTCTAGCTTCGTTTCCAGCTCTGCCAGCTCTGAATCAACTTCATCGAAGGTTTCCTGGTCGTTTTCTTCCACCGCCAATTCAAGCAGACCTTCAACGTCTTCAACGCCTTGATCCAGTTGATCGATAGTATCGACCACAGCTTCTAATGCCGCGCGTTCTTTACCCAAAGCTTGAGCACGTTCTGGCTCATTCCACACTTCAGGTTGCTCTAACTCTGCATTTACCTCTTCCAGACGCTCTTTCTTAGCATCATAGTCAAAGGTACCCCCTAAGGATATCAGTACGTGCTGATACATCCTCAAGTCGGTTTTTAATAGGATTAATCTCGAACATTGCCACTCTTCATCGTCGAAATGGACATAACGGGAGGATTCTATCGAATTGTAGATAGAATATACAGAGGCGCAGAAAGGTTATCGACGAATTTATTTTCTGAAGCAGATCACAAAAAGATATTCGCAGCCCGACTGCAATAATTTATCCACATCTGATGGTGGTAATAAAATCCGCTAAGGATCACTAATTATTCACCTTTTTACTCTATATACAAAAAAGGCGAGACCTTATTCAGTCTCGCCTTTGCGGTTAGATCTGTCGCGGGCCTTATTTCGCAGCCATGTGCTCTATCATCAACTGAACACTGCGGTTACCACGGTATTCGTTGACGTCCAGGCGGTAGACCAATCGGATCTGTTGTACTGACGCATCGGGCCAGCGCTTAAGATCGATATTGAAGGCAATTGCATCAATCACACTGCCGCCACTGAGTGGCTCGACCATCATTTTCAGGTGCTTGCCACCGACCAGCTTCTGATGCAGTAACCTGAACATACCTTCAAATGACGGTTCCGGAAATTGCTGCCCCCACGGTCCACCAGCACGCAGGATTTCTGCGGTGTCCAAATTCAGCTCATGACTGGCCAACTCGCCATCGGTTAACAACACACCTTTTAACGCATCTTCATCCAATTCGTTACGTACTGCCAAATCAAAGGCTTCGCTAAAGGCGATCAGCTTTTCTTCCGGGATGGTCAAGCCTGCCGCCATGGCATGGCCACCAAATTTTAAAATCATACCCGGATTTTTGGTATCAATCAGATCCAGTACATCACGCATGTGCAGGCCGGGGATTGAGCGGCAAGAACCTTTAATTTCACCATCACCGGCGTCAGCAAAGGCAACCACCGGGCGGTGATACAGCTCTTTAATACGGGAAGCCAGAATACCAATCACGCCCTGATGCCAGTCACGCTGGAACAACGCTAAACCATATGGCATCTCTTGCTGATTGAATTTGAGCCGCTCACAGATCGCCAGGGCTTCTTCTTTCATGCCCTGTTCAATTTCTTTTCGGGTCTGATTTAACGCATCAAGCTCAGACGCCATTCGCCGTGCCGCCTGGATATGGTTACACATTAACAACTCAACCCCGAACGACATGTCATCCAGCCGCCCGGCAGCGTTGATTCGCGGCCCTAATGCAAACCCTAAATCACTGGTAACTAAGCGTGAAGGATCACGATTGGCGACTTCAATCAACGCCTGAATACCCGGTCGACATTTTCCCGCCCGGATACGTTGTAAGCCCTGGTGCACCAGAATACGATTATTGCCATCAAGGGCCACCACATCCGCCACCGTTCCCAAGGCAACCAAATCAAGCAGTTCGGCTAAATTCGGTTCAGCAATGCCCTGCTCGGCAAACCAGTTAATCTTGCGCAACTCAGCCCGCAGCGCCAGCATCAAATAAAAGGCCACCCCAACCCCGCATAATGCTTTTGACGGAAATTCACATTCGTACAAATTAGGGTTAACGATAGCATCGGCATCTGGCAATATGCCGCCAGGCAAGTGGTGATCGGTGACCAGTACTTGCATGCCTTTGGCTTTGGCCGCTGCAACACCTGAAATCGAAGAGACGCCGTTATCCACCGTCATGATTAATTCGGCCCCACGGGCATCAGCCTGCTCAACCACCTCAGGGCTCAGGCCATAACCATCATCAAACCGGTTCGGTACTAAGTAATCAACATTCTTACAGCCAAGCATTCGTAATGCCAACACCGACAACGCCGAGCTGGTTGCGCCATCGGCATCAAAATCACCGACCACAATGATACGTCGATCGTCAGCCAATGCTTTCACCAGTAACTGTACCGCCGGTGCAATACCGTACAACTGCTCATAACTCAGCAATCCTTTCGCGCTACGTTCTAGCTCCGCATCCGAGTGAATTCCCCGGCTGGCGTAAATGCGTTGTAACAAGGGGGGGATGGCATTGGAAAAACCGGATATATCGGCTTGAGGTCGACGTTTGATTTCAATCATATTGGCTAATTACTGGCATACTTTGGAGGGCTGAGTGGATAACATTCTATCTCAATTCACGGCACAAGCCATGAAAAAAGCCCGTGATCTGATCCTATCAAGTCACGGGCTTTCAATCTCAGCGTTGTGTAAATAACAACGCTATCGAGCAAACTGAAAATTAGCTTCGGCTATCTAACATCTGACGCAACCTGGCTGCCGGCTGATAACCTGGCAGCATGGTGCCATCTTCCAATACCATCGCAGGTGTTCCATTGACTCCCATTGCCACACCCAGCTCATACTGCTTACGCACCAAATCATCACGCTGGGTGACACCGCTTGAATCAAAGCCGCCATTTTTCGCATCGTTCATCGCCTGAGCGGGATCTTTCGCCCCCCAAACCGCGCTCATCTCAGCAAAATTACCGGAACGCTCACCGCCACGAGGAAAAGCGAGGTAGCGAATGGTAATACCCGCATCATTATACGTTTGCATTTCATTGTGCAGTTTACGGCAATAACCACAGCTGGTATCGGTAAAGACAGTCACAACATATTTCTCATTTTTAGCCGGGTAGACGATCATCTCATCTTCCATACCCTGCAATTTGCCTTTGTTGATCTTCGCCATCTTCTGCTCAGTCAGGTTCGTTGGCTCTGCACCATTATTCTGATACAGGTGACCGGCAAGGAAATAGCTTCCATCGTCAGAAACATAGACAATACCGCGTTCAGTCACGGCTTCATTCAGGCCAGAAAGCGGAGACGGCGAAATAGAGCTTGGTACTAAGCCAATCGCGCTCAATTTCGTTTCAATTGCAGCATTGTCAGGCTTTGCCATTGCGGTAAAAGCAGTAAACGCAACAGCTGTAGCGAGTAACGTACGGCCAAAAAAGTGCATTCGACTATTTCCTTAAAGCATTATGAGTTAAAGAGTAAGACCTGTAAGAGTCCGAAATACTTTCAAAGTTCATTATAAACAAGAGGCGAGAGACTAGATACTCGGTATTAGGTTCTCGGCACTCGGCACTCGGCTCTAGATTCTCGACACTCACCCACATTAAGCGCGAGGATGGTGGGTTTCATGAAGCTGTTTCAATCGCTCTGTCGCTACATGAGTATAGATCTGCGTCGTTGATAAATCACTATGGCCCAATAACATCTGCACAACGCGTAAATCCGCACCGTAATTCAACAAATGGGTCGCAAAGGCATGACGCATCACATGAGGTGAAAGCTTGTCACTATCAATGCCAGCCAGTACGGCATAGTGCTTAATACGATACCAGAACGTCTGGCGGGTCATTTGTCTTGCCCGTTTACTCGGAAACAAGACATCGGAGCTTTTTTCACCGAGCAACTGCGGTCGGCCGCTGGTCAGAAATTGTTCTATCCAATCAACCGCATTTTCGCCCATCGGTACCAACCGCTCTTTATCACCTTTACCCGTCACCCGCACAACGCCCTGGCGTAAACTGATGCTTTCCATCGTCAGGGTCACTAATTCAGTCACACGCAAGCCTGTGGCATAGAGCAGTTCCAGCATGGCTTTGTCGCGTAATTCTATCGGATCGTTAGGATCGGGGGCATCCAGCAAGGCATCCACCTGCTCTTCACTGAGATCTTTCGGTAAACGTTTGGGAAGCTTTGGGCTTACCATCATCGCACTCGGATCATCATCACGCAGCTTCTCGCGATATAAATACTGAAACAGACGGCGAATGGCAGACACCATACGGGCACGAGATGTCTGCATATAATCAGCATCAAACAGCCATTGCTGGTAGCGCTGCAAATCATCGACAGAAACAGCAACCAAATTCAGACGCTGATTTTCCATCCACTTATACAGCTTCATTAAATCATTACGATAGGATGCCAGCGTGTTTTCCGACAAGCCACGTTCCATCCACATCGCATCAAGAAAGCGCTCAATGATAATTTCGTCGTTTTCCACAACAGCCTCTAAACCACTCAAAAAAAAACACATGGATATAAATACAGTACTTTTGCCATGGTAGTCTATTTGAGATAAAAAGTAACTTGTCATGTAACGGTAAAATATAGTCTCAGGAAGCGAAGCTAGGTAAACTCTCTGCCATTACAAAAACCAACTGGATTATCAGCATGAAAATTGGCCTATTCTACGGCTCGACGACCTGTTATACCGAAATGGCGGCAGAGAAAATCCGCGACTGTATCGGGGACGAGCTGATTGAACTGCATAACATCAAAGAAGCGAATATTAGCGACATGAGTAACTTTGACATGCTGATCCTTGGCATTTCAACGTGGGACTTTGGTGAGTTGCAAGAAGACTGGGAAGCGGTATGGGATCAGCTTGACGGTCTGCAGCTGGCAGGCAAAACCGTTGCTTTTTTCGGCCTCGGCGATCAGGAAGGCTACACCGAATGGTTCCTGGATGCGATGGGCATGTTACACGACAAATTGCTGCCAACCGGGATTAACGTTGTCGGTTACTGGCCAAATAACGACAGCTACCAATTTGAAGCATCAAAAGCGTTAACAGAAGATAAGCAGTTCTTTGTTGGCCTGGCCCTTGATGAAGACAGCCAGTATGAAATGAGTGATGAACGCATTACTCAATGGTGTGAACAAATTTTGACTGAGTATAGCGATTCACTATAGTTTATCGTTATTAGAACCAACAAAAACGGGATGCCAAGGCATCCCGTTTTTCGTTTTCAGGCAGATAAATTACGCTGTTTGAACTTCCTGCGGCTTAACATCACCACCAATGAAGCGAGTGATCACCATCGCACCAAATGTCGGTAATACCCAAGCCATGCCGTATTCAAACAGTGGCAGCATATTAAGCGCCGAAACATCAATACCCATAAATTTAGCCGCATCGATAAAGCTGAACAATAATGACACAAGCAGTACCACACGGTAAGCCATCCGTGGGTTTGGTAGCCACTTACGGATAAAGGTCAGCATAACCAGTGCGACAGCAACCGGATATAGCGCGAACAGAACAGGGATCGACAGTGCAATCAGCTGGCTCAGACCAACATTAGCAACCACCGCACAAACTACGGCCAGAATTACTGCCCATTTCTCGTATGACAGCTTAGTCAGTGAGCTGAAGTAATCAGAACACGCACTGATCAGGCCAATCGCCGTCGTCAGACACGCCAACAGTACAATCGACGACAGAATGATCTGACCGACAGGACCGAACAGAGCCTGAACATAAATCGCTAAAATAGCACCGCCATTCTCAGCACCGACAGCAACCGCCGAGCTTGTTGCGCCAAGATAGAACAGAGAGACGTAGACAAATGCCAGGCCTGCAGCCGCAATAACACCGGCATAGATCAGATAAGTACAAGTCGCTTTATCGTCAGTGATACCCTTCTTGCGGATAACATCAACAATCAACATACCGAACATCAGAGCGGCAAAGGTATCCATGGTGTTGTAGCCTTCAAGGAAACCAGTGACAAATGCCTGATCGGCATAGGCACCTTGCGCGGCAAGGATGTCACCCTGAGGGTTCAGGAATACCGCAATGGCAAGAATCGCCAACACCGCAAACAAGGCTGGCGTCAGGTACTTACCAATAATGTCGATCAATTTGCCGCGCGACCAGGCAAAGAACAGCGCGACCGCAAAGAACAATACCGAGAAGACTGTCAGGCTAGTTTGGCCTGCATCAGCAATAAAGGGTTTGACGCCCATTTCGTAAGCAACAAGACCTGTACGCGGTGCTGCAAAAGCTGGACCAATAATAATGAAGATCAGCACTGCCATCAGGGTTGCGACACGTGGTGGTAAATCACGCGTTAAGCCTTTCCAGCCACCGCCCGCAACAGCAACGGCAATAATACCGATCAGCGGCAAGCCAACGGCTGTTGAAAGGAAACCGAACATAGCCGGAACCAGGTTTTCACCCGCTAACTGGCCTGCCTGAGGTGGGAATATGATGTTACCCGCCCCTAAAAAGAATGCGAAGGTCATAAAACCTAACGCCAATATGTCTGTTACTTTGAGTGTTTTATTCAAACTGCACCTTCCCACTCGTTGTCTGTTTATATGATGTGTATGCTTTTTTATCACTTCGAGTCACACGATATTTGCTTCTAAATGTGACATTTATCGCAGCATAATGAAGAAAAAGAGAACAATTAGCAACCGCGCAGCAAAAAACACCATATTCTGCGGCACTGTCACTCTAAAACCAGCATATCAAACCAATATCGAGTTACGAGTTGGAACTAATGACCAAAATAATCCATCCATGTAAAAGATAAGAAACAGCATTAAACCCTATTTAACAACAATTCAACAAATTTAAATGTTTATTCCTTGTTTGGCGGTCGGTATTGGCTATCGCTATAATGGCTCTTTTAGGAGGTCTAATGGCAAAAGGTTTTACTTTTAAACAGTTTCACGTCGATGACGACGGCTGCGGCATGCCGGTGAGTACTGACGGCGTACTGCTGGGGGCATGGGCCGAACTGCCTCTGCAAGGGCATATCGTAGATATTGGTACGGGGAGCGGCTTACTCGCATTAATGGCCGCCCAGCGTACAACTTCGGCGCTCTGCACGATTTCTGCTATCGAACTGGATACCGCTGCCGCAAAGGCTGCAGAACATAACTTCACCGCTTCCTGTTGGTCTGATCGCTTACAGTGCATACAGCAGGATATTGTGCAATGGATGGCCACTCAGCCAGCGCACAGTGTCGATGCGATTATCTGTAATCCCCCTTATTTTAATGCGGGGCTTCAGGCAGACTGCCAGGCCCGTGCCACAGCACGACATACCGATAACCTGCCCCATGAGGTGCTGCTCACGGTGATCCAGCACCTGTTAACCGCAAAAGGATCGGCGAGTCTCATTCTGCCGGAATATGAAGGGCGTCAACTGCTACTGTCGGCACCGGAATACGGCTTACACTGCCAGCGTTTGTGTATCGTCAAAAGTACAGAGAAGAAACCGGTCAGCCGACTGCTGATCGCACTATCACCAGTACAATGCGATCGGGCAATCGCAGAAGAAACCTATAAAGAAGAACAACTTTGCATTCATGACAACGGCCAGTACTCCCCTGAGTTCATTACACTTACCCGTGACTTTTACCTGAAGCTATAGGTCACGGACAGAGCGAAATAATACATAAAGCTATTGTGTAAAATGGCAATGAGATAAATTGTTCCTAAAGTTTTTATGCTTTAATCGGTGATACTTGCGGCAATTATCTCTATAATGCCGCCCCTTATATGAATACCACTAATGATCGATCCACTATCCAGCACCGGAAATAAGGTTGCGATTGTTATTGGAATTGGTCTTGTCCGAGGAGAGATGACTGGTGAAAGACTTTTCCGAATTAGAGTTAGATAGCGCACTATTACACGCGATTGAAGAGATCGGTTATACCCGCCCGACAGAAGTTCAGGCGCAGGCTATCCCTCACGCCCTGGACGGTAGAGATGTATTGGCTTCCGCTCCGACAGGTACCGGAAAAACAGCCGCATTTCTTCTGCCGATGATCCAGCACTTACTTGATTTCCCTCGTAAGAAGCCAGGTCCTGCACGTGTATTGATACTGACACCAACACGTGAACTTGCAATTCAGGTGGCAGACCACGCTCGTGCACTGGCGAAAAACACGAAATTAAATATTTTCACCATTACAGGCGGCATTTCGTACGACGATCACGCAGAGCTTCTGGGTAAAACTCAGGATCTTGTTGTCGCAACCCCAGGCCGCCTGATGGAATACATCGAAGGTGAGCGCTTTGATTGCCGTGCCATCGAATGCTTAATCCTCGATGAAGCCGACCGTATGCTGGACATGGGCTTCACTAAAATTGTTGAGCGTATCAACCATGAATGTCGCTGGCGCCGCCAGAGCCTTCTGTTCTCTGCAACACTGGAAGGTAAAGGTGTTCGTGAGTTCTCGGAAACGATTCTGACAGAGCCTGTCGAAGTTGACTCTGAGCCTTCACGTCGCGAGCGTAAGAAGATCCATCAGTTATACCTGCGTTGTGATGACATGGGCCACAAACTGGCATTGCTTGAGAACATTCTGAAGCATCAGGCTGAACGCAGTATTGTATTCATCAAAACCCGTGAACGTCTTGGTGAATTGCGCGATCAACTTGCCGCAATGAACATCAAATGTAGCTGGATCCAAGGGGAAATGGCGCAGCTTTCACGTAACAACGCGATTGCTCGTTTCCGTGATGGTGAAGTGAACGTACTGCTTGCCACAGATGTTGCAGCCCGTGGTATCGATTTACCTGATATTAGCCACGTTATTAACTTCGACATGCCTCGTACTTCAGACGTGTACTTACACCGTATTGGTCGTACGGCACGTGCAGGCAAAAAAGGCACCGCGATCTCTTTGGTCGAAGCACACGATCAAGCAATGATTGAACGTGTTAGTCGCTACATGAAAGAAGAAGTGCCTGAGCGTTTTATCAATGGCTTGCGACCAGTAAGCAAGAAGACAAAAACCGTTAAAAAGAAAAAAGTTAAGATCGATAAGAAGCTTAAAGCCGCTAAGCAAAAGAAGGCGGCGAAGAAGCAAAAGAAAACATCACAGCAAAAGCCTGATAGCAAAAAAGAAGCGTAATCCTTAGGTTACGGCTTCTAAAAGCACAAGACACACGAAAGGCAGGGTGAGTACCCTGCCTTTCTTTTATCTGTCATTCAGGAACAGGGATTGCCCGCTCGCGCTTTATTTCGTTTGCTCTTCGCGCTTAAATACGAACTCTTTGTCAGTCGATTCCCCAGCAACAAAGTAATAACCCGCCACATCAAACTGCTTAAGCTCATCGACCGATTTAATACGGTTATCAATGATATAACGTGCCATCATGCCACGTGCTTTCTTGGCGTAGAAACTAATAACTTTATAGTTACCCTTCTTGCAGTCTTTAAATACCGGGGTGATTAGCTGTGCATCCAACTTCTTCGGTTTTACCGATTTAAAGTATTCGTTCGATGCCAGGTTGATCAGAATATTATCGCCCTGCTCTGCCAATGCCGCATTGAGTTTATCGGTAATAATATCCCCCCAGAATTGGTACAAATTAGTACCACGAGGATTGGCTAGCTTGGTGCCCATTTCTAAACGATATGGCTGCATCAAATCCAATGGGCGCAATAAACCATAAAGGCCCGATAGCATACGCAGGTGCTGCTGAGTATAAGCATAATCATCTTCATTCATCGTTTGTGCAGCAAGACCGGTATAGACATCACCTTTGAACGCCAAAATTGCCTGACGGGCATTATCCATCGTAAATTCCGGCTGCCACTCAGCAAAGCGAGCCGCGTTCAGACCGGCAATTTTATCACTCACTTTCATCAGGCTTGCGATATCCATTGGCGTCAGCTTGCGACATACCTCGATGAGCTCTGCGGAGTGATCCGTCAGTTCAGGCTGGGTATACGTTTGGGTCGCCAGAGGCGATTCATAGTCAAGTGTTTTGGCAGGAGAAACCACAATTAACATAAGGCTTTGTTCCTTAACGGCTGATGACAAGAGATTATCACCATCGATAAAAAAAGCCACGCAATAGACGCGTGGCTTTAAGTATTAAACCAATAGGTTTAACCTATCATTTAACCTATCATTTATTCTTCTGATCCCAGATCCCTTCTTCCAGCTGGGCATGCAGCTCAGGATAATCTTTACTGTTAAATGTCGGCACTTTTCCTTGCGCTAACTGTTTATTGTAATCCTTCGCCAGCTTCACCGCCGTCCCGGACAGCAGCACTATCGCTACCAGGTTGATGATTGCCATCATTCCCATCGACACATCCGCCATCGCCCAGACCGTTGGCAGATCGGCTACTGCACCGAACATCACCATCGCCAGTACAACCAGACGGAAAATATTCAGACCCGCCTTATGATTATGTTCTAAGAAGATCAGGTTGGTTTCGGCATACGAATAATTAGCCACCAGCGATGTAAACGCAAAAAAGAAAATAGCCACCGCGATAAAGATCGAACCCCAGCCGCCCACTTGGGCACTTAACGCCCGTTGCGTTAGTTCAATACCTGTAATTTCACCATGCGGGACATACTCGCCTGACATCAGGATAATCGCGACGGTCGCCGAACAGATCACAATGGTGTCCATGAAAACACCCAGCATCTGAACATAGCCCTGCGAAGCAGGATGCGGCGGATACGGCGTTGCTGATGCCGCGGCATTTGGTGCAGAGCCCATACCCGCTTCATTCGAGAACAATCCACGCTTCAGGCCGTTGATCATCCCCTGGGCAATGCTATAACCCAGCGCGCCTGATGCCGCCTCTTCCAAGCCAAACGCACTGCGGAAAATCAGCGACAGTACATCCGGCAACTTCTCGATATTGGTGAACATAATAAACAGCGCCAATACCAGATAACATAACGCCATCGCCGGAACTAATATTTCAGCCGTACGCGCAATGGTGCGCAGGCCACCAAAAATGATCGCTCCCGTCATCACGACCAGAGCCACTCCCATATACGTCGGGTTCCAGCCAAAGGCGACATTCATCGCCAGAGTGATGGAATTGGCTTGTACCGAGTTAAATACCAAGCCAAACGCAATTATTAGACAAATCGAAAAAACGACCCCCATCCAGCGCATACCGAGGCCTTTTTCCATGTAATAAGCAGGGCCACCGCGGTAGTTACCATCATCGTCACGGGTTTTATACAGCTGGGCAAGGGCACTCTCTGCAAACGCCGTGGCCATGCCTAGCATTGCGATCAGCCACATCCAGAATATGGCTCCTGGGCCACCTAAAGTAAGAGCAACGGCTACACCGGCCATGTTTCCCGTTCCGACCCTGGCCGCCAGACTGGTACAAAGAGCCTGGAAAGATGAGATACCCGCCTGATCTGACTTACGGCTGTTTTTCATCACTTTGAACATATGGCCAAAGTGCCTGAACTGAATAAACCCCAGGCGATAGGTAAAGAAAACCCCCACACCAATCAGGAGGTAGATGAGTACTGAGCCCCACAACAGATCGTTTAAAAAATTAATCTGGCTTGCCACAGCAACCCCCTCTAAAAATCGTCAACAAACGGCATCTTCTCGATAATTTAGCGAGTCAGACACGATAAAAATAGTCGTCTAACAACCTGAGTTGCTCTTATGATGCAGCAAAGGTCTGACACAAAATAATCAGAGACTTCCCAACAAAGTCTGTGCCTGAAAAGGCCGTTAAGAAGTGTTTGTTCTCTCGCACACTACAAATGGCAAAAAATCATGTGAATTTACGTTGTTAGCATCAATATTCGAAGTGAGTATAATAACTTAACAGTATGCATTTATTGTAATTTATTCCTCGATCCATTTAAGAGCCAACCGCATCAGTTGATGAGAAATACCCTAAATACATTTTTGCACGAAACGCTGATTTTGCTCACTTTTTACGCAACCAGCTGATAAATGTGATTGCCAACACATAAAAAATTCATCAATAAGTAACATTTGCGAAACACCTCAATATTATTTTAATGCTCGATATGATATTTAGTTAATACCAATATGTAAGAAAGAGGTGCTCTATGGATAGCTATGCATTCGATGACATTCTTGCAACAGAACGCCCGGTACGTCGCTCTAGGAGTAAGCCTGAGAAACGTAAATGGCGTGAAATTGAAGCTTTAAAGGACAGGCAAAAACTGCGTAAAGAATTAGAAGATATTGATATATTTAGAGAATGTTCGGACGAAATGGCTGAATATTAACTTCAGACCAATCGAATCACTTAACGTGCCGTTATTTGATTCGATTGGTAATCAAAGCGCCAGATTATTAGTCAGTTTGCTATTACTGGCGCTTTTTCTTTCTATCGCTCTATCGCGATTCAGACTGAAAGGCGCTTCGAAAGTTTCAGGTAGCGTTCCGAAACCTGATCCCCAAACAGTGGATCAGAATACTCCCCTTGATATTCAGCCGAAACGGCCAGCCAGTCCTTAGCAGTAAAATGGCGGCGGATAAGAGGAAAAACCTGTTTTTCTTCTAACTCAAGATGGGCTTTCTGGTGGGTAACAAAAGTATTCAGCCTTTCTGCAAACAGATCCAACGGGATCACAGCATCCATCAGGATCATATCTACCGTCTCAGCAAACTCACGGGTTAATTGCGCCAGCTCCAGATGCTCCTGCTCCAGATTTTTCATATCGTCATTCTTGGCATAGTGCGACTGATAATAGTGATACAAGATATCTTCTTTCGGATGGTGGCAGCACTGAGCATAATTGTGCAGGTAGTCAACAATATCCTTGATCAAGCTGTAATCAACTGACTGACCTTTTTTAATCATTTCTAACTTCTGCTGCAACACATTCAGCAAGCGATTAATGTAACCGTGTTCAGTATGAATAATTTCCAAAATCATAGTTCACTCCCAGACGACATTTCCCTAATCGTTACTAGTTAAGTGTATGTCATTGCCGGAAAAAGCATATTGATCCTGCTTGCAAATTGTTCAATTTGCGAACTGACGTCAGTTACGCAAACGCTCTGGGTTGCCAGTTAATCTCCGTTTTATTCATCTGCTTTAGCAACAGGTTCGTCTGTGAAAAATGCTGACAGCCGAAGAAGCCACGATAAGCAGACAGCGGTGACGGGTGCGCCGACTTCAATATATGATGCTTTTCACCTTTTATTCTCTTACCTTTTTTCTGTGCGTGAGCGCCCCATAACAAAAACACCACGCCTTCCAGGTGGTGATCCAGCATTTCAATAATGCGGTCAGTAAAGGTTTCCCAGCCAATTTTGGCATGGGAATGCGCTTGCCCCTGTTCCACGGTCAACACGGTATTGAGCAATAATACGCCTTGCTCGGCCCAGCTTTGCAAACAGCCATGATCCGGGATCTCAAAGCTCGGAATATCAGTCGCCAGCTCCTTATACATATTGGCCAGTGATGGTGGTGTTTTAACACCCGGTAATACCGAAAAACTCAAGCCGTGAGCCTGATCGGGACCGTGATAAGGATCCTGTCCCAGAATAACGACTTTAACCTGATTAAATGGGGTGGAGTCAAAAGCATTGAAGACATCTTTTTCTGCAGGGTAAATGACTTTTCCCTTGGCACGCTCTGTCGCAACAAACTGTTCTACGTGCTGAAAATAAGCTTGCTGTTTTTCCTGCTCAATGATTTCATGCCAAGTGAGTGAATGGTTCATTACATGCTCCTGATACTTTTGTAAGCCTCATATTCTACCTGCATCCGGCCTGAAGTTCAGGAGCAAACCTCTATTAGATCTCTGCGTTTACGAATGAGCGTAACGTCATGATTTCTTGCTGCCAGAGATCCGGGTTAATGGTTTCCAGCACCAGGGGAATATTATCAAATCGGTTATCACGCATCAGATAGCGGAAACAGTCCCAGCCAATCTCGCCTTCACCTAAGCTATGGTGGCGATCGAGATGGCTGCCGAGGCCGCCCTTCGAATCATTTAAATGCATACCACGTAAATAATTCATCCCAACGATCTGATCGAATTCTGAAAAAGTCGCCTCTGTCGCCGCTTCTGTACGCAGATCATAACCAGCGGCAAAAGTATGGCAGGTATCGATACAGACTCCGACTCGGCTCTTATCATCAACTTGCGCAATAATTTCAGCCAGATGCTCAAAGCGCCAGCCTAAATTGGAACCCTGGCCAGCCGTATTCTCAATGACCGCGACAACATCTGGCACTTGTTGATGGGCAAGATTAATCGACTCCGCAATTAACGACAGGCAATCGTGCTCTGAAATTTTCTTCAAATGACTACCCGGATGGAAATTCAACAGGGTTAAACCAAGCTGATTGCAGCGCTGCATTTCATCGATAAAGGCTGCACGAGACTTTTCCAGTTTCTCAGTTTCAGGCGCCCCCAGGTTAATCAGATAAGAATCGTGAGGCAAAATGGCATCGGCACTGAAACCATATTGCTGGCAACGCGCTTTGAATGCCTTAATCACATCTTGTTCAAGGGGTTTTGCTGCCCACTGTCTTTGGTTCTTGGTAAACAATGCAAATGCATTTGCTCCGATCCTGGCCGCATTTTCCGGCGCATTAAATACCCCACCAGCAGCAGACACATGAGCGCCGATTAACTTCATTTTATTACCTCTTAGTTGTGTTGTTTTTCCACATTAGTTACAACACATTGATCAGACACAGGACACATTCCTTCGCTAAAACAATGAAAAACACCTCGGGTTTTGTTGTAATTTTACTACAAATGATCTATTAAAATATTTTTGAAAGAATAAAATATTATTGTGAACACTGAAAAAATAAGGTTAGATTGATTTAGCTCAAAAAAACAGCCCTATTCAAATTAAGGTTTATTGTTGTTTTTTGATCTAAATCAATATCTTTTTCTTGGTTGCGAGGTATATAATACGCAACTCAACAAGAAATTGAAAAACTAACAACATCCTTCGAAGGAGTAAGTCATGATCACCGGTATTCAAATTACTAAAACAGCAAACAACGAACTACTGAACTCTATCTGGTTATTGGATAGCGAAACAAACCAGGCTCGCTGTGTATGTGCACAGTCAGGTTACGAAGAAGATCAAGTTATAGCGACAGCAGAACTTGGTGAGATTGAGTACCGCGAACTGGCTATCGAAGCTCCGGCTAAAATCGAAGGCGGTCAGCACCTGAACGTTAACGTTCTTAAGCGTGAAACGCTAGAAGATGCGGCTAAACACCCAGAAAAGTATCCTCAGCTAACTATTCGTGTATCGGGTTATGCTGTACGTTTCAATTCGCTAACGCCTGACCAACAGCGCGACGTTATTGCACGTACATTTACTAAAAGCCTGTGATCTCAACGCGCACAGCTCTGGTAAACTAAGTGGTAAAAACGGCATCATTGATGCCGTTTTTTTGTATCTTCGTCTAATACCAATCGGTATGGCAGATATAACAAAGGGAGCCGATTGGCTCCCTTTTCGATCACTATGATGCGTACATCTGGTCTACATTAATCCTGTACGCTTTGCAGCACAGCTTTCAACTGGTCAAAGTCATTATCACGCTCTAGTGACAGCAGCTCCATTGCACCATGTTTGGCCAATGGTGCCGGCAGATCAACATTGATATCAAGGATCTCATCAACCACTTCTTTAAACTTCGCCGGGTGCGCGGTACACAGGAACAGACCGGTTTCGCCTTGTTGTAATTGCTCGTTAAGCACGCGGTAGGCAATCGCACCATGTGGCTCGCACAAGTAACCTTCAGTGTTCATCTGACGTAACGTTTCAGCCGTTTGCTCATCCGTTACCGCACCGTAGCCAAGCTCGCCCAGTCCCCAGCCTTTAAGCTGACACAACTCTTCGATACGCGGCCAGTTGTTTGGCTCACTCACATCCATTGCGTTAGAGATCGTTGGGATAGTTGGTGTTGGTGCCCACTCGCCAGTCTGTAAATAACGTGGCACAGTATCATTAACATTAGTCGCAATAATAAAGCGCTTAACAGGAAGCCCTAATGCTTTCGCCAACAGGCCTGCAGTCAGGTTACCAAAGTTACCACTTGGTACCGAAATCACCAGATTATCACGCTGTGCTTTTGGCAGCTGAGAAACCGCTTCAAAGTAGTAGCAGATCTGCGCCATCAACCGGCTGATGTTGATTGAGTTAGCCGAGTTAAGGCCGACTTCCTGACGCAACTCTGCATCATCAAATGCGTTTTTAACCAGGGCCTGGCAATCATCGAATGTACCTTCGACGGCAACGGTCGTGATATTACGACCAAGGGTGCAGAACAGTTTTTCCTGCAACGGGCTGATTTTGCCTTTCGGATACAAAATCACGACCTTAATATTGTCCATACCATAGAAGGCATGCGCAACCGCCGCACCGGTATCACCGGATGTCGCGGTTAAAATAGTCACTTTAGCGTCGCTATCCGACACTGCAGCCAGTGACTGAGCCATAAAGCGGCCACCAAAGTCTTTAAATGCCAGCGTCGGGCCATGGAACAGCTCCAGGGCATAAACACCGTCTTTCACCTTTGCAATCGGTGCCGGGAATTGAAATGCGTTACTTACCATCTTGCTAACGGTCTCAGAAGCAAGCTCATCACCAATAAAGGCAGAGAGAATTTTACTGCTGCGGCTAACAAAATCCATCTCTAATAAGGCATCAATATCGCCCAGCTCAGGTAACTCTGCTGGAAAAAACAGGCCTTGGTTACGACCCAAACCCTGACGTACTGCCTGACCAAACGAAACCTGCTCTTGATGTTCTTTTAAGTTATACAACTTCATAGTTTATAGCTCACTTCCTGTTACTTTTGAGCCCTGACTGTCAAGGCGACAGACATGGACAAATCCTTCATCATTCTGAACATAATTCTCTTCGAGCCAACGTGCAATACGTTTTGCGACTTCGAGGTCATTACAGACACTAAACATCGTTGGTCCAGAGCCAGAGATCCCACTGGCCAGTGCGCCAGCTTCTAGCGCATATTGTCTTGCCTTGGAAAAACCCGGTAACAATCTTTCGCGATATGGTTCTGCAACCACATCTTTAACCATTTTCGCTGCAAGCTCCGGCTGTTGTGAATAACACGCATGAATAAAGCCACCAAGGTAGCGGCCATGTGCAATAACATCCTGGCGGCGGTATTGAGCCGGTAGAATTGCACGAGCTTCTGCAGTTGGCACTTTAATGCCCGGATACGCCATGACCCAATACCAGTCATCAAAACATGGTACGGACTGACTGATGATCCCCAGCTCTTCAACCATAAATTGCAGGCCGCCCAAATAACAAGGGGCAACATTATCATAGTGCAAACTACCAGAAATCAGCGCTTCCATTTCGCCCATTAAGGCCAGCAACTCAACCTCATTGAGAGGCAAATCATGAAAACGGTTCAGCGCATCTAAGGCCGCAACAACCGAGCAGGCACTAGACCCGAGCCCAGAACCAATCGGCATGTTCTTTTCCAGAGTCATGGCAACGGGCTTTAGCACCAACCCTTTTTTATCCAGTTCGCGGGCAAACACACGCCAACATTGATATACAATATTATCTTCTTGCTCTGGTGGTAATTTGGCAACAAAGTCCCCCAAACAATCGAGGGTAAACGGTTGTTCGCCGTCAGCGACTCTCACCCGATCCCCCAGCAGCGTGCCGTCAATCGGTGAAACCGCAGCACCTAAAACATCAAACCCGACACTGACATTGCCAATCGACGCTGGCGCATAAACTACAACACTCATCTTATACTCCTAGCTTCCAGCCTAATGTACGCATCAGATCCGCAAACACACCGGCTGCGGTAACTTCAGTACCAGCACCATAACCACGTAGTACCAGTGGGATCGGTTGATAATAGCGGCTATAAAATGCCAGCGCATTTTCCCCGTCTTTGATCTTAAACATCGGATCGTCCGGATCCACCGCCGCGATTTTCACCGAGCACTTGCCATGATCAATTTCACCGACATAACGCAGTACTTTGTCTTCTCTGGCGGCTTCCGCTGATAGCTGTTTAAAGTACTCATCGGCTTCAGGCAATCGCGCCATGAAATCTTCAACCGAGCCTTCAGAGTCAAAACCAGGCGGCAGGGCTTGCTCAACAACAACGTCATCAAGTTCCAGTGCCATGCCGGCTTCACGGGCAAGGATCAGTAGCTTTCTCGCCACGTCCATACCGGACAGATCATCACGAGGATCCGGCTCGGTGAAGCTATTGTTACGGGCAACCGTCGTAGCTTCGCTAAAGCTCATGCCTTCATCGAGCTTACCGAAGATATAAGAGAGCGAGCCCGATAAAATACCAGAGAAACGTTCAAGTTCATCACCTGCAGCCATCAGATTTTGCAGGTTCTCAATCACCGGCAAACCGGCACCGACAGTCGTGTCGTACATAAACTTACGACGTTTAGAACGTGCCGCCTGACGCAACTGGTGGTAATACATCATGCTTGCGGTATTGGCTTTCTTATTCGGGGTAATAACATGGAAGCCCGCAGCCAGAAAATCGACATACTGCTCAGCGATACCTTGATCCGATGTGCAATCAATAATGACCGGGTTAATAATGTGGTGACGCTGTACTAACTGGATCATCCTCGCCAGGCTCAGCGGCTCATGGGCTGCTCCCATCTGATCCCGCCAGTTATCAAGAGGCAAACCGTTGCTATCAAGCAGCTGGCCCTTGCTGTTCGCCAGACCACAGACGCGGATAACAATGCCACTTTGTGCTAATTTCGCCTGCTGACGGCGGATCTGCTCAACCAGCTCGCCCCCGACGCCGCCGACACCGATAACAAAGACATCCAGGAAGTGTTGACTGTTGAACAAGTTCTCATGGCATGCTTTAACCGATTCAGACACTTTCGCCACCGGGATCACGGCAGAAATCGCGCGCTCTGAAGATCCCTGTGCAATCGCAATAACATTCACGTCGACTTCAGCCAGCGACGTGAAGAACTGTGATGCCACACCACGAGATGTCCGCATGCCATCACCAACCAGGGTAACGATAGCCGAGTCACCAAGAAACTCAACCGGCTCCAACAGGCCTTCTTTCAGCTCAAGTTCAAAGCAGTTCTGCAACGTCTCTTGAGCAACGGCTTTATCCGCACTCTCAATACAGAAGCTAATGCTGTACTCCGATGATGACTGAGTGATCAAAACAATAGAGACCCCTGACGCTGACATCGCGCTGAATACACGAGCCGCCATGCCAACCATCCCTTTCATACCAGGGCCTGAGACATTCACCATTGTCAGGTCTTTCAGGGTCGTAATGCCTTTGATAGCCAGCTTGTCTTCACCGGTATCCTGACCGATCAGAGTACCGGCACCTTGAGGGTTAAAGCTGTTTTTAATCAAACAGGGAATGTGGAACTGGGCAATCGGGGCGATAGTTTTAGGATGCAGTACGGAAGCACCGAAATATGACAACTCCATCGCTTCCTGGTAGCTCAGGGATTTCAGCAGGCGAGCATCGGGAACGATACGCGGATCACAGCTGTAAACACCATCAACATCCGTCCAGATCTCACAGCACTCAGCACGTAAGCAAGCCGCTAATACCGCAGCAGAATAATCGGAACCATTACGGCCTAACGTCACCAGCTCACCTTTGCTGTTGCCTGCGGTAAAGCCCGGCATGATATTAACGTGGCCTTGCGGGAGGGGGTTACGTTTGAAGTTTTCGGTGGAAACCTCAATATCGACATGCGCTTCAAGGTAATCACCGTGAGCATGCAAGTATTCAACCGGATCAATCAGGCTGGCCGCCAGGCCTTTAGCTTCAATCAGCGCTTTCATCGCCACAATCGACAGCCGCTCACCTTTACTGATCACTTTGGCATAAACATTATCAGGACACAGGCCTAACAACTTCATTCCATGCACATACTGCTTCAGCTGCCCCAGCGAGCTGGCCAGTTTGGCATCAAGCAAGGCTTTATCAAATTTAGGCTCCAGAGCCAATAAGCCTTCAAACAGCGACGTAAATACCGCTTCAAGATCGGCAAGTTGAAGCTCGGCATCGCCGGTATTTACCGTACTGTCGATCACTGACACCAATTTATTCGTGACTTTGCCCGGCGCAGACAGCACCACAGACACATCCCCTTGCTGGACATTATTGGCGATGATATCCGCTGCCCTTAAAAATCGTTCAGCATCAGCCAACGATGAACCACCAAACTTAAATACTCGCATTCCCTACTCCCAAGTTCCTAATTTATTTACTACTACATTGCATAAGTAGCAAAAAAAGACCGAATTCATTCAATTCCGTGAAGTTAAAAAAAAAGCCCGCACTGTGTGAAGTGCGGGCTTTTTCATATAAATCGTATACGCATCAGCCCGCCCCAGCACTCATTGTGCCGGTAATAATAATGGTGGTGGTTGTACTGATAACGTTAAACATGTGTGTTGTCGATTTACTCAAAATTCTGCATTACTTTACATTTACCGGAACCAGGATTCAGAGTCAACCACGTTTTATCGCTTAGTCGATAAAATCACAACAACCGTAACCCACTTAGTACAATCTTATTATTCGGAAAAAGTATAAAAAACAACCATCGTTTATTGCAGTTCGCCTCTCCACGTTGCATAGTGAATAGTAATGACATAAAAAATCAATTCGGAGGGACTCCCGAATGACAGCAGCAATGGAACAGCTTGTCGCCCATACCATCTTGCAAGGCTTTGATGCCATGTATGGTCGATTCCTCGATGTAACGGCAGGCGCGCAGGAAAGGTTTGAACATCAGGACTGGTCAGCGGTTCATCTGGCACTCAAAAAGCGGATCAGCTTTTATGACCACCATGTCGGCTTAGTCACCAGCCAAATTCAGATCATGCTGGGTGAACGCTATGCTAACCGTTCTTTTTTAATGGCGGTTAAATCTGCCTATGAAAATCTGCTGCTCGATTACCCTCGATATGAAATCGCAGAAAGTTTTTTTAATTCTGTCTATTGCCGAATTTTCGAACACCGCAATATCAACCGTGACAAGCTGTTTGTCCATAGTTCACAAGAAAACCGCATTCCAACCTATCCGACTCAGCTAACACGCCTCTATACCGCCCGCTCTGGGCTCTCGGCGCTATTTGAGCGCATGCTTGATGACACCCCCTTCACCTTGGACTGGGAAGATAAACAGCAGGATATCACGTTAATCATTGACCACTTACAGCATGAATTCGGTGGTGCCCTCAACCGAGATACCACCCTTGAACTGGTCCGGGAACCTTTCTACCGCAATAAGGCCGCTTATTTAATCGGATGCATCACACTCCGCCATAACGACCAGGATCAAACTATCCCTTTGGTATTGCCGGTACTGAGTAACAGCAACAAGCAGCTATATATCGATGCCTGTATCTGCCACGTCAATGATGTCAGTATTATCTTTGGTTTTGCCCGTTCTTACTTCATGGTTTACGCCCCCGCTCCGGCAGCATTGGTACGCTTTCTGTCGAATATCATTCCCAACAAAACCAACGCCGAGCTGTATACCGCAATAGGTTGTCAGAAACATGGTAAAACCGAGTTATACCGGGAATTTCTAGATCATCTGGAACACTCTGACGATCAGTTTGTCTCTGCTCCGGGAATTAAGGGGATGGTGATGTCGGTATTTACCCTGCCATCTTATGGTTTTGTCTTCAAAATCATCAAAGATAAATTCGCTCCACAAAAAGCTATAAGCCACGCCACGGTACGAGAGAAATATAAACTGGTTAAAGAACACGACCGGGTCGGTCGCATGGCCGATACCCAGGAATATCGTAATTTCACCTTTGAACGCCATCGCTTCAGCGACGAGTTACTGGCTGAGTTACTCGACGTGGCTCCTTCGATCATTAAAGTGACCAAGGATAAGATCATTATCAAGCATCTCTATATGGAGCGACGAATGATCCCGTTCAATATTTATGTTGAGCAGGCTAACGATGATGATCTTCGTCATGCTGTCGACGAATATGGCAAAGCTATCAAGCAATTAGCTGCGGCCAATATTTTCCCTGGTGATATGCTATTTAAGAACTTCGGGGTTACCCGTCATAAGCGAGTCGTGTTTTACGACTATGATGAAATCAGCTACATGACAGAAATGAACTTTCGCAAGATCCCACCGCCTCGTTATCCGGAAGATGAGATGGCCGCAGAGCCTTGGTACAGCGTGGGGATCAACGATGTCTTTCCTGAAGAGTTTCGCACCTTCCTGTTGATCAACCCAAAAGTCCGTGCGCTGTTTAATGAACTGCACAGTGACTTATTTGAGGCCCAATACTGGCAGCAACTCCAGCAAAACATCACGCATGGCCAGTATGAAGATGTCTATCCCTATAAAAAGGCACATCGACTACGAAAATAATGCATTCCAGCCGGATCTGCGTGGTATAGGAAAGAGTCGACATTTTGTGACAAAGCCCAATTTTATGCAGAAAGTCTCATTATGTGTCTCATTGCATGTTAATAATTAGAATTGTGCTCTAACATGGATAAGCATAAGCAAAATTAAGAACAGGGATGGTGACGTAATGAAAAAATTGCTGATCACATTAGCCCTGCTGGTCGTGGCTTTACCAACAACAGCAGCAGAAAAGGGACTTTTCAGCATTATCGGTGATAATGCTCCCTCCGGCTGGTTTATGTCTTCAAATTCACGATCAGCAGATCAATTCGATCTGTGGCAGATTGATAGTGGCTATGCCTATTCGCTCAACAATAGCCTGGAGCTTTATCTCAGCACTCGTCTCTCTTCTGGTAATGATATGGTATCTGCCAGTCGTGGGGTTTTATCGGGGGTTAAATATCAAGTAACACCGAAAGTTAGCCTGAAAAGTGCCGTCACATCCGAAACCGTTGATCGGGATACTATACTCGGCGTTGAATTTAGCAGTCAGTATAAAATGACAGAGAAGGTCGACCTGCATGCAACCCTTGATTACGAAGCCTTAGAACAAATTTATCTGCTTGGAATTGGGTATCGCTTCTGATCCTAATGACGGCCCATCATGGTACCGCCATTTAATTTGGTAGGTACGATCCCCTAACCACCTCAAGATGCGAGGTAGCTTGGGCATATCATTATTTACAGCACAGACAAGTTCAGAGGCTGACGGCTTAACAAGATACCGTTAAGATCAGCGTAGACGTAATCGCCGGGATAAATCATGGTGTGTCCGACAATCAACGTCATATTCTTATCGCCGCTCTGGCGTTTCACCGTTTTAAACGGGCAGACGCCCAGTGCTTTAACCCCAAGTTCCAGCGTAGCCAATGTACCAACATCGCGAGCCGCACCATTAATAATGATGCCCTGCCAGCCGTTTTCAACGGCCAGTAAAGCCAGCTGATCACCCAGTAACGCCCGATTACATGAACCATGACCGTCAATAAACAGTACTTTTCCTCTGCCATCTTGCGACACAATCTCACGCACTAAACTGTTATCTTCAAAACAGCGAAGAGTAACGACTTCGCCATAAAATATTTTTTTGCCGCCATAATTCTGAAATGTAAGAGGCAGCCAGCTAACATCCTGTTCATAGTGATCACACAAGTCAGGTAATAGATCTTTCATCTCACTTACTCCTTAGTTAACCTTTCCAAGGTTATGGATTCCAATTCCACGAGCAATCTCGAATTCTATTTACCAGCACAGATACCTTTCACATAGAACGCCGTAAATAGATATGAGTTCCATTAAGTGTAGAAAAAGGCTGAAAATTCACCTAGTCTTTGTTTTTTAAAACCCTTAAGTAACACTGGCACCAGATATAACTGGTTGGCCTCAACCCAGTAGATAGCGTTTTGCTGCCATTCTTTGGCTAATAGATATGCCTGCTCTGCCCTTATATCGACAATATACCCCTCCTCTTCCCAACTACCATCCGGCGCGCAGCAACTCACAGGAAAATATGACACAGTTAACATCGCCAACTCATTTTTTAATAGTTTGTTACGTTTTTGATTGTCCAAACTATTAAGAACAATGCTTCTGGGATTAAATGCTGTTAGAATTGCAAAAGAATAGTAAACAGGGTGTTGCCCGGCTTTAAATGAAATGGTTTGATAGCTTCGCCACAGTGAGGCGTTTTTACACATCGCAGATTCAGTCAGTTAATGATGTCTCAATTTATCGCGAATGTTTATCAACCTGAAGATCCGTAATGCATCTTCACCAGATTTGATGTAAATCAAAAAACACCCAGAAAGCGGTATCGAAACAAAACCGCAATATTGTTAGCGAGCTGTTAAGTGCTTACAATCGTCGCCATCCCAGGGAGATTGTAGCCAATACCCGTAGAATATCGGGCCTTTCAGTCTTGTGATGACACAAAAACACACTGAATTTATGGATGGCATACCAAACAGGCTGCTTTACAGCGTAAAGAAAAGTATTTTGTCTAATACTTTGCCTGTATGTGAATTTTTTTTATAGAATTTAACTATTCTATTTTTGACCAGTTTTAGTTTTATTGAAATTAGGTACTGCCAATGCAAACCCCTCACATTCTAATTGTAGAAGACGAGCACGTAACACGTAACACCCTTAAAAGCATTTTTGAGGCTGAAGGTTACACGGTATTCGAAGCCAACGATGGCGCTGAAATGCACCAGATGCTTTCAGAGCACCATGTTCACCTGGTGATCATGGACATCAATCTTCCAGGTAAAAATGGCCTATTACTCGCACGTGAACTGCGTGAGCAAGGTGATATGGCATTAATGTTCCTAACGGGACGTGATAATGAAGTTGATAAGATCCTGGGTCTTGAAATTGGTGCCGATGATTACATCACCAAGCCATTCAACCCTCGTGAGCTGACCATTCGTGCGCGTAACCTGTTGACTCGTGCAATGAATCAAGGCCTGCCAACTGAAGACAAAAAGCTGGTAGAGCGATATGAGTTCAACGATTGGTCGCTAGAAATTAACAGCCGCTCTCTCGTCAGTCCAAATGGTGATCAGTTCAAACTGCCACGTTCTGAGTTCCGTGCCCTGCTTCACTTCTGTGAAAACCCGGGCAAGATCCAGACTCGTGCTGATCTGTTGAAAAAAATGACGGGCCGAGAGCTAAAACCTCATGACCGGACAGTTGACGTAACGATTCGTCGTATCCGTAAGCACTTCGAATCTGTTGCTGATACTCCTGAAATCATTGCGACGATTCACGGTGAAGGCTATCGCTTCTGCGGTGATCTCGGCGAAGAATAATTGGCATTGCAGCATGGTAAGACCCCTTACCCGTCAGCAACAACCAGTTAGATAGAAAAAAGGCTCCCGTGGGAGCCTTTTTAGCATTGTAAATTAGTATATTTGACTAGTCTTGATTATGCTTTCTTCTGCTGAGCAAGCCATTCCTTCAAGACCTGAATATCATTCAGATAACCATTTTTGATCTCATCAACCCAATCATTAATGTTCTCCCACCATGCTGGCAGCTCTGGCGACTGAGCCTTCTGCGCGACCTGCTGGATATGCTTTAAGCCAATCGAACCTGCCGCCCCTTTAATTTTATGGGCTTCAAATTTGATACCGTCTTTATCTTTCGCGGTCATATTAGAATCTAAGATCGCTATGTACTCCGGCATCATTTTTTCAAACATCGCGATACTCTCATACACCGGCTTTGAACCAACAATTTCGACATACGATGTGAGCATTTCCAGATCAAGCAGCTGGCTAATCATCTCATCACTCGGGGTGTCCGTCGCATCGTCATATGCAGGATCATCCGGCTCATCAAGGGAGCAAGTCAATACCAGACGTTGGATCACATCGGTTATTGCTTTAACGCTTAATGGTTTACTAAGAGCCTCATCCATGCCCTTATCAAGGTATTCGGCTTTGTCACTAATGACGTTAGCCGTTAATGCCACTAAAGCTGGCAAATGATCATACTTTTCACGCAGTGCCTGAGCAATATCAAAACCGGTCATATCCGGTAACTGGATATCGAGCAGCACCAGATCAAAGGCTTCAGGATCAAACAGCCGCAGGGCTTCATCGCCACGCATTGCAACCGTGACGTCATGACCAAGACTTTCAAGCAATGCCTTGGCAACCGTAATATTCAGCTCAATGTCTTCAACCATTAAGATATTTAAACTGCATTGCGGAACCACTGGCATCGCTTCTTCTTCGATGACGCTTTCCACCAGCGGAACACGAATGGTGACGGTAAACGTACTGCCTTCACCCACATCCGATGTCACGGTAATATCGCCCCCCATCAGATGCACCAGCTGACGCGATACCGCCAGACCGATTCCGGTACCCACCGCATGCAGGTTATCGTCACCCTCTTTGACCTGATAATACATCGCGAAAATCTTATCCAGCTCTGATACCGGAATACCGATACCGCTATCTTCTACCTCAAAGATGATCTCAGCCTCGTTATCGTGGAGCTCGCTACTGATCGACAGAACCACCCCACCTTCTTTGGTGAATTTGGTGGCATTACCGATCAGGTTCCACAACACCTGACGTAAGCGGGTACTGTCGACTTCAATGCAGGCAGGCAATTGCGTTAACCGCTCTAAATCAAAACGCAACCCTTTCTGCTCTGCCATTAAACTGGAAATATTTTCCATATCGGCAACAAACTCATGGAAGTCCAAGGGTTTAGGCAACAATTCTAAACGACGGCGATCCGACTTATCCATATCGATAATGTCATTAAAAATATTACCTAAGGTAATTGCACTGACATGAACGGTTCGCATGTAGCCTCGTTGCTCGTCATCCAGTTTCGTCTCCAGCAACATACGGCTTAGACCGACAATACCATTTAGCGGCGTACGTAATTCATGGCTAATGGTTGAAATGAACGCGGTCTTATCGCGGCTGGCTTTTTCCTGCGCGTCCTGATACTGCTTACGTTCGGTAATATCCCGGCCAAAGCCCATCAGGCCTAAACGACGTCCTTCACGACTGTAAAACGGGACTTTACGTAACTCAAATATCGCCTTTCCCCCGTCAGGGTAATCCAGCCACTGCTCATAAGTGAGAGAAACATTTTGCTGAAACACCTGCTGATCGGTTTCAGCTATTTTCGTCGCGACTTCTTTGCTATAGACATCCCACGGCGTCAACCCTACCAACTGTTTTTCTGTTTTGCCCGTCAGCTCTTCCATCGCCCGGTTACAACCGGAAAACTCGCCTTTTTCATTGCGGTAATAGATCAGATCCGGTGAAGCATCGAGGAATGACTTTACCAGTGCACTCTGCTCTGCCAGCTCAAGCTGGGCATTTTCACGCTGGTAGACCTCATTCTCTAAATCTTGCATTGCGAGCTGACGTGCTTCTTCCGCCTTCTCACGTTCTTCAATTTCCTGATTCAGCTGAGTAATATTGCTCTGTAGCTGTTTATTCAGCTGCATATCACGGGAGCGCATCTCTTCCAGCTTGGTCACGAGTTTGGACAGGCGCTGGCGGGAATCCTCTAACTGATCCACCACCACCGATAAAAAGTAAACCGCCCACGGCGTGATCAACAGACCGAAAAACACCGAACGGACAATATCAATGTCAAGCACTTCGCCCTGAAGCACTAAGGTCACCCCGACCTGAACCACCACGGCAAGAGCCACCAAGGCCAGCGCCAGTAACATACTGAACCGCACAATGCCTAACTTGACCAGCAAGTCGACGTAGAACTGAGCCAATACTTTGATTTGTTTCATTATTTAACCCGTAACCTAAAAGTGCTTCATTCGATAATATCGTGCGTAGTGACAGATCCAAAGGATAAGTCCCACAGTTATACTTTAATGTTGTTATTCCTGCCCAAAAAAGCCTGCAATCGCAGGCTTTAAAATCACATGTAGGCTACATTGTGTTGGGTATAATTACTGTCATTGTTCAATGCGTCGTTATCAGACAGGGACATGGTACAGTTACGCCCTGCGGCTTTTGCTTTATACATCGCAATATCAGCCATTTCGACCAGATCACCATAATCCTGTGAAGGCAGCGGGATGAGTGTTGCCACCCCAAGGCTAACCGTCAGATTCGTATCCACATCAGAATACTGATGAGTAATACCTTTGGCTGCCAGCTGCCGGTGAATATTAGCGGCCACGACTTCGCCGCCTTCTAAATCAGTGTTTGGCAGCAGGAAGGCAAACTCTTCCCCGCCGTAACGGGCAACCTCGTCAGTTTCACGATGTATGACACTGCGCAGCACTTTTGCCACTTCCCGCAAGGCAAAATCACCTTGCTGATGACCATAGTTATCATTAAACGCTTTAAAGTAGTCGATATCGCATAAAATTAACGTCAGCGACTTTTGTTCACGCACATGGTTATGCCACATTCTACGCAACAGCTCATCAAAACTACGGCGGTTGGCGACTTTAGTCAGGCTATCAACAAAGCTGAGCTCCTGGAGCTCCATGATCGCGTCAGCTAATTGTTGCTCCGCCATTTTACGTTCAGTGACATCACGCGCCATGAGCAATACACCCACAGATCCATCAGTTGGATCACAATAAGGAGATCTTGCGACTTCGTACCAAATCGGCGTTCCATCTTTCAGGATCACGTAATCTTCAGTCTTGCTGGTGACTCCTTTTTCCATCACCTCGCGATCGATATCTTCAAATATTTCCCATTTATCCGGTTCAAGCACATCAGAAGCCACTTTACCCAGCAACTCTTCCTGGGTGTAACCGAGTGAATGAGCAAACGGTTCATTACAACCGACATATACCCAATGTTCGTTATACAGACCGATAGGATCCTGGCTCGCACTTAAGATCGTATCCAGTAGGTTATTCCGCTGGGCAAGCGCTTGCTCTGTGACTTCCCGTTTCTCAATTTCTTGCTTCAGGCTTTCCTGCATCTCATGCCAGTCGGTCACAT
The DNA here is from genome assembly GCF_050337085.1 of Photobacterium sagamiensis. Classification (NCBI taxonomy): domain Bacteria; kingdom Pseudomonadati; phylum Pseudomonadota; class Gammaproteobacteria; order Vibrionales; family Vibrionaceae; genus Photobacterium; species Photobacterium sagamiensis. The sequence goes on along the minus strand of NZ_JAKJSP010000017.1, from coordinate 47,384 downwards.
CATGGCTGATACTCAGGGTACCGATAGTTTCGCCATGATCATCAATGAGTAACGTCTTATTCGTTTCCAGTAGCCGACTTGAACCATCCGGCGAGGTCGTCCAGGTATGTGTCGAGTTATTGTCAGATAACGACGCTTCGCCTGAAAACGAAATTTCGTCACTGTCGATCAAGCCTTCATTAACGCGCCCGCGCCAGAATCGATCAAACGCTTTATTGGTTCCGAGAATATTGCCCGCGTTATCCTGAAAATAGACTAACTCAGAGAGTGAGTTAAGCACGCTCTGGAATACTCGCTGCTCTTGCTCCAGCTGGATTTGGGTTGACTGCTGATCTTGTGGTTTGAACAAAAACAGCATCCAGGCAGATTGCCATTTATAGCGAACCTGCTGACCTGAAACCTGTAACTTCAATGCCATGCGATCCGATAACTGCAGCACTTCACTTCTGCCTCGCCCCTTTTTGTCATTACTATAAGGGCGTAACAGATCGCAGATCATCTGGGGTTCGATATCATCCGGATAAAAATAGCTGCTACCGACTTTACGTGCTCCGATCAACTCCCGGCAGGTTTTATTGGCATATAACAGCGCGCCGTCTTTACTTCTGACGATCACGACCGCAACGGGCATATTTGTCAGAGTGGCATACATTTTTTTAAATGAAGAGGCTTCAATATTATGCCAGACGAGTACAAACACCGCGCAGCCCAGGACAATAAGCAGCACCATCAGAGTAAACACAAGGATCGGACTGGCCATCTCCGCAACAGAAAAAGCAGTCCAGCCTGGCGAAGGGCAGAGCAATAATGAAAAAAAGAGCAAACTACGATTGAAAAACACCATGCATTCCCGAGCAGCAATAACAACTCACCTGATCATATCATCAGGCATATGCAACCAACCAGACACAGCCACAAAGACAACAAGCTGTTATCAATCAGTTAATTGATGACGCCTGACTAATCTAACATAATTGCAGATGAGATGAATCGTTATACCAATCAAGACAATTATCTGATTGGTATTACCGGTCATGATTTTTTAGGTGTGACAGGCTGATAGACGAATGGCTGGTTCAATGCTGTCCCCTGCGCGCCGAACTGATCCAGATTCCGACCGATATCAGTCATCGCTAACCAGCGGTTTTCACACCACGTAGGGGCTAACAATGTGGGACGACGTGCGCTGGCAGAAACACGATGATAAACCACATCAGGAGGGGTCAGACGGATCATCTCAGAAGCAATATCGACATACTTTTCAAAGCTCAGCGCTTCAAGGCGACCGGCTTTCCAGGCTTGCCCCATTTTACTGCCTTCCACAATATGCAGCGGATGAAGCTTAATGCCATCAACACCGACGGCGATTGTGCGCCTGATGGTATCGAGGTTATCGTCTTTCGTATCGCCCGGCAGCCCGACAATTAAATGGGTACACACCTTGATCCCCAATGCACGAGCACGCTTTGTGACTTGCTCGTAGCAAGCAAAATCATGCCCGCGATTAATCCGTTTTAAGGTTTTATCGTTGGCAGTTTGCAACCCGAGCTCAAGCCAGATTTCATACCCTTGCTGACAATACCCCGCCAATAAATCTAACACCGCATCAGGAACACAGTCGGGGCGCGTACCTACACATAAGCCCACAATATCTGCAGCTTGTAATGCCTCTTCATACATATTTTTCAAAAGCTGAACTTCAGCGTAGGTATTGGTATAAGCCTGAAAATAAGCCAGATAACGCTTCGCCCTGTCCGTTTGAGCGGCACGTTGAGCAAGTTGCTGGCTTATCGGTAAGTACTGGGCTTGTTCATCAGCAAAAGAAGCCACATTACAAAAAGTACAACCGCCCCGTCCGATCGTGCCATCGCGATTTGGACAACTAAAGCCACCATGCAGGCTCAGTTTATGCACCTTCTCGCCATAGCGACGCTGGAGATCTTGTCCAAATGTATTGACTAATTCGTGCAGCTGCATCATTTCACCTAAGTTTTTATCTCTGTATGCGTTGTCGCATATTCTTAACAAGGAACACGCGGAATAACCTGCAACTATTTTGCTGGATTATTTTAAAGCCGCGCAGAGTAACATCACAGCCGCCACAGAATGTTGTGCCAAAGCAAGAAAAAAACGTATATACCCAAACCATCTCATGCCGGCTACGCATCGTATTTTTATTGTTGATAAAAAACCACAAATAGTATTCTTTACCCCCACCATAAAACCATGAAAAAAATAAGGGTTAGTTGGTGCTAAGGCCGGTCAGTATTCATAGTGAGAACCATTATCGAATATCTACTCATATTGAAACGGTTTAAATGCAGAGGATGGGGATTTAATGCCAATTTGGCGCTAATTTTTGTTGGTAATTAATGTATCAAAAATGTAGGATAGTTACACTTGTGTGCAAATTATGAACAACAAATGTGACTAAATCTCCTCTTAAAATAGTGATTTATGTCACCCATTTGGCAAAACTGCAGTGTTTTTGCATACCAGATCAAAAGCACTTCAGAATTTAGTTTGCTAATGAATAAGAACTTCATCCCATAGCAAACACGCATCTCATCAATGAGCCGGACAAGCCGTCCGCGTATAAAGCTCGATGAAAATGCGACAATAAGATTAGGGATAACCAAGCCTTTGGATAAGGGCTTGTTAAAACTGGAAGGATGTATCTATGACAGATCAAGAGCTTAACGCCCAGGGACTCTATGTGCCTGAATTGGAGCACGATGCCTGCGGTATCGGCTTTGTCGCCCACCTGAAAAACCGTAAATCTCACGAGATTGTAACTCAAGCCCTCGATATGCTCGCCCGTATGGAGCACCGTGGCGGCCAGGGTTGCGATCCATGCAGTGGTGACGGTGCCGGTATTCTTCTGCAAAAACCCCATGAGTTTTTATTAGAAGAAACTGTAAAACAAGGCATTAAACTACCGTCATTTGATAAGTACGGTGTCGGTGTTGTGCTGTTCCCTAAAGACGAGCACAAACGTCAGCAATGTCGCGATATTTTAGAGCGTAATGCAAAGCGCCTTGATCTTGAAGTGATTGGCTACCGTGTACTGCCGGTCGACAACTCAATGATCGGTGAAGATCCACTCAGCACTGAACCACAGTTTGAACACGTATTTATTACCGGCGGTGCTAACTTAGACCCTGCCGTGCTTGAACGTAAACTGTATGTACTTCGTAACTATACCGTTCGTGTTTGCCTCGAAAGCATTTCAAATATTGGCGATGACTTCTACATCAACTCATTGTCGTATAAAACCTTGGTCTATAAGGGTCAGCTAACCACTGAGCAAGTTCCGCAATATTTCTTAGACTTGCAAAACCCATCCATGGTTACCGCGCTGGCATTGGTGCATTCTCGTTTCTCGACCAACACCTTCCCAAGATGGCGCCTGGCTCAACCATTCCGTTACATTGCCCACAACGGTGAAATCAATACTGTTCGCGGCAACCTGAACTGGATGAAGGCACGTGAAGCCATTCTTGAATCTGACCTGTTCAGTCAGCAAGAGATCGACATGCTGCTTCCTATCTGTCAGGAAGGCAGTTCAGATTCATCTAACTTCGACATGGCGCTGGAGCTGCTGGTTCTTTCTGGCCGTAGCCTGCCACACGCATTGATGATGCTGATCCCTGAAGCGTGGCAAGAAAACAAAAACATGGATCCGAAACGCCGTGCGTTCTATCAGTACCACGCTAACGTGATGGAACCGTGGGATGGCCCAGCGTCTGTCTGTTTTACCGATGGTGTTCAGGTAGGTGCAACACTTGACCGTAACGGCCTGCGCCCGTCACGTTATACCGTGACCAAAGATGACTTCCTGGTGATGGCATCTGAATCAGGCGTAGTAGAGATTGAACCGAAAAATGTTCTGTACCGTGGCCGTCTGCAACCGGGCCGTATCTTCGTTGCCGATCTGGAACAAGGCCGGATTATTTCTGATGAAGAAGTCAAAGACAACATTGCGACAGCACAGCCTTATGAGCAATGGGTTAAAGACAACCTGCTGACTCTGAAAGCGCTACCTGAAGCTGATAACATGCACCACCAGCCAACACCAGAACGTCTTCTTCACCACCAGCAAGCGTTTGGTATGAGCTCTGAAGAAGTGAACGAAATCATCGTTCCTTTGGCAAAAGCAGGTTACGAGCCTCTCGGTGCAATGGGGGCCGACTGGCCACTGGCGATTCTTTCGCACCAGTCACAGCACCTGTCGAACTACTTCAAACAGCTATTTGCCCAGGTCACCAACCCGCCGATCGATCCGATCCGTGAGCGTATGGTGATGTCGCTGAACACTTACCTCGGTAAAGATCAGAATCTGCTGACAGAGACCCCCGAGCACTGCCAGAAAGTCGAACTGGAATCACCGGTACTATCAAACGCTGAACTTGAAAAGCTGCGAGCTATCGATAAAGAGCACTTGCAGGCTAAAACGCTGGATATCGTATTCCGTGCCAATGGTGAACAAGGCAAATTAGAACGAGCGCTAAAGCGTATTTGTCAGTACTCAGAAGATGCGGTGCTTGATGGCTACTCAATCATCATTCTGACTGACCGTGCAGTTAACTCAAACCATGCCGCGATCCCTGCGATGCTTGCGGTAGGCGCTGTGCATCACCACCTGATCCGCAAAGGTCTGCGAGCGAAGTGTGACATCATTGTTGAAACCGGTGACGCACGTGAAACGCACCACTTTGCCACCCTGGTCGGTTACGGTGCTAACGCGGTTAACCCGTACCTGGTAACAGAAACGCTGGTTGATCTGCAGAAAAAACGCAAGCTAGACCCTGAGTTGGCAACAGACGAGTTATTCAATAACTACCGTAAAGGTGTGAATGGCGGCCTGCTTAAGATCTTCTCGAAGATGGGTATTTCAACCCTGCAGTCATACCACGGCGCACAGATTTTTGAAGCGCTGGGGATCAGCAAATCTGTCGTTGATAAATACTTCACCGGTACGGTTTCCCGAATTCAGGGTCTGACCATCGATGACATAGCCCAGGAAGTACTTATTCGTCACCGTGTTGGTTACCCGACTCGCGAAATCCCAATTCAAATGCTGGATGTGGGCGGCGTCTACCAGTGGAAACAGCGTGGTGAAAAACACCTGTTCAACCCTGAAACGATTTCACTGCTGCAACAATCTACCCGCGGCAAAGATTACAGCCAGTTTAAAGAATACTGCCATGCGGTTGATTCTCAAGGTGACCATGCGGCAACCCTGCGTAGCCAGCTTGAGTTCATTAAAAACCCTGCAGGTGCGATTCCGCTGGCTGAAGTAGAACCAATCGAGAGCATCCTGAAGCGTTTCGCAACCGGTGCAATGAGCTTTGGCTCCATCTCGTACGAAGCACACTCTACACTGGCCGTTGCAATGAACCGCATCGGTGCGAAATCTAACTCAGGTGAAGGCGGTGAAGATCCGGATCGCTTCGAGAAGAAAGACAACGGTGACTGGGAACGCTCTGCGATCAAGCAGGTCGCTTCAGGTCGCTTTGGTGTAACCTCTTACTACCTGACTAACTCTGACGAAATTCAGATCAAGATGGCTCAGGGCGCGAAGCCTGGTGAAGGTGGTCAGCTACCGGGTGATAAAGTCGATGACTGGATCGGCGCTACCCGTCACTCCACTCCTGGAGTCGGCCTGATTTCACCACCGCCGCACCACGACATTTACTCAATCGAAGATTTGGCTCAGCTGATCTACGATTTGAAGAATGCTAACCGCAAGGGTCGCGTAAACGTAAAGCTGGTATCAGAAGCCGGTGTCGGTACGATTGCCTCCGGTGTCGCGAAAGCCAAAGCTGATGTCGTTCTGATTGCCGGTTTTGATGGTGGTACCGGTGCATCGCCAATCTCATCAATTCGCCACACTGGTTTACCTTGGGAACTTGGCCTGGCAGAAACTCACCAGACCCTGCTGAAAAACGGCCTGCGTAACCGTATTGTTGTTCAGTCAGACGGTCAGATGAAAACGCCGCGCGACCTTGCAGTAGCCACACTGCTGGGGGCTGAAGAGTGGGGTGTCGCAACCGCTGCATTGGTTGTTGAAGGCTGTATCATGATGCGTAAGTGTCATAAGAATACCTGTCCTGTCGGTATCGCCACTCAGAACAAAACATTACGTGAGCGCTTTGATGGTCGCGTAGATGATGTGATTACCTTCTTCCAGTACATGGCTGAAGGCCTGCGTGAAGTGATGGCAGAGCTAGGCTTCCGCACTATCGAAGAGATGGTGGGTCAATCTCACAAACTGAAAATCCGTGACGATATCGGTCACTGGAAATACAAGAATCTTGATCTGAGCCCTGTGCTATTTAACGAGCCGGCACGTGAAGAAGACGGGATCTACAATCAGCGTCAGCAAGAACATAACTTAGAAAATGTCCTTGACCGTAAACTGATTGAAGCTGCAGCGCCTGCTCTTTACGAAGGTAAACAAGTCGACGTTGAATTTGACATCATCAACACCGATCGTAGTACCGGTGCCATGCTGTCGAACGAGATTTCAAAAATCTATAAAGACCAGGGGTTACCACAACCAATGAACGTCAAGTTCAATGGCTCTGCGGGCCAGAGTCTTGGTGCCTTCCTCGCGAAAGGCGTGAAATTTGAAGTCGAAGGTGATGCCAACGATTACTGGGGTAAAGGTCTCTCTGGCGGAACCTTGGTACTTTATCCGAATACGAACTCCGACATTATCCCGGAAGATAACATCGTTGTGGGTAACGTCTGCTTCTACGGTGCGACATCCGGTGAATCATTTATTCGCGGTCTGGCTGGCGAGCGTTTCTGTGTCCGTAACTCAGGTGCGAAAGTGGTTGTTGAAGGTGTTGGTGACCACGGCTGTGAATACATGACAGGTGGTGTTGCCATCATCCTGGGCCAGACAGGGCGTAACTTCGCAGCCGGTATGAGTGGCGGTGTGGCGTATGTTTGGGACCAATTCGATGATTTCGAAACTAAACTGAATCCAGAGCTTGTCGATCTTGACCCGATTGAGCAAGAAGACCAAGACTTGCTCAAAGAGATGCTCACCAAACATATTGAGCTGACGGGTAGTACAGTGGCAGAAACTTTCCTGTCCAACTTTGAAGCGAACCTTCAAAAAATGGTGAAAGTGATGCCTAGGGATTACAAAGCTGTACTGCAACAGCGTAAAGCTGATGCAGAAAACAAGGAAGAGTTGGAGGCCGTAAATGGGTAAGCCTACAGGATTTTTAGAAGTTGGCCGTGAACTGCCACAAAAGTTAGATCCAAGCGTTCGTATTCAAGACAACAAAGAGTTTGTCTTGAATAAAGAGTTTGGCGCTAAGATCAACAAACAAGCATCACGTTGCATGGATTGCGGTGTGCCTTTCTGTCATAACTCATGCCCGATTGGCAACATCATTCCCGAATTCAATGATGCGGTTTATCGTGACAGCTGGGAAGAAGCCTGGAACATTCTAAGTTCTACCAATAACTTTCCTGAATTTACCGGTCGTGTATGCCCGGCCCCTTGTGAAAGTGGCTGCGTATTGGGGATTAACCAAGACCCGATCACTATCTGTAATATTGAAAAAACAATCGTCGAGACGGCGTATCGCGAAGGATACGCTAAGCCGAAAATACCACGTTCCCGTACCGGTAAAACCATTGCGATTATCGGTTCAGGCCCGGCCGGTTTGTCAGCTGCTGAACAGCTGAACAGTGCAGGTCACTGCGTCACGGTGTTTGAGCGTGATGAAAAAGTCGGCGGTCTGCTCCGTTTTGGTATTCCGGATTTCAAGCTGGGTATGGATATCATTGACCGTAAAATCAACTTAATGGCCGAAGCGGGAATTAAGTTCGAGGTCAACGCCCATATCGGTGTTGAGATTAACGCACAGCAACTTCGTCAGGACTTTGATGTTGTACTGCTAACGGGCGGCTCAACCGTACCACGCAACTTGCCAATCCCCGGCCGTGAGCTTAAGGGGGTTCATTATGCAATGGAATTCCTTGCGCAGAACAACCGACGTGCCAACGACATGGATCTTAAGAGTGAAGAAATTCACACTAAAGGTAAGCATGTTGTGGTTATCGGTGGCGGTGATACCGGTTCAGACTGTGTCGGAACCTCTAACCGTCATGGCGCGGTAAGTGTTACCCAGGTCGAGATCATGCCGATCCCGCCAGAGAAGCGTCCAACCCATCAACCCTGGCCGTCTTACCCGATGATCATGAAAACATCCACTTCACATGAAGAAGGCTGTGAGCGTCATTGGAATATTCTGACTAAAGAGTTCATCGGTGATGAAGCCGGTAACGTGAAAGCCCTGCGTATTGCAGATATTCAGTGGCAGGAAGCGAAACCCGGTGAGCGTCCGGGCTTTGATGAAGTCGCCGGCTCTGAGCGCATCATTCCATGTGATATGGCGTTTCTGGCGATGGGCTTCTTACACCCGGAACCAACCGGTGTCTTAGCCCAGCTGGATATCAAACTGGATGAACGTGGCAATGTCGCAACAACAGGTTTTGCCACCAGCCAGAAAGGTGTCTTTGCTGCGGGTGATATGCGTACCGGCCAGTCTCTGGTTGTTCGCTGTATCAATGAAGGCCGTGAATGTGCCCGTGAAATTGATGACTTCCTGATGGGTAATACCAACCTGGAAGCGAAAGCTCATTCACTGATGCTGTCACGAGCCTGATCAGACATCTGATTGTACTTTATGTAAAAGCCAGCTCTTGTGAGCTGGCTTTTTTGTATACCAAACTGACGACTTGAGCTAATTAATGGATTTGGTATTAAATCTTCCTTTCCCTACCTAACACTCAGCCTTCTTCCCCTCTGAAAAATGTAAATGAAATACTAAATCAAACTTAGGCCATCAAAAAAAACAATGCCTAATAAGAAAAATCTGCTGTAATTACTGAAATAAAGACGGAATGTAATGGTTATTTGATCTTTTTGTAAATTGCCGTTAACTTGAAAGTTGCTGGAAGCAGAAATGACGATCAGGGAGGTTGTCATAATTATGCAGTAACACTGCTCAGCTGAGCTGGCGGAAGCAAGGGAGAGTTGCAATGACACTGTATGACCCAACGCTGGAAAAAGATAATTGTGGTTTTGGTTTAATTGCCCATATTGAGGGTGAAACCAGCCACAAACTTGTTCGTACCGCGATATCGGCATTGGATCGTATGACCCACCGTGGTGGTATCGCAGCTGATGGCAAAACCGGTGACGGCTGCGGTCTGTTAATGAAAAAGCCCGAGAGCTTTTATCGTATTGTGGCAGAGGAAAAAGGCTGGAAACTCGCACGCGAATTTGCGATCGGCATGCTATTTCTCAGTCAGGATCCAGTCAGAGCCGAACAAGCCCGTATCATTATCAACGAAGAACTCGCCAAAGAAACCTTATCAATTATTGGCTGGCGTGAAGTGCCAATCAACCCACGGGTATTAGGCCCCATTGCCACAGAATCTTTGCCTGATATTGAGCAGGTATTTATTAATGCACCAGCGGGCTGGAAGCCACGAGATGTCGATCGTCGCCTGTATATTGCCCGACGCCGCATTGAAAAACGTATTACTGACGATCCTGATTTCTACATCTGCAGCTTATCAACGCAAGTTACTGTCTACAAAGGCTTATGCATGCCCGCTGACTTGCCCAAGTTCTATACCGATCTCGCTGATTTACGCCTGGAATCATCCATTTGCCTGTTCCACCAGCGCTTCTCGACCAATACCCAGCCCCGCTGGCCACTGGCTCAGCCATTTCGTTACTTAGCCCATAACGGCGAGATCAATACCATTGCCGGTAATCGCCAGTGGGCGCGTGCACGCGCATACAAATTTGCTTCCCCCTTGCTGCCGGATCTGCAAACCGCCACACCGTTTGTGAATGAGACCGGCTCGGATTCTTCCAGCCTCGATAACATGCTGGAGCTATTTCTGGCGGGCGGTCTCGATCTGTTCCGTGCGATGCGCATGCTGGTTCCACCTGCATGGCAAAACCACCCGGATATGAAGCCCGAACTTCGCGCATTCTACGACTTTAACTCCATGCACATGGAGCCGTGGGATGGCCCGGCTGGTATCGTGATGTCAGATGGCCGTTATGCCGCCTGTAACCTTGACCGCAACGGTCTGCGCCCTGCCCGCTATGTGATCACCAAAGACAAGCTGATCACCCTCGCCTCAGAAGTGGGGATCTGGGATTACGCCCCTGATGAAGTGGCAGAAAAAGGCCGTGTCGGACCGGGTGAACTGCTGGTTATAGATACCAAATTTGGCAAGATCTGGCATTCCAATGACATCGATAACGAGCTGATGAGCCGCCATCCATACAAAGAATGGATGGACAGCCACGTCAAACGCCTGATCCCATTCAAAGAGCTGGGTGACGATCAGGTCGGCAGCCGATCCTTAGACGACCATGAACTCCAGACTTACCAGAAACTCTTCGGCGTTAACCGTGAAGAGCTTGATCAGGTATTACGGGTTGTCGGTGAAAATGGCCAGGAGCCGACAGGATCTATGGGGGATGACGCCCCGATGGCCGTACTGTCATCGAAAGAGCGCGCCGCCACCGATTACTTCCGCCAGATGTTTGCTCAGGTCACCAACCCGCCCATCGACCCTTTACGTGAGAAACACGTGATGTCGCTGGCAACCTGTATCGGCCGCGAAATGAACGTGTTCAGCGAAACCGATGGCCATGCCTATCGGGTGGCCTTCAATTCCCCCGTACTGCTGTACTCCGATCTGGTTCAGTTGCTCGAACTCGATAGTCAGTACTATCGCAACAGCATCATCGATATCAACTATGATCCGAGCGAGAAAAACCTCAAGCAAGCCATTAATGATCTGTGTGATCAGGCTGAACGCCTGGTACGCAGTGGTACCGTACTGATCGTACTGTCTGACCGCGGCATTGACCAGGACAAGCTGCCGATCCCGGCGGCGATGGCGGTGGGCGCAGTGCAAAACCGCTTAGTGGCAACCAATTTACGTTGCGATGCCAACATGATCGTTGAAACGGCGACGGCTCGCGATCCGCACCAGTTCGCAGTACTCATCGGCTTCGGTGCCACTGCGGTTTATCCATATTTAGCGTATGAGTCACTGGGGAAGCTCATCGACAGCGGTGCGATTACCAAACCCTACCGTGAAATAATGATGAACTTCCGCGACGGCATGAACAAAGGTCTGTACAAGATCATGTCGAAAATGGGCATTTCTACCGTCGCCTCTTACCGTTGCTCCCAGCTGTTTGAAGCGGTTGGACTGCATCAGGAAGTCATTGATCTGTGCTTTAAAGGCGTCTCAAGCCGCATATCCGGTGCCGGCTTCGAAGACTTCCAGCAAGATCTGTTTAACTTGTCTCGCCGGGCCTGGTTGAAACGCAAACCGATTGAACATGGTGGTCTGCTGAAATATGTTCATGGCGGGGAGTTCCACGCTTACAACCCCGATGTCGTCAGCACACTGCAAAAGGCGGTTAAAACAGGTGATTACCAGGATTACCTTTCGTTTGCCACTATCGTCAATGAGAGTCCAATCTCTGCGATTCGTGATCTGCTGAAGCTCAAAGAGCCAGAAAACCCGATCGAAATAGAGCAGGTTGAAGCTGCTACAGAGTTATATAAACGCTTTGACTCCGCGGCAATGTCAATTGGTGCCCTCAGCCCTGAAGCTCACGAATCCCTGGCAATTGCTATGAACCGCTTAGGCGGTTGTTCGAATTCGGGGGAAGGGGGCGAAGACCCGCGTCGTTTTGGTAATGAACGTAACTCTCGCATTAAGCAGGTGGCATCCGGTCGTTTTGGCGTAACACCACATTATCTCGTCAATGCAGACGTAATTCAGATCAAAGTTGCTCAAGGCGCGAAACCCGGAGAAGGTGGCCAGCTCCCTGGTCACAAAGTCACGACCGAGATCGCTAAACTGCGTTTTGCCGTACCGGGGGTCACCCTGATCTCCCCCCCTCCGCATCACGATATTTACTCTATCGAGGATCTGGCCCAGTTGATCTTCGACTTAAAACAAGTCAACCCAAAAGCTATGGTATCGGTCAAGCTGGTTTCTGAACCCGGTGTGGGCACTATCGCAACGGGTGTGGCTAAAGCCTATGCCGATCTGATCACTATCTCCGGTTACGACGGCGGTACCGGTGCCAGTCCGTTAAGCTCGGTGAAATATGCAGGTAGCCCATGGGAACTCGGCTTAGCCGAAACCCAGCAAGCGCTGGTCGCCAACGGGTTACGTCATAAAATTCGCCTGCAAGTTGATGGCGGCCTGAAAACCGGTCTCGATGTGATAAAAGCCGCCATTCTGGGGGCTGAAAGTTTCGGCTTTGGTACTGCACCTATGGTGGCTCTGGGCTGTAAATACCTCCGTATCTGCCACCTTAATAACTGCGCCACCGGGGTAGCCACCCAGGATGAGACGCTGCGCCGTGACTTCTTTAAAGGCCTGCCGGAGCAGGTGATGAATTACTTTATTGGTTTAGGCCAGGAAGTCCGTGAGTTACTGGCCCGGCTGGGGGTGGTGCAACTCACCGATCTGATCGGCCGCACCGATCTGCTCGCCGTGATCGAAGGGGTTACTGCCAAACAAAACAAGCTGGATCTGAGTGGCCTGCTGCATGCCCCTGCCCCCGTCGAAGGTAAAACCCTGTATTGCAGCGAACCAAACACCCCGTTTGATCCCGCGCAGTTAAGCAATACCCTGCTCACTGAAGCATTACCGGCGATTGAAAATCGCAGCGGTGCGGATCTGTTCCATAATATCCGCAATACCGATCGCTCGATTGGTGCCCGCCTGTCAGGTGAAATTGCCCTGCGCTATGGTAATCAGGGTATGGCCGCTCAGCCAGTCAACCTGCACCTGACCGGTACTGCGGGCCAGTCATTCGGCGTCTGGAATGCCGGCGGCCTGAACCTGTATCTGACCGGTGATGCCAACGACTACGTCGGCAAAGGCATGACTGGCGGTAAGATCGTTATCAGACCACCGGTGGGTTCCGCGTTTAAATCTCATGAAGCGACGATTATCGGCAACACCTGCCTGTATGGCGCAACCGGGGGCAAATTGTTTGCCGCAGGTACCGCCGGTGAACGATTCGGGGTACGAAACTCCGGCACGATAGCAATCGTAGAAGGGGCTGGCGACAACGCCTGTGAATACATGACGGGCGGTATTGTCGCGATTCTAGGTAAGACCGGGGTTAACTTCGGCGCTGGCATGACGGGAGGTTTTGCCTACATCCTCGATGAAGACGGTGATTTCGCAGGTCGGGTGAACCCGGAGCTGATTGATGCACTGCCGCTGGATAATCTGAAAATTCACCAGGAACACCTGCGGGGCCTGATTGATCGTCATCTGGAAGAGACAGGATCAAGCCGGGCTCAGGAGATCCTGGCAGATTTCGACCAGTGGATCCCTAAGTTCTATCTGGCAAAACCAAAGTCTGCCGACGTAAATACCCTCTTGGGTCATCAAAGCCGTTCAGCTGCTGAGCTGCGCGTTCAAGCACAATAAGGAAGGGAAACCGAATGAGCCAGAACGTTTACCAATTTATTGATGTCGAGCGCGTTGATCCGCCTAAAAAGCCGCTCAACATTCGTAAAATTGAGTTTGTCGAAGTCTACGAACCTTTTACTCCGCAACAAGCCAGTGCTCAGGCTGATCGCTGTCTTGATTGTGGTAACCCGTATTGCGAATGGAAATGTCCTGTACATAACTACATCCCGCAATGGTTAAACTTAGCCAATGAGGGGCGGATCCTCGAAGCGGTTGAACTGGCACACCAGACTAACACCCTGCCAGAAGTGTGTGGCCGGGTATGTCCGCAAGATCGGTTGTGTGAAGGTTCCTGTACCTTGAATGATGACTTTGGCGCAGTTGCTATCGGCAATATCGAAAAATACATTACCGATAAAGCCTTTGAAATGGGCTGGAAACCAGACAKGTCCCATGTTGAGTGGGTCGACAAAAAAGTCGCGATTATCGGTGCGGGTCCGGCCGGTTTGTCGTGTGCCGATATTCTGGTTCGCAACGGCGTTAAACCCGTGGTCTTTGATCGCTACCCGGAGATTGGTGGCTTACTGACCTTTGGGATCCCATCATTCAAACTGGAAAAAAGTGTGATGGCCAATCGCCGCGAAATCTTCACTGAGATGGGGGTTGATTTCCGCCTCAATACCGAGATTGGTAAAGACATCCAGATGAAACAGCTGCTCAGTGAGTATGATGCGGTTTTCCTGGGGGTCGGTACGTATAAAAACATACGGGCGGGTCTGGAAAATGAAAATGCCCAGGGCGTTTACGACGCGCTGCCATTCTTAGTTTCCAATGCCTTCCGGGTGATGGGCCTGAAAAGTGACGCTGACTATCTCGATATGAAAGGAAAACGGGTGGTCGTGCTCGGAGGCGGAGATACGGCAATGGACTGCGTGCGTACCTCTATTCGCCAGAACGCGAAAGAAGTGATCTGTGCTTATCGTCGCGATGCAGCCAATATGCCGGGCTCCAGACGTGAATTTAAAAATGCCCGAGAGGAAGGGGTTAATTTCATGTTTAACCTGCAGCCTCTGAGTATCCACATTAATGACCAAGGCCAGGTAACAGGCATTAACGTCGTCAACACAGAGTTGGGGGCGCCAGATGAAGCAGGGCGTCGTCACCCTGAACTTGTTGAAGGCAGCGAACACGTACTGGATGCCGATGTCGTTATTATGGCCTTTGGTTTCCAACCGCATGCCATGCCTTGGCTGGAAAACTTTAATGTCGAATTGGATCAAAATGGCCGGATCAAAGCCCCGGAAGAATCGCGCTATCAGTTCCAGACATCCAACGAGAAGATTTTTGCCGGTGGTGATGCAGTACGTGGCTCTGATTTAGTCGTAACGGCCATTAATGAAGGGCGTTTGGCGGCACAGGGGATCCTTGATTACCTCAACGTCTAACCCATGAATTAAAGAGCAAAGCTGTTCTCCACACGCTGTCCGGAAAATAACGAGAGTGCTATCCAGCCTCTCGTTTTTTGTTACTTCAACCTTTCCTGCTCCGTGTTACAATTACGCCCACTACCAATTTATTCGTTGCGACCCGCGCAACAAGTATTGACCAACAAGAGAACAGATTGATGAAAATCGGCATTATTGGCGCGATGGAGCAAGAAGTTGCCATCCTGAAAGAGCAACTGACTCACTCCGAAACCCACAAAAAAGCAGGTTGTACCTTTTACACCGGTACCCTGAACGGTGCTGATGTTGTCTTGTTGCAATCTGGCATCGGTAAAGTTGCGGCGGCCGTTGGTACGGCTGTTTTACTGGAAATTTTCCAGCCAGATGTCGTACTGAATACTGGCTCTGCCGGTGGTTTTGCCCCAAGCCTGAATCTGGGTGATGTGGTTATTTCAACGGAAGTACGTTACCACGATGCTGATGTGACGGCATTTGGTTACGAAGTCGGTCAGATGGCACAGCAACCAGCCGCGTTTACATCAGACGAAAAACTGATGAACTGCGCAGAACAGGCACTGGCGACTATGGGTGACATGCATGCGGTTCGCGGCCTGATCTGTACCGGCGATGCCTTTGTCTGCAGCGCTGAAAAGCAGAACTTCATTCGCCAGAACTTCCCGACAGTTATCGCAGTAGAAATGGAAGCCGCAGCGATTGCTCAGGCTTGTCATCAGTTTGAGATCCCTTTTGTGGTGGTTCGTGCCATCTCTGATGTGGCTGACAAAGAATCACCAATGAGCTTTGAAGAGTTCCTGCCACTCGCGGCAAAGAGTTCGTCAATCATGGTTGCTAAAATGGTTGAGCTATTGAATCAGTAATGACTGATACCCTGGCGCTCTTGCTTAATAACAGCTCCCTGCTTGCACTGTGGGGAGCGTTAGCCATTCATTGGTTTATTCCCATTCCCGCCGCGCTTCATCCTCTGCAGATCTGGCAACGTTTAGCGATTTTAATCGCAGATAAGGTGAATAACCCTAAAGATAATCGCCGCCAACGCTTACTTTCAGGCTTGCTGGCCTGGGCGCTGATGTGGGTCACGGTACTTATCTTACTCATTGCGCTTCACCAGCTGGTATGGATAGAAACTCTGTTTCAGTTAACCCTGTTATGGATGGCGCTTGATTGGAAAAACACCGCCAGACTCAGCAAACACTTTATCAGCGCTTACGCCAAAGAAGACAAAACTCGCTGTCGCCAGTTACTGGCCTATCCCCTCAATAGAAATACTGAGAACCTGTCATTACTGGGGCTGGGTAAGGCTGGCGCTGAAACGCAGATACTCAGCTATGGCCGCTTAGTTGCCGGGGTTTTATTCTGGTATGCCCTAGCTGGTGGGATCGGGGCTCTCTTATATCGTTTAGCCGTCAGTCTGGCTCGGTCATGGTCACCAAGCCGACATCAATATGATGTCTTTGGTCTTCCCGCAGTACGCATTCTTGCGATATTGGATATTGTACCACTGCGAATTTTAGCCTTGCTGATCAGTATTGGTCACAATGGGAAAACGGCATTACAAGGCCTGATGAAACAAGGGGAAGACTGGCTGCTACCCGGCCCCGGCTGGTTACTGATAGCAACCGGTCATAAGTTATCGTTATCACTGGGTGGACCTGCCATCTATGATGATAGAAAAAGGGAGCGCCCCCGTGTCGGTGGGAAAATCGCTCCGGCTGCATTTCATTTAGCCCAAATACAACAGTTGCTCACCAGTCGGCTGCTTATCTGGGTGATCATTCAAAGCGCCCTCATTTTCATATTTAAAGGAGAAATATAAGTGCGCCTGATCTGTCTCTGTTTACTATTTTTTTCAGCCATCAGTGCTGCCAACCAAGCTGTTGAGCGAGTCATCAGCCTGTCTCCCCACACGACGGAACTGGCCTATGCCGCAGGCCTTGGTGACCAATTAATCGCAGCCAGTGATTACAGCGATTATCCGGAAGCGGCCACCAAACTGGAACGGGTGGCCAACTACCGCGGCGTTAAACTCGAACGGATAGTCGCCCTGAAACCGGACCTGATCCTGGCCTGGAAAGGAGGAAACCCACCGCGGGAAATGGCTAAGCTAGAACAATTAGGTATCGAAGTTTATTACTCAAATCCCACCCAACTGGCAGATATTGCTGATACGATTGAGGCCCTTGGCCAGTATTCTGCCCAGCCAGAATACGCCGCCAAAACCGCAAATCAGTTCCGCCAGCAATTAACCGACCTTCAGCTTCAGCACCAGAACCTTCGCCCTGTTCGTTTTTTCTATCAGCTGAGCGCTTCGCCGATCATTACCGCGGCCAATGGTAGCTGGCCGACTCAGATATTTACCGTCTGTGGCGGGCAGAATATCTTCGGTGACAGTATTGCGACCTACCCACAAGTCTCTGAAGAGCAGGTGGTTACTCGCCAACCCGAGGTGATATTTGGCACTCCCCACTCAGGCACTGACACCCGTGTCTGGAATAAGTGGCAAGGCAAATTGCCTGCTGTGGATAACCAACATATTTTCACCTTGCAAGCTGATTGGTTAAACCGTCCGACCCCACGTTCTATCAAAGCCGTCCAACAGGTTTGCGAGTTGCTGGATAGCGTAAGAAAAAACGACTTGTAACAGGTTATCAACATTAGATGTGAATCGGCTCACAAAGCGATGTCACCAAGTTGAGCCTGTTTCATTTCCTCGTACAATCTCAGCCGGCTTCTCTCGCTCTCTTCTCCAATAGGTACAGACATGCTTATCTATATTCTCGATATGTTCGGCACTGCCGTTTTCGCTGCATCGGGTGTGTTACTGGCGGGCCGTTTACGAATGGACCCTTTTGGTGTGGTTGTACTGGCCAGTGTAACGGCTATTGGCGGTGGTACGATCCGTGATATGGCTTTGGGGGCAACCCCGGTATTCTGGATCACTGATACCAGCTACCTGTGGGTTATTTTGGTTACTTGCTTTCTCGCAATGCTGGCCGTCCGCCGTCCTAAACGCATGCCGTGGTACTTTCTGCCGGTCGCCGATGCCATCGGCCTGGCGGTGTTTGTTGCCATCGGAGTGGAAAAAGCCCTGCGTTTTGGTGCGTCACCTATGGTCGCGGTTATTATGGGGGTTATTACTGGCTGTGGCGGTGGCGTGATCCGTGATGTACTGGCCAGAGAAATCCCCATGGTATTGCGTACCGAAGTGTATGCTACAGCCTGTATTCTTGGCGGTATCATTCATACCGTAGGCTTGAACTTCCACGTTGATCCTGCGGTTGCAACTCTGGCAGGGATCATAACCACCCTGACGATTCGCCTTGCGGCAATCCGCTGGCATTTATCGCTACCAACGTTAGCCCTGCGGGGGTAAACCTCAATAAACATCCAAAAAAAAGGCGCTTTAAGCGCCTTTTTTCGATCAACAAGTCATCTCAGAAAGCATTACTTTAATGTGACACGTGCAAACTTACGCTTACCAACCTGATAAACCGCAGTTCCCGCTGCAGGTACCAGCTTAGTATCTTCGATTTTATCACCGTCGATTTTAGCCGCGCCCTGACGGATCATACGCATAGCATCAGAGGTTGAGTTAACCAGACCCGCATCTTTCAGTAGGTTACCAATCGCGATACCTGCTTCGAAATCGAATTCAGGCATTTCGTCTGGCATCGCACCTTTCTGGAAGCGATTGATGAACTCTTGCTCTGCCGCATCGGCATCCGCTTCAGAATGGAAGCGCGCAATGATTTCTTTCGCAAGGCGGATTTTAATATCACGAGGGTTCTGACCGTTCGCCATATCGACTTTGAACTGCTCGATTTCTTCGATCGGACGAAAAGAAAGCAGCTCGTAGTAATTCCACATCAGATCATCAGAGATAGACATGATCTTACCGAACATCTCGTTTGGCACATCAGCAATACCAATGTAGTTATTGGCTGATTTAGACATCTTCTTCTCGCCGTCCAGGCCAACAAGAAGAGGCATGGTCAGGACAACCTGAGGCTTCTGGCCATGGGCTCTCTGCAATTCACGGCCCATCAGCAGGTTGAATTTCTGATCGGTGCCGCCAAGCTCTACGTCCGTTTCCATTGCAACGGAGTCGTAACCTTGCAGCAGCGGATACATGAACTCGTGGATCGCAATCGGACGACCTTCGTTGTAACGCTTTTTAAAATCGTCACGCTCAAGCATGCGAGCAACCGTCTGGTTGGCTGCAAGACGGATTAAACCCTCAGCACCAAGATCAGATAACCATGAAGAGTTAAACTCGATTTTGGTTTTAGCCGGATCAAGAATTTTGAAAACCTGCTCTTTATAGGTTTCAGCATTCGCCAGCACGTCTTCGCGCGTTAGCGGCGGACGCGTCGTATTTTTACCCGTAGGATCGCCAACCATTCCGGTAAAGTCACCGATCAGGAAAGTGACGTCATGGCCGAGTTCCTGGAAAGTACGCAGCTTGTTAAGAATGACGGTGTGACCTAAGTGAATATCAGGAGCGGTTGGATCGGCACCTAATTTAATCCGTAAAGGACGGTTTTCTTTTAATTTGGCAATCAGCTCTTCTTCTGGAATCAGCTCATCAACACCACGCTTAATTTCAGCTAAAGCTTGTTCAATGCTGGCCATTCTTGTTCGCTCCCACAGAATTGGCAAAAAAGTTATAATCAACCATCTTACTTCAATAGAGATGTTTTTTGAAACCAGTTAGACTAGGCGTTGTCTTATTTTTTCCTTTTGCGCTTAAATTACTTTACCAATGTTACTATCGAAACTTGCCCGACTGCCAAGGATGCATCAAATCCTCATCACTTTCCTCAGTGCCTTTGTGGTACTGCTGCTCCTTATTCCGGGTCCTGAAAAAGTCGCCCAGACGGAGCGTAAGTTTGAAATTGGTAAAGCCTACTCGCTGGATCTCAGCCTTGACTCGCATCAGCTAAAACCCGCGATAGAAGATGAAGAACCGCAATATCCGGCTTTAAGATGGAAAAATCACCAAGTACAGTCCGGCGAAAGCCTGGCTGTGGTGTTTGATAACGTCGGATTGAGCCCGGGTACCCTGTATCGTTTAGTCAATGCCGATGAAGGCACCAAAAGCCTGACGTCATTACGTCCGGGCGATACCCTAAAATTTGGCTTTGATGATAAGAATGATCTGATCCAGCTGATCCAACCGAAAAATGCCACCCAGACCCTTGTTATCACTCGGGCTGGAGACACCTTCCATTCCAAGGAAGAAAAGAAAAAAATCGACACCCAATTCAACTTTGCCCAGGCAACAATCACGTCGAGCTTCTGGAATGCAGCAGATAAAGCGGGTTTAACCGCCAACCAGATCATGGAGATTGCAGGCATCTTTGGCTGGGATATCGACTTTGCCCTGGATATCCGTGAAGGTGACAAGTTCTCGGTGCTCTTTGAAGAGCACTTTGTCGAAGGTGACCCCATTGGCCGTGGCAATATCCTGGCAGCCACCTTTACCAACCTGGGCCAGACATTTACCGCAGTACGTAGCGAAGACGGCAAATATTACGATCAAAATGGCAATGCCATGCGTAAGGCCTTCCTCCGTTCACCGATTAATTTCCGTTATGTCAGCTCAAACTTCAATCCACGCCGCCTGCACCCTGTGACAGGTAAGGTAAAAGCCCACCGAGGCACCGATTATGCGGCCCCTGTTGGTACGCCGATCTGGGCAGCAGGCGATGGCGTGGTGTTGAAATCGGGTTACAACCAGTTCAATGGTAACTATGTGTTTATTCGCCATAGCTCTACTTACATCACGAAGTACCTGCACATGACGAAGCGAAAGGTTAAAACCGGACAGCGTGTTAAACAAGGACAGGTTGTGGGGACATTAGGTGGAACCGGGCGCGTTACCGGCCCTCACCTGCACTATGAATTTCTGGTCAACGGCGTTCACAAAAACCCCCGTACGGTGAAATTACCACAAGCGCAGTCGCTGCAAGGCAAAAAGAAAAACGCCTTCCAGAAGCATGCCAGTGAGAGATTAAGCCAGCTAACTCAATTTAGCCAGCTGCTGGCTGACAACAGCCCGTTAATTGCCAACCGGGGCTAATCAGGTCAGCAAAACAAAGCAAACAAAAAAGCCGTCACATTGTGACGGCTTTTCTTTTACCTATTCGGTATCACGCTAAACGTCTACACGCTGAATGATGCGCCACAACCACAAGTAGTGGTTGCATTGGGGTTATTCACGAAGAAACGAGAACCTTCCAACCCTTCAGTGTAATCAACAACACCACCGATCAGATACTGCAGGCTCATGGGATCAACCACCAGAGTCACCCCGCTGTTCTCGATCGTCATATCGCCATCATTCACTTTTTCATCAAAAGTAAAGCCATACTGGAAACCACTGCAACCACCACCGGTGATATAAACGCGTAGTTTCAGCTCCGGGTTTTCTTCTTCGGCGATTAGCGCTTTCACTTTCTTCGCAGCAACATCAGAAAACGTCAGTGGCAAATTGGCATCGCTCATTAAAAACCTCTCAAACACATGCGGTAATTAATCTGATTATCTAATACCTGACTATCTCGTTCAAGTATTCACCACATCAGATCGGTTATCTTGCCGTAATTTTTCTTTCTTAATCGTGCGAAGCAGCAATTGTGAATAAATTGGCTGACCACCTAGCACCTGTGCCAGCATAGTGGCACCCAGGGTCGTGATAATCAATGGTAAGATCAGATCATAATTATTGGTCATCTCAATAACCAGCAAAATACCGGTGATCGGTGCCCGTACTGTCGCGGCAAATAGCGCTCCCATTCCGGCAATCGCAAACATACCGGGTTCCAGTCCTAACTCCGGGAACATTAGCTGAGCAACAGAACCAAAAAAAGTGCCAAACAAGGTGCCCAATGCCAGCATCGGAGCAAAAATGCCACCGGGTGCCCCCGAGCCAAAGCACAATAAGGTCGTTGCCACCCGGGCTAAGAACAAGATCAGCAATAGACTGATACTGTAATCACCATTAGTCGCATTGGGAATAATGGCAATCCCGCCCCCCGTCAATTCTGGCAGATACAACAATATCAAACCAAAACAACCGCCCAGCAAGGTACCGGTGATCAGATAACGCTTACGATCATTGCGGTGAATACGGACAAACAAATCTTGTGACAACGTGATCAGGCGATTGAAAATCACCCCGAACACACCGAAAAACATCCCCAGCAATAAAAATAACCACAGCGCTTTCAGCATTGGTGCGTCATATTGCGGCATCGTGATCACCGCATGCTGACCCTTAATACTGCGAAAAACAATATTCGCAACGATTGCCGAGATCATGACACATTTAATGGAGATCAAACTGTAACGAAATTGTGGACGCATTTCCTCAACCACAAACATAATGCCAGCCAGCGGGGCATTAAAAGCAGCGGCTAAACCACCGGCAGCACCAGAAGCCAACAAAGCATGGCGGCCTTCCTTATCTTTCAAGCGGAAGATATCAGACACCATACGGCCAAGATTTCCGCCCATCTGGACCGTCGGGCCTTCACGGCCCAATACCATGCCGGATCCCAAAGCGCCCAGACCACCGATAAATTTTACCGGTAATACCCGCCACCAGCGAACCGGGCGCATATCATCCATCGCCCCTTCTATTTCAGGGATCCCCGATCCGGCAGCTTCCGGTGCAAAACGATGAACCAAAAAATATCCCACCAGTGCCAGCGATGCACTGATAATAAAAGCCACTAACCACAAGGGAAAAACACTGCTGATCACATCACGCAACCACACGGTGCGTTGCTCCGAAACCCAATGCACCCCGATCTCGAACAAGGTCGCAAGCAATCCGGTTAACAGCCCTACCAACGCGGCAAGAAAAAGAACAGAAACGGGGGTTTTATCGCGAGAAAGAAATCGCCGAACCAGTCCACTAGGTTGCAGGCGTTCAGGCGCAGGAGTGCCTCGGGTGTTATCAGTCATTAGTCAGCCGTATCTTAGAGTAGATTGCTCCGGAAGGAGCAGACAGGAAGGACAAAAGTCGTTCGCAGCAATATTAGCCGACTGAGCCCTATTTTTACACCGTCAATGTTGAAAACTAGCTTTCCATCTGTGACCGAGGTAACGAAAATCAAACTCGCCAAGCTCCCGATATATTAGGTACAATCCCCGGATAAACTAGAAAATAGGACATCACAATGAGCAAATCAGCTGATTTATTTGCTAAAGCACAAAAAACGATCCCAGGTGGTGTTAACTCACCCGTTCGCGCCTTTGCCGGTGTTGGTGGCAGCCCGCTGTTCATCGAGCGTGCTGACGGCGCATATATTTTTGACGCTGATGGTAAAGCGTATATCGACTACGTAGGCTCTTGGGGTCCGATGATTCTGGGTCATAACCATGTCGCTGTTCGTGATGCTGTCATTAAGGCTGCACAGCAAGGCCTGAGTTTTGGTGCGCCAACCGAAATGGAAATCACCATGGCTGAACTGGTTTCTAAGCTTGTGCCTTCCATGGAGCAAGTTCGTATGGTGAGCTCAGGAACGGAAGCCACCATGAGTGCTATCCGCCTGGCCCGTGGCTATACCAACCGTGACAAGATCATCAAATTTGAAGGCTGTTATCATGGCCATGCTGACTGCCTGCTGGTGAAAGCCGGCTCTGGTGCCCTCACCCTGGGCCAGCCAAGCTCTCCGGGCGTACCGGCTGACTTTGCTAAGCACACCTTAACATGTACTTATAACGACCTTGATTCTGTACGTGAAGCGTTTGCCGAGCACCCGGAAGAAGTCGCTTGTATCATTGTAGAACCTGTCGCTGGCAACATGAACTGCATTCCACCCGTTCCGGGCTTCCTTGAAGGCCTGCGTGAAATCTGTGATGAGTTCGGTGCACTATTGATCCTTGATGAAGTCATGACAGGCTTCCGTGTGTCTGAAGGTGGCGCTCAGGGCTATTACAACATCAAGCCGGATCTGACGACACTAGGTAAAATCATCGGTGGTGGCATGCCAGTCGGTGCATTTGGTGGCCGTAAAGACGTCATGCAGTATATTGCGCCAACCGGACCTGTTTATCAGGCTGGCACCTTATCTGGCAACCCGGTTGCGATGGCTGCAGGTCATGCCTGCCTGACTATTTTAACCCAAGAAGGCAACGAGAAGCGCCTGGCGAATACCACTAAACGCCTGGCCGAAGGCTTTAAAGCGCTGGCTGACAAGTATGGTATTCCACTGGCCATCAATCAGGTTGGCGGTATGTTCGGTTTCTTCTTTATCGATCAAGAGCAAGTCACCAGCTATGCTGACGTGACCAAATGCGACATTGAACGCTTCAAGCGCTTCTTTAACCTGATGCTGAAAAACGGTGTCTACCTGGCACCATCAGCCTATGAAGCCTGCTTTACCTCGCTGGCCCATGGCGAAAAAGAAATTGAAGCGACACTCGGTGCCGCAGAGATGGCTTTTGCTACTCTGGCAAAAGAAGCCCAAGCTTAATTCGCTATTTTGACCAGCAGCACCACGATAACTAACAACGCCACTCAAAGAGTGGCGTTGCTTTATCGTCATCCCAAAAACAACCCAGTATCATCTTTCTGCACTATTTATTTACTGCCAGAAACAGATAACAAGCAGACACACGCCGAACATTACCAGACCCGCTAATGGTAACTTGCGTTTTTTCTTGGTGTCACCACCGCAATCACAGCACCCCATAACACTCTACCGAATAAGTTTTTGATTAAAAATGTAATTTGCAGCGTATTCACATTGCTACACATGAGGAATAGATGCGATTATATACCCAAACTACCTCAAGATGCCGAGTTCAGCGAGAATTCAGTACCTTTTAGGCAAGGCAGCCATATGAGCGAATAGCAGTTCTATTTGGAGTAGGCTAACGCAGTATAAAAGGCACTGAAACTCGCCCTTTGGGAGCTCCTCTGGAAACTCACTTCAGCGCAAAATGTGTTTGAAAGGGGATACCATTCCTACACACATTTCGCTTGAATTAAATTCCCAGAGGAAGCTCTGAATCACGCATCTTGAGGTGGTTTGGGTATAAACCACGATCTCTATGGTGTTAACTTATCGAAGGACAAGAAAGTGCCAAAACAGTTTAAAATAGAACCTAGCCACTGGCTGCTAATGGCTGCACTGGGGCTTGCCGCCTATGCCAGCTACCGACTGGTAGAACCCTATCTTGGCCCGATTGTCATGGCGTTTATTATCTCTTTGCTCTATTACCCGCTGCACGCCAGAATAGAAGCCAAGATGCCCAAGAAGCCAAACAGTGCGGCTATGATTTCCTGCACCCTGCTGACTTTTATTCTTGTGATCCCGCTGTTGGTCGTATTCTCCTCCATTGTGCATCAGGGCACCACCTTCTCAAAAGAAAGCTATACCTGGTTATCTGAAGGGGGGGCCAAAGAACTGCTCGCCCATCCTTATGCCCAAAAAGCACTTTTATTAATCGACAAATGGTCACCGTTTGAAGGTATTGATGCCCAGGCGATCCTTCAGAAAATTGCCTTGGCGGCATCTAAATTCGGTTCACAGCTTCTTAATATCAGCGCAAAGATCCTGGGTGATGCAACCAACTTTGTGATCAGTTTTATGCTGATGCTGTTTGTGCTGTTTTTCTTATTACGCGATCACGGCAAGATGGTTAAGGCCTTACGCCACGTTCTGCCGCTGTCCCGCAGCCAGGAAGATGCACTGCTGACCGAAGTTGAACAAGTCGCAAAATCAGCCGTACTCGGATCCTTTCTGACCGCATTAGCCCAGGGCTTTGCCGGTGGTTTTGCCATGTGGCTCGCAGGTTTTCCGGGGCTATTCTGGGGATCGATGATGGCCTTCGCCTCCTTCATTCCGGTATTTGGCACCGCGCTGATCTGGCTTCCCGCTGCCATCTACCTGCTCCTGATCAACCAATGGGAATGGGCGCTATTCCTAAGTGGCTGGGGGATCATAGTCGTGGGATCCATCGACAATATTTTGCGGCCGTTATTAATGCAGGGTAACTCAGGAATGAATACCTTGCTGATCTTCTTCTCGATCTTAGGGGGACTGCACTTATTCGGTTTAATCGGTTTAATTTACGGCCCGATTATTTTCTCCGTCACCTTAGTGCTATTTAAACTTTATGAAATTGAATTTAAAGAATTTCTTGACGCGCAAGATCAAAATTAATTACCGCTAGTATCAATTCGGTCTCGGTCACCGCGAGTATCACTACCATTCACGCGGCCTGGCAGTGCACTCTACCTTATAGCGCCACACTCACCGTGTGGTGCCTATCAGCTTTCCATACTCAGTGTTTTATGGAACAATTCGCGCCCTTAACCTAGTTATGTTTTATTGAGGCCATCTATGTCTTATACCGCCGCGAGCCAGGTCGTTGCCCGCCAGTTAGCGTTTTTTGAAGATCGAAAAGTACTTATCGTCGGCGAGTTAAGCGATGCATTTCCGCTTGAACTAACCAAAGCCGCCAAGTCTGTTGCAATCTTTACCACTAACTATGGCTATTACCGCTCGATGAGCCGTCACGCTGAACTTGAATGTCACTTCGGCGCTCAGCTGGAGGCTTCATTAGACATCGATATGGTCTTAATTTACTGGCCAAAAGCAAAAGCTGAAGCTGACTATCTACTGTCGATGGTACTGGCAAAGTTTGGCCCGAACACTGAAGTCTGCATTGTCGGCGAGAACCGCAGTGGGGTTCGCAGTGCAGAAAAAATGTTTCAGCCATATGGCCCGTTAACCAAGTATGATACCGCTCGTCGTTGTAGCTTTTACTGGGGGCGCTGTGATAATGAAGCGCAGCCATTTGACATCAACCAATGGTTCCGCAGCTATCCCATCAATATTGCCGGTGTCGAGTTAACGGTTCGTTCGCTGCCCGGCGTATTCAGCCACGGTGAATTCGATAAAGGCTCTGAACTGTTATTAGATACGTTACCGTCATTACGCGGCAAAGTACTCGATTTCGGCTGTGGTGCCGGGGTGATCGGTGCTGTGATGAAAGCGAAGAATCCGCGTATCGAGTTAGAACTGTGTGACATCAGTGCTCTGGCTCTCGCCTCCGCCAAAGAGACATTTGAGGTCAACAATCTTACCGCAACCTTTACCGCAACAGATGTCTATTCAGCACTGGAAGGACGGTATAACTATTTAATCAGTAATCCTCCGTTTCACGCTGGTTTAAAAACCTTCTACCGCGCCACCGAAGATTTTATCGCTCAAGCGCCAGACTACCTGGTTGAGGGCGGCAAACTCATTATTGTTGCCAACAGTTTCCTGCGATACCCGCCACTGATTGAACAGAGTCTGGGACAATGCGAGATCAGCGCTAAAACAAATAAATTTAATATATATTCCGCCACGAAATAACTATTACTGTTGCAGGCTGATACCCGCTCAGCCTGCCCGTTATCGGACTGTTTTTACCCCATTGCTCCGTCAACATTGTCAATTTTGTGTATCAGCACACGCTTCCCCACCGACTTACTTGATTGCATAAATAAACTCAGTATAAGTTGCATATACACACAAAACGTCAAAATTTATCCATCACCATGACCCAGGCATTGTTGAAGTTAGATGGCTGACTTCACTCGAATACAATTACGTTAAATTCAGGCATAGAAATGCAGAATACCAAACGATTCAAGCGTCTCCAGCATACTTTGATGCTGGCTTTTTTAGTGCTCAGCATAACCCCACTGACACTATCAGCTTTTTTTTTCCTCAACTCTCACTCTAACGATCTGGCCGAGCAGAGCACCAACCATCTGGCGTCGCTACTGGATAACAAGCAAAAACAACTCAGCAGTTTTTTTGCGGCAAAAGAATCTGAAGTGCAGAGTTTTGCCCGTTCTGAATTATCCAATGCCAGTGGCGGCCGTTTTTATGGCCTGGTGGGTGCCTTTCATCAGCTGGGAGATATAACTGAACTAACAAAAAATACCAGCAACAGTCGCTATTTTACTGAGACACTCACAGAAAAATCGACTAGCGACCTCAGTACAAACTCAGCCAATTATGTTGGTCACGAACGTTATCGACTGATGTATAAACGGTACAACCGAGTTTATCAGGAGTACCTGAAGCGCTCTGATTTCAGTGATATTATGCTGGTTGATATCAACGGAAACATTGTTTACTCCGTTTATAACCACGATATGTTCGGCCTTAATCTGCTCTCGGATGAATCCCCTTTCGATGCCTTAACACAGACCTTTGCCGCCATTGCTGAAAAGACCCAAAAGCATCAGGCTGAGCCTGATCAAGTACCTGTCGTATTTACTGATTTCAGCCAGCTCCCCAATGACGAAGAAACCACCGCGTGGTTTGCCGTTCCAATTATTCAACAAGGCTATTTGCACAGTTACGTCTTTTTTGCATTACGTAATCAGGTGATCAGCGAACTGATTAATGATCGGGACAGTAACAACAACTTCGCCCAAACGCTATTAGTCGGCCCGGATCACCAACTGCGGATCCCGTCCCGTCAGGGCATACCGGAAACACTGAGTAGCCAAAGCATAGAAGCCGCACTGACAGGCAACTCGGGAGTAGGTCGTTTTACTAACTTCAATCAAGTACCGGTACTCAGCGCTTTCTCACAGGTTAATATTCTGGGTTACCCCTGGGCCTTAGTGATTGAACTGCCGGAAGAAGAAGCTTTTGCGCGAATTCGCCAAGTGGAAAAAATCTTTTTCGCAGCCATGCTAACCGCCATCGTTTTCGTCATTATCGTTTCACACTGGCTGTCAAATTCTATCACCGCCCCCTTATTGCGCCTGACCTGGGCTGCGGAACGGGTATCAGCCGGTGACTTAGAACAAAAGATTGAAAGTACAGAGCGTCGCGATGAAATCGGCCGTCTGGCGGTTAGTTTTGCCCGAATGCAGCGTTCTGTCAGGGAGAAAATCACCCTGATCCGTGAGCAAAATAATGAACTGGAACAGAACCTGACCGTTATTCAGCAACAAAATGCAGACTTGCAGATCGCCGATAAATTGAAAGATGAATTTCTGGCCACCACATCACATGAATTACGCACACCGCTTCATGGCATGGTAGGCATTGCCGAATCGCTGCTGGCTGGCGTTAATGGCCCGGTACAAATGTCACAACGCCGTCAGTTGGAAATGTTGATCAATAGCGGGCAACGCCTGACGGATCTGGTTGATGATCTACTTGATTACCACAAAATGCGCTACGGCGATCTTGATATCGAGAAGCATCCCGTCGATCTGGCATCGGCCATCCGGTTGGTCCTGGAATTATCGAGCCACCTGCTGGGCAGTAAGCCAGTCCGGATTATCAACCAGATCCCCGATAATCTTCCCCCGGTCATGGCCGATGAACAGCGCTTAGAACAGGTGCTGTACAACTTGGTTGGCAATGCCATCAAATACACATCGGAAGGAAAAATCGTCCTCTCGGCAACAATACTGGAAAATCAAATTCGTATTCAGGTTGTCGACACCGGCCAGGGAATTCCGGCCGATCAGCTGGAACATATTTTTGAACCGTTAATTCAGGCAAATACCAGCTCTTCCAACTATCGCCAGGGCGCCGGGCTCGGACTATCAATCAGCCGTCAGCTCATTGAGCTAATGGGGGGAAGACTCTATGTCAGCAGCCAGCCGATGGTTGGCGCAACATTCAGCTTTACGCTAAACCAGGCCTCAGCAGACGAGATTGCCAGTAACAGACCAGCTCTGCGCAATAGCCACTTTCAGGCACCAACACTCAATACCACCAGCTGTGAAACGGAAAGTCTGCCGGAAAATCCTGATGGTGAGCTGCTGCTTATCGTCGATGACGAACCCGTAAACCTGCAAGTGCTCAATAATTTCTTACGCCTGGAAGGCTATCGGGTACTCACGGCAGAAAACGGCCCTCAGGCACTTAAATTGCTGGAACAACACCAACCCGCATTGATGCTACTCGATATCATGATGCCGGAAATGAGTGGCTATGAGGTTTGTCTGACCTTACGCAAACAGCATTCACAACTTGAGCTGCCTGTTATCATGCTGTCAGCACTGGGCCAGGTACAAGATCGGATCAAGGGGTTTGAATGCGGGGCGAATGATTACCTGACAAAACCATTCAACAAAGAAGAATTGATCGCCCGCATCGGTGCTCATCTTCAGGCTGGCCAGACAGAGGTTCAACGCCAGAAGAATCAGACCCTGCAACAGGAAATCCAACGCCGGGAGATCATCGAGGAAGGTTTATTAGAAACCCAGAGCCGACTGCTCGGCCTGATGGAGTCGACCAATGAAGCGATCCTGTGCGTCCAGAATGAAGGTCGGATCCGCTACGCCAACAATGCTGCCGGAAAGCTATTTAAACGCGCCCCAGAGCAGCTGGAACGACACAATATCAATGATCTTCTGCTAACCCATTTGCCAGATGATATCAGTAGCAGTCACCACTTTAATGGCAGCCTGACCTATCGGATAGGTGATGAACTGAAGCCACTAGAGACGAATGTGATCAATTTACCGGAAGAATCGGGACTTAAACGGATGTTTGTCTTTGATCTTGACGGGCCTTCCGTACAGCATCGAATCAACACGTTAGAAAGTGCGATTGAGGTACTGTCAGGTTTTGCATTCGATGGTGATAAAAATAACCTTCAGCAGTTACGAGAACTCGGGGGAGAATTCACCCGCCTTGCCGATAAGCTGGGTGACAATGGAAAAAATAAGACTGACATGGTTCGGCAACTACTGGTCGATGTCATGAAAGCAACACTAAACTATTGGGAATCATCGGCCCAGAAGACTAAATTTGAACTGGCCGAGGAAAGTGGTTTATGGCGGGTCTATTTAGACCGCAGTACCCTGCAAACACGTACACTCGATAAGTATCTTCATCTCGAAACGCTACCGAAAACGCCTCGCTGGCGCACTGTAATCAATACTATCGATTTTGTGTTAGAACGTTGTAGTGAACCGTCTTCTGAACGTCATGATGTCAAAGCGATGCGGGACAAGCTGCAGCATATCATCAGTTAAGATCCCCAAACGACTTAAAATAATAGTGACATAACAAAGCCCGCCGATGCGGGCTTTTCTTTATTTGTCGCTCCCGCCCTCTCTCGTTATCTCAGGACTTTCAGTCTTAATTAACCTATACCAATCAAAACAATTATCAGGGTAATTCAGAACGCTTCCCCCCCAAGTCTGACGGTCATACCCATCGGGATATGACTCCCGTTCGGTATCAGATCCGGAGTGAAAAATGTGAATTCCATCAGACTGAAATCATAGATTTACCAAGCAAAAAAAGGGTTTAAAACCGCTAACACACACTCAGAATCACCACAATTCTTGCCGCGAAATCGTTCACAATACGACCATCACAAAGATATTTCAGTTTATGAGAAGCAACTCACAACAAACGCCGATAGAAAAATTCACGACAGGAATTAACTTCAAAACGCCTATTGCGTTACATCACAATATAAACAGAAGCGCCATAAACAACTGAAAATAAAGAGGATAGAAAGAAGTGAATACTTACACACCATATGAAACGTGATTTCTAATATGTGATGGCAGACTCAAAACCATGCCTGACGTAAGTTATCAATTAATGAGAAATTAACGTTTTTGACAGTACGCCCGCATCTTTTAACGTTTTTAACGGGCGACTACATTGACGATTTTGGCTATCCGGAGTCTCCTAATGGAACTGAGAGCCTGCAAGGCCATTCAATAGAAAAGCACTTTTCATTCTATTGAAGCAGGTTCAAGGACTCCCCCCCGGGGGACTCATTTTCCATAAGTGAAACGAAAAGCACAGAGTAAGGAACAGCTATGCTTGCCAATATTAAGAAAACTAAGTTAGCGCTTGCGGTTTTTGCCGCTGCCACCTCAGCATTAACGGCACCGATTGCCACCGCTGCTGAACGAACTGAACTAACAATGGTCCCAAAGTTTTACCCTACATTTGTACGTAACTTTAACCCGTTCCTCCAAACTCAATTAGATACCGTTCAAGACTTTATCTATGAGCCTTTAGTGGTATTCAACGAATTGAAAGGCAACGAGCCGGTGATGCGTTTGGCGACAGACTACTACATGTCTGACGACCTAATGCAGGTGACTTTCGTAATCCGTGATGGGGTGAAATGGTCTGACGGTAAAGCGTATACAGCTGAAGACGTTGCATTTACGTATAACATGCTGAAAAAACACCCTGAACTTGACCGTACCGGTATCAACCAACGCCTGAAATCAGTGACTGCTTCTGGTGATAAAGTTACTTTCAACCTAACTGAAGCAAACTCAAATGTTCCATACCTGATCAATGAAGTATCGGTCGTTCCTAAACATATCTGGAGCAAGATAGAAGATCCTACACGCTTCACTAATGAGAACCCGATAGGTACCGGTCCATTTACTGAAATCGAAACATTCACCCCGCAGCTATACACCCAATGCCGTAACCCACAATACTGGGATAACAGCAACCTCGATGTTGACTGTCTGCGTCTACCGCAAGTTGCAGGTAACGATCAGTTCCTTGGCCAGGTACTAAGCGGTCAATTCGACTGGACGTACTCGTTCATCCCTGATGTTGACAGCACATACGCCGCAGCCAGCCCTGACAATAAATACTGGTACCCTGCAGGTGGTAGCCAGGCCTTCATGTTCAACTACGAGTCGCCGAAAGCGGGTAACAATGAAGCAATCAATAATGTCGATTTCCGTCGCGCCTTCTCTATGGCCATCGACCGTGAAACCATCATCGATATCGCGTTCTATGGCGGCGGTGTAGTAAACGATTACGCTTCAGGTCTAGGTCAGGCATTTGACTCATGGTCTGATAAAGCTGTTCATGAAAAATACAAGCCATTCATGACTTACAACGAAGACAACGCCAAAGCATTGCTGAAAAAAGCCGGCTTTAAAGATATCGATGGCGATGGCTTCGTTGAAACTCCAACAGGTAAAAAACTTGAGCTGGCTATTCAATCACCAAGTGGTTGGACTGACTTCAACAACACCGTACAGCTAGGTGTTGAAATGCTTGAAGAAGTCGGGATCAAAGCGAAAGCAAGCACCCCTGATTTCTCGGTATACAACCAAGCAATGCTTGATGCTAAGTACGACGTTGCTTACACCAACTACTTCCACGGTGCAGATCCGTACACTTACTGGGACAGCGCTTACCACTCACGCTTCCAGGCAAACGAAGGCATGCCTCGCTTCGCGCTTCACTACTGGAAAAATGCTGAGCTAGATAAGTTACTTGAAGGTTTCTACCAAACCGCAGATCGTGGCGAGCAAGTCAAGATGGCTCACAAGATCCAGAAGATCATTGCTGAAAACCAAGTAACAGTGCCTGTCATGTCAGGTGCATACACTTCTCAATACAACACCTCGCGCTTTACTGGCTGGTGGAATGAGAAGAACCCGAAAGGCCGTCCAATGCCTATCACCAACACCCAAGAGCGTCTTCTACAAGTACTTGATCTAAAACCTAAAGCCTAATTTAGGTATTAACTTGCGGTGCGCACATTGCGCACCGCCTCTTCCCCCCTCTCTGTTGAAAGTTATGGCGCTCTGCGTCAGGGGGATTTCTGTCCTGAATCTAGCACTGTGAATAAATGCTGGATGATTAAGGTGTGAGTTATGGGATTCTTTATACGACGGCTGTCTTTTTATCTGATAGCGCTTTTATTTGCGATAACACTGAACTTTATTTTACCGCGAGCGATGCCCGGAGATCCGGTGACCATGATGTTCGCCAACGCAGCGGTACAGGTTACGCCTGAGCGTATCGCGGCAATGAAACAGCTATTGGGCTTTGTTGATGGCCCAATATACGAACAGTACTTTGTCTATCTCAAAGGAATTCTTTCCTGGGATCTGGGTATCTCCATTCAAACCTTCCCGCAGACCGTGAATGAAATCATGGGCCGGGCGGTTGGTTGGTCAATGTTCCTGGCGGGTACCGCGGTTATTCTGGCCTTCTGCCTAGGCTCGACCCTCGGCATCTTTGCTGCCTGGAAACGCGGCAGTAAATACGATGCATTCATTTCGCCAGGGATGATGGTCATTCAGGCCGTTCCTCCCGTGGTGGTTGCCATGCTGGTGCTATACACCTTCGCCATCGGTCTTCGCTGGTTCCCATCAACCTATGCTTATACCGCGGGTACCATACCTGACTGGACCAACTGGGAATTCATTAAAGATGTTCTCTACCATGCCGTGCTGCCTCTTTTTTGTGCCACCATCATCCAGATTGGCGGCTTCCTGATCAACATGCGCAACAACATGATCAACTTGCTGAACGAAGACTATATCACGATGGCAAAGGGCAAGGGGTTAAG
Source organism: Photobacterium sagamiensis (assembly GCF_050337085.1). Lineage (NCBI taxonomy): Bacteria > Pseudomonadati > Pseudomonadota > Gammaproteobacteria > Vibrionales > Vibrionaceae > Photobacterium > Photobacterium sagamiensis. The sequence continues at coordinate 13,053 of NZ_JAKJSP010000017.1, read as the reverse complement.
TGAAAACCGCGTGGTATTCAACTACGCTGCACGTAACGCCATGCTACCGAGTGTGACAGCACTATCGATGGCGCTGGGTATGGCTATTGGTGGCCAGCTAATTATCGAGATGATCTTTAACTACCCGGGCCTCGGCACCGTTCTTCTTAACGCGATTAATGCGCGTGATTATCAGGTTCTGCAAGGTCAGCTGCTTATCATGACCCTGTTTATGCTGTTCTTTAACTTCATGGCTGACATCCTCATCGTGGCACTTGACCCTCGCCTACGTAAAGGAGGCAAATAATTATGAAAGGTTTAATTAAGTTACTTTCCAGTAATCATAAAGCCCTTGCCGGCTTAATCATTCTCACGCTGTTTATTTTAGCCGCTATTTTTGCCCCGTTCATTACTGAACATGCCCCTAACAAGAGAACGGGTAACCCGCACGAATACCCAGCATTTGTCGTTAAGGCTGCACAAAATAATCCCGATGGCTGGGTTGCCGAAAACCTCGCCGACAGCAGCCGTACCTTGCGGATGTCGAAAAAAGCCGAACACGTACTTGGTACAACCCGAATGGGACGCGATGTCTGGTCTCAAGTTGTGTATGGCGCACGCACCTCACTGGCTGTTGGCTTCGGTGCCGGCTTGATGGTCTGTTTTCTCGCAACGTTAGTCGGTGTTTCTGCCGGTTACTTTGGTGGTAGGGTTGATGACATTCTCTCTGCCGCCATGAACATCATGCTGGTGATACCACAGCTCCCCTTATTGTTTGTTCTCGCCGCCTTCATTGGTGAAGCGGGGCCTGTAACGATAACACTGGTTATTGGGATAACCGCCTGGGCATGGGGCGCCAGGGTTGTTCGTGCCCAAACATTATCAATAAGAGAAAAAGAGTTCATTAAAGCCGCTGAAGTATTGGGTGAATCGTCTTGGCGAATCATCTTTGTTGAAATTTTACCTAACCTGATTTCTATCGTCGGTGCAAGCTTCATCGGCTCGGTTATGCTAGCAATTATGACCGAAGCAACTCTGTCATACCTTGGCCTTGGCGATGCAAGCACTATCAGCTGGGGCAACATGCTTTACAACGTTCAAACATCTTCTTCGATGCTTGTCGGTGCATGGTGGGAGCTATTAGTACCGTGTATCGCACTAACTCTTGTTGCTATCGGCCTTGCACTGCTTAACTTTGCGGTAGATGAAATTGCGAACCCGCAGCTTCGCTCACATAAAGGTATGAGCCGTTGGAAAAATATGGAAAAACAAAATAAAGAAGCCCAGAAAACGACATTAGAATCGGCTCAGCCTGCCCTTCAGGGAGGAGAAAAGTAATGACCAATCCACAAATCTCCATTCGCAATCTTTGTGTTGACTACATCACAGATGCTGGCGATGTACGTGCGGTAAACAATGTCAGCTTTGATATCGGTAAAGGCGAAATATTCGGTCTGGCTGGTGAATCTGGCTGTGGTAAATCAACCGTGGCAATGGCATTAATGCGTCTGCATAAGCCACCCGCATTTATCTCTGGTGGCGAAGTAATATTCGACGGTCATGGCGATATTCTTAAACTCAGCGAGGCTGATATGACTGCCTTTCGCTGGAGCCAGACATCGATGGTATTTCAGAGTGCTATGAACGCGCTCAACCCGGTACTGACACTCGAAGAGCAGTTTTGTGACGTCATTATGCGCCACACCAATATGGATCGTAAGCAGGCTATTCGCCGTGCTGAAGGGTTATTGGAAATCGTCGATATTCACCCGAACCGCTTACGCGATTACCCGCACCAGTTTTCGGGGGGTATGCGCCAGCGTCTGGTGATTGCTATTGCACTGGCACTGAATCCGAAGATGATCATCATGGATGAACCAACAACAGCCCTTGATGTGGTGGTTCAGCGTGAGATTCTGCAAAAAATCTATGCCCTGAAAGAAGAGTTTGGCTTCTCGATCCTGTTCATTACCCATGATATCTCGCTGATGGTCGAGTTCTCAGACCGTATCGGCATCATGTATTCAGGTGAACTCATCGAAGTTGCACCATCAAAACAGATCCTGGAACAACCATTCCACCCTTACACCGAAGGGCTGGGAAGTTCATTTCCACCACTGACAGGCCCGAAAACCCGCCTCACGGGTATTCCTGGCAATCCATTGAACTTGCTGGAAATACCTCAAGGCTGTCGTTTTCAGGCGCGCTGTAACAAAGCGCATGATGCCTGTTTCAGCACTGCCACTCAATTACGCCAACTTGAACCTGGTCGTTTATCAAACTGCCACCTATTCAATAAAAGCAGTTAATAAAAAATAGGAAGCAATTAGGAGGCATTATGAACAAACCTGTCGGACAACCAATTATTGAAGGTAAAAATCTGATTAAAGATTTTGAAGTCAATAGTAACTCGTTAAAGAAATCCAAGATGCGTGCAATCAATGACGTGTCATTCAAAATGTACAAAAGCCGTGGATTAGCCGTTGTGGGTGAATCGGGCTCCGGTAAATCAACCACCGCGAAAATGATTGCAAAAATGTATCCGCCAACAGGGGGCCACATTGAGTATTTCGGACAAGACATTGCCGATATCACGAGCCGACGCGATTTAATGCAGTACCGTCAGGGCGTACAGATGGTATGGCAAGACCCGTTTGGTTCACTGAACCCGACCCATACTATTTTTCACCATGTCGCCCGCCCGCTGCTGATCCACAACAAAGTCAGTAAAGGCAATAAAAAAGAGCTTGAAGAAATGGTCTATAGCCTGCTTGACCAAGTCGGGCTAACCCCACCGAAAGAGACGGCGGCTAAATTCCCTCATCAGCTATCAGGCGGCCAGCGTCAGCGTGTCAATCTGGCCCGTAACATTGCCGTTGGTGCTGAAGTGGTACTGGCTGACGAACCGACCTCCATGCTCGATGTATCAATCCGTGCCGGTGTATTGAACCTGATGGAGGAGATGAAGTTTGAGCGTGAGATGGCGCTGCTTTATATCACCCACGATATCGCGACGGCACGTTATATTGCCGAAGATCTGGCGGTAATGTATGTCGGCCACATGGTTGAATGGGGAGATACCGAGGAGATCATTCATGATCCCCAGCATCCTTACACCCAGCTACTGGTCTCAGCCGTACCGGATCCTAGTAAGTCCATCCACGAAAAACTCAAGGGCAACAAGGGTGAGATCCCGCTCTGGACACCGGAAAGCCTCGGCTGCCCGTTTGCGGGGCGCTGTACTCACGCAACAGCAAGATGCCGGGAAGAACTGCCAGGTGTGACTCAGCTTTCTGAGAACCACTTCGTACGTTGTTACTTATTTGAAAGTTAATCAATATTTATTAAGTGAGTTATGTGGCTGCTAATTCAGCAGCTACATATTGGAGGATACATGCAGCTGTTAATGAACCATCTTGGATATGAACGTCTTGGGGCCAAACAAGCCATTGTTCTGGCCCGGCCTGATCTTGCGGTAACAACGGCACAGATCATCTGCTGTGATGACGGGCAGTCCATTATGCAGCTGCCTCTTAAGGCCTGTGGTCCGGTCGCACAGTGGCACACGGGCTATGCCTACTCGATCGATTTCACCCCGCTGGAGCAATGTGGCGAATACCGTATTCAGATCGGAGATACCCAATCTGCAGTATTTTGTATTGCCGAGGGGCTGTTAATGCAACGCACCTTTAGTGATCTCTTGCATTACTTTAAGTCGCAGCGTTGCTCAGGGATCTATGAACACGCCGATCAACACATCCGTCTTTTCGGTAGTGATGAAACAGCTGATGTGCGTGGTGGCTGGTACGACGCGTCCGGCGATGTCAGTAAGTACCTCAGTCACCTTTCTAATGGTAATTATTTAAATCCTCAACAAACCCCGATGGTGGTTTGGAACATGCTTAAAGCTTATGAGGTACTGGAAGACGAAGAAAACATTGCTGATTTTACCCGCCAACGCCTTATGGAAGAGGCCCTTCACGGCGCGGATTTTTTACTGCGGATGCAAAACCCGCAGGGTTATTTTTATATGACGGTGTTCGACAAGTGGAGTAAGTCCACAGAGCAACGGGAGATTTGTTCGTATTCAACCCAGGACGGTATCAAGTCTGATAATTATCAGGCAGGCTTCCGCCAAGGGGGAGGAATTTCAATTGCAGCTCTGGCAGCAGCGGCGCGTCTGCACGCCGGAACCATTCCAGCAGACGCTTATCTTCAGGCTGCAGAAAAGGGCTATTGGCATCTGCAGGAGATGAACCGGCACTACCTCGATAATGGTCAGGAGAACATTATCGACGAGTACTGTGCACTTCTCGCCACTGTTGAACTCTATCGAACAACGCAACAAGAACGCTACTTGGAGCAAGCTCGTCATTGGGCTCAGCGCTTAGCTGCACGTCAAGTATCCGATCACCAAATAGCGCATTACTGGTCTGCCAATGATGATGGCAGCCGTCCTTACTTTCATGCCGCGGAAGCCGGGTTACCTGCGATTGCATTAATGCAATATTTAGCCATTGAGCATGATGTCATTAAAAGTGAAAACGCTTACCAAGTATTACTCAATGCCTTGGATTTTGAATTAAATATCACAACAGAAGTCAACAATCCGTTTGGTTATCCACGCCAGTATGTCAAAGCGGTGGATGATGATAAGCAGACGGCTTTCTTTATGCCTCACAACAATGAGACCGGTTATTGGTGGCAAGGTGAAAATGCCCGTATTGCCTCGCTTGCGGCAATGGCTTATATGGCACAAAACATCATTGATGATACCGAAGTCAAAACGAAGCTCATGACCTATGGCCAACGCCTTACTGATTGGATTGTAGGATTAAATCCATTTGATATGTGCATGGTCGATGGTCATGGCCGCAATAATCCGGATTACCTACCTGAACTCGGTTTTAGCAATGCGAAAGGCGGGGTGTGCAACGGTATTACTTCCGGCTTTGAGAACGAGCAAGACATTGCGTTTAAACCGGAAAAACAGAAAGACGACATGTTACAGAACTGGCGCTGGGGCGAGCAATGGATCCCTCATGGCGGTTGGTATTTATTAGCAATAACTTTGCAATTTAAGGAGCGTAATCATGGCTAGTCAAATTAAATATTATGTTGGTGTCGACGGTGGAGGAACATCCTGCCGTGCTCGGATCTGCGACCTTGACGGTCAACTTCTTGGTGAGGCCAAAACAGGCAGTGCCAATATATTATTAGGTGGCGAAGTGGCAATGGCATCTATTCTAGATGCCATTGCCACTGCCGCAGATCTGGCTGGGTTAACCCGTGATGATTTCAGTGCAATGTCAATCGGCCTCGCTTTAGCCGGTGCCGAGCAAAAGGATGCCTGGTATTCCTTCATGTCACTCTCCCATCCTTATGCGTCAATGACGTTAAATACCGATGCTTATGGCGCTTGCCTCGGGGCATGGCGAGGTAAAGATGGCGCCATTCTTATCGCCGGCACAGGATCTTGCGGCATCTTAATTAAAGATAACCAACAGCAGGTAGTCGGTGGGCGTGAGTTTCCGATCTCCGATCACGGCGGCGGTGCCGTGATGGGGCTGCGCCTGATCCAGCAAGTGCTGTTAAGTGTTGATGACATAGTTCCTCATACTCCGCTCGCTCATCATGTTATGGCTCACTTCGAGCACGATGTCGACGCCATTGTCAGTTGGTCAAAGACTGCCCGCCCTTGTGATTACGGTCAATTCTCACCGGCTATTTTCGCTCATGCGGCCGAAGGCGATAGCTTGGCTATCGAATTACTGAAACAAACCGCCGACGATGTGGAAATGTTGCTGACGGCACTGATTAAACGCGGTGCCGATCAGGTGTGCTTAATGGGCAGTATTGGGGAACGAATTCAAGCCTGGCTCGCACCGCCGTTACAAAATCGTCTTGCACAGCCTCAAGGTGATGCAATGGATGGTGCTATCGCAATGGCAAAAGGTTGTCACAACCTTTATCCGCTTTAAGGAGACACAATGAGCTACCGCGTCGATTTCACCGTGATAAGCAAAGCAGAACATGAACCTCGCTTTGCACTAACGCTTCATAACCTCAGTGATCAGCCTGTAGAAGAGTGGTCACTGCACTTTGTTATTAATCGCTGGATTGAACCGACGTCGGTTTTAAATGGCCAGGTTAAACAGCTGGGGAGCTACTGCGTTATAACGTCAGAAGCGCTCCCTCTGCTCGCCTCAAATTCACATTTTTATACCGAATTCACCATGGCTACGGCTCCCTTCACCTTGCATGATGACGGGATCCATGAGGCTTTCCTGGTCGCAAACACCACCGAGGGCTTTATTAAACCATTACCGGTTGAAGTCACCTGTGTCGACTTAGGCCAGCCCGCAATAGAGCGATTTAATACCAAGCTACCACCAGCAAAGGCATTGAATATCATACCGATGCCAACATCGGTAACGCCACTAAATGGCAGGTTTAAGTTAACTCAATCTACTGCGATAGCCTCACCAAATGCGCTAGCATCAGGGGCAGCCCGTTGGCTGCAAGAGGAGTTGACTGATTTACTCCATGATGATTTCCCGATACATCGGGATGGTAACATCCATTATCAGGCTCACCCTGAAATGGCAGAAGGCGCATACCGCTTACTTATCGAGCAGAATAACATTTGGCTCCAAGCGAGCTCAAAATCAGGCTTTACCCATGCAACGTCGAGCCTGCTGCAGCTGTTGCCAGCGAACCCTGAGCATCATGCCGTTGCCGCTTATAGCATTCCAATGGTTGATATCAATGATCGGCCACACTACCAATATCGCGGTATGATGTTAGATTGCGCGCGCCATTTTCACTCGATAAAGCGTATTAAACACCTCATAGATCAATTAGCCCGTTATAAATTCAACACCTTCCATTGGCACCTGACAGATGACGAAGGCTGGCGAATTGAAATTGATGCTTATCCGGAACTGACTCGCATCGGTGCATGGCGTGGTCCGAATGAAGTATTACTCCCCCAATTTACCACCATCAATCGGCGCTATGGTGGCTACTACAGCAAACAAGATGCAAAAGAGCTTATCGCATATGCCAGTGAGCGGGGCATCACGATTATTCCTGAGATCGATATTCCCGGGCATTGCCGTGCTGCGATCAAATCGCTGCCGGACCTACTGGTTGATCCTGAAGATAAATCTCAATATCTCAGTATTCAGAACTATCCGGATAATGTGTTATCCCCGGCACTTAAAGGCACTTACACCTTTATCTCAAATGTACTCACTGAAATCTGTGAATTATTCCCGGCCCCTTTTGTTCACATTGGTGCCGATGAAGTTCCTGCCGGTGTCTGGACCGATAGCGAAGCTTGCCAGAATTTAATGGCACAACACGGCTATCAAGATCCCAAGGATCTGCAAGGGCACCTGTTACGTTTTGCTGAAGAATTACTGCAAGCCAATGGCAAGCAGATGATGGGCTGGGAAGAAGCCACTGATGGTGACAAGGTCAGCAAGCAAACGACCATTTTCTCATGGCGCAATGAAAATGCGGGGCTTGTCTGTGCACAACAAGGTTATGACGTCGTCATGCAGCCTGCACAATTTACCTACCTCGACTTAGCACAAGGTTATTCTGCCGATGAGCCGGGAGCCGACTGGGCAGGGAAATTGCCTCTTGATGATGTGTATCAGTATCGCCCATTAGCCGAACTCGCACCGGATGATCCGGCTCACCAACGAATTATAGGTATTCAAACGGCACTGTGGTGTGAACTCGTCAATAACCAAAGTCGCTTTGAATACATGATTTATCCACGCTTATTAGCCATCTCAGAAATCTGTTGGACTAACCCTCAACAGCGCAACTGGGACGACTTTAAAGCGCGTCTAAACGGTCAACTCAAATACTTAGACAAGGCGGGCATCAATTACCGCCACTGCGAATAGCAGCCACCGAATAGTGAATATTTAAAAAGGATTGGAAGCAATGAAATACGGTTTTTTTGATAACGATAACAGAGAGTACGTAATCACTCGTCCTGATGTCCCGGCCCCTTGGACCAACTACCTGGGTACTGAGAAATTCTGTACGGTCATTTCACATAATGCGGGTGGTTACTCTTTTTACAATTCGCCTGAATACAATCGCGTAACAAAATTTCGCCCGAATGCATCCTTTGATCGCCCGGGCCACTACGTGTACCTTCGTGATGACGAAACAGGTGATTACTGGTCAATTTCCTGGCAGCCCGTAGCAAAAAGCCTTGATGAAGCCAGTTATGAAGTCCGCCACGGCCTTTCTTATTCGAAATTCAAATGTGAATACAACGGCATTACTGCATCAAAAACCTTATTCGTACCTAAAGGTGAAGATGCTGAGATCTGGGATGTTGTCATCAAGAATGATAGCGACAAACCACGTACAATCAGTGCATTCTCATTTGTTGAGTTCTCCTTCAGCCACATTCAATCTGATAACCAAAACCATCAGATGAGCCTGTACTCCGCTGGTACATCTTATGAAGAAGGAGTCATTGAATACGATCTTTACTACAACACCAATGAATTTGAAGGCTTCTACTACCTTGCGTCTACATTTAACCCAGATAGCTATGACGGTCAGCGTGATTCGTTCCTAGGCCTCTACCGAGATGAGTCTAACCCTATCGCGGTTGAACAAGGCAAATGCTCGAATACCGCGCAAACCTGCTACAACCATTGTGGTTCACTGCACAAGCAATTTGTTATTCAACCAGGCGAAGAAGTTCGTTTTGTTTATATCCTTGGTTTAGGTAAAGGTAACGGCGCAAGACTACGTGCTAAATATCAAGACCTTGCTAATGTTGATGCAGCTTTCGCAGATATCAAAACTCACTGGGATGAGCGTTGTGCTAAATTCCAGGTGAAGTCACCAAACGAAGGTCTGGATACCATGCTAAATACCTGGACCCTGTACCAGGCAGAAACATGTGTTGTCTGGTCTCGTTTTGCTTCCTTTATCGAAGTCGGCGGCCGTACCGGACTTGGCTATCGTGATACCGCACAAGACGCAATGGCTGTACCTCATTCAAATCCAGAAATGACCCGAAAGCGCCTTGTTGATCTGCTTCGTGGCCAAGTTAAAGCAGGCTATGGTCTTCACCTCTTCGATCCCGATTGGTTTGATCCGGAAAAAGCCAATGTTGAACCTTCAAAATCACCGACCGTTGTCCCTACGCCAAGTGATGAAGATAAGATCCACGGTATCGATGATACCTGCTCTGATGATCATTTATGGCTTGTCCCGACGATCTGCCGTTATGTCATGGAAACCGGCGAAACCAGTTTCTTTGACGAAGTGATCCCATTCGCCGATGGCGGTGAAGCCACGGTTTATGAACACATGAAAGCCGCACTAAATTTCACGGCCGAACATGTTGGCCGAACAGGTATCGCGAAAGGGTTGCGCGCAGACTGGAACGATTGCTTAAACCTCGGTGGTGGCGAATCATCAATGGTTGCATTCCTTCATTACTGGGCAATTCAAGAGTTTGTTGATCTCGCCAAGTTCCTAGGAAAAGACGAAGACGCTGCCCGTTATGAAGATATGGCCGGCGGTGTACAAAACGCCTGTGAAACGCATCTTTGGGATGACGAGGGCGGCTGGTATATCCGTGGCATTACTAAGAATGGCGAAAAAGTCGGTACTAACGAACAAGTTGAAGGCAAGGTTCACTTAGAATCTAACACCTGGGCGGTTGTGTCTGGGGCCGTATCTCAAGAGCGCGGCGAAAAGGCGATGAACTCGGTTGATGAGTACCTGTACTCTGATTACGGCCTTCACCTGAACGCCCCTTCTTTCGCTACACCAAATGATGACATTGGTTTCGTTACCCGTGTTTATCAAGGTGTAAAAGAAAATGGCGCTATTTTCTCCCACCCAAATCCATGGGCCTGGGTCGCAGAGGCTAAGCTTGGTCGCGGTGATCAGGCGATGAAATTCTATGATGCGCTAAATCCATACAACCAGAATGACATGATTGAAAAACGTGTGACTGAACCTTATTCCTATGTTCAGTTCATCATGGGACGCGATCACCAAGATCATGGTCGTGCTAACCACCCATGGTTAACCGGATCATCAGGTTGGGCTTATATTGCTGCCACAAACTTTATTCTAGGCGTCCGTTTAAGCTTTGACGGTTTAATTGTCGACCCATGTATTCCAACAGCATGGCCAGGCTTTGACGTTACACGTCAGTGGCGTGGAGCTACATATAATATCAAAGTTGAAAATCCTGCTCATGTTAGTAAAGGGGTTGTTTCTATCACGCTAAATGGCGAATCCATTGAAGGAGCGATAACCCCGCAGGCTGAAGGTACAGTCAACACTGTTACTGTGGTAATGGGCTAACCCTCACAGTGAAACAACGTTTGGGGATGGCTTTCATCCCCACTTTTAATTTTTTCGATTGAGAGAAATAGGAGTTCCACATGATCCAATTTGGAACCGGTGGCTGGCGCGCCCTGATCGGCGAAGAATTTACCAAAGAAAATGTCAGATTAGTCGCACAGGCTCTTGCTAACATTATGCTCAAAGAACGGGTAACCGGTAACGGCTTTGTTATCGGCTATGATCGCCGCTTCTTATCTGATAAAGCTGCAGCCTGGTTTGCCGAAGTACTAGCGGCGAATGAAATCAACGTCAGTTTTATCGACAAATATGTCCCGACCCCGATAGTGATGTTTCAATGCAAGGAAATTGGCGCTACTTACTCCGCTTGCATTACAGCTTCTCACAACCCTGCTGATTACAATGGTGTGAAGATCTTCATTGAAGGTGGCCGTGACGCCGATGAAATCATCACTCAAAAAATTGAACAGCAAATTACGGGATTGACTGCAAGCGATGTGAAGAGTATCGACTTTGAAGACGCCCTAAAATCAAAGATGATCACTAAGATTAATCCCATGAATGAGTTCGTAGACTCAATCATTAACTTTATTAACATTGAAGCGATTAAAAAAGCCAACCTAAGGGTATTGATCGACCCAATGTTCGGCGTTGCTAAGAACGCACTGCAAACCGTTCTGATCTCTGGCCGTTGTGATGTTGATGTGATCAATGATGGTCAGAACCCTTCATTTGGTGGCCTGATGCCATCACCGAATGCCGCGACACTATATCGCTTAAAGCATTTGGTGGCCCATGAAGGGTATGACATTGGTATTGGTACTGATGGCGATGCTGACCGTTTAGGGATTATTGATGAAAAAGGCAACTTCATTCACCCGAACGAAGTTTTGCTGCTTCTTTATTATTACATGCTTAAATACAAAGGCTGGAAAGGCTCTGTAGTACGTAATATCGCAACAACACATCTGCTCGATAAAGTCGCGGCAGCCTATGACGAGAAGAGCTTTGAAGTCCCTGTCGGCTTTAAACATATTAGCTCACAAATGGAAGCTGACGATTCACTCATCGGTGGCGAAAGCTCTGGCGGCTTAACCATTCGCGGTCATATCAAAGGTAAAGATGGTGTATTTGCTTCGAGCCTATTGGTTGAAATGATCAGTGTTACCGGCAAAAAATTGTCTGAAATGCTCGATGAAATCTACGCAAAATACGGCTATGCCTACACGGCTGAAGGGGACTGTACCTTTAAAGCCTCTGATCGTGAACGCCTATACGACAAAATCTACCTAGAAAAGGCCTTGCCCGAGTTTGAGTATGATGTCGAAAAAGTCAGCTATGCCGATGGTGCTAAGGTTTACTTTAAAAATGGCGGTTGGGCGCTGGCTCGCTTCTCTGGTACAGAGCCACTGCTGCGTCTGTTTGTCGAAATGAAAGATCAACAGCAAGCCGAAGCCGTTCTGCAGCAAATGAAGGTGTTTTTGAAAGTATAACCGCTTACGCCCGCTGCTTATAGACAGCGATAACGATATTCATTGTTGAGTCCTACAGTAACAAGCGCTATAGCTGTTACATTTCGCAAACCTTCGGTTTCAGGTTTTAGCGACAAGGGTAGCCTGGCTACCCTTTTTTTTATTCTATGAGAGCGGGGTTATTCTCTGGCCTTGCAACCATCTAGTTTAGATTCATCCCATTCCAACATGGCCTCATCCCCTTTGGTAAACAGGTAAGTCTTGCCCTCAAAATCACGATATTGAGCACCAGAAGCCGAATGCTTACGTTCTAGTGTTCTGACATCATTAAGATAATGAACCACAACGGATTCAGAGTTTGGATAATTTAACGAGAAAAACTGCCCGGCCTGACAGTCATAGTGAATTTCAACCGGGAAATAATCTCGTTCAATGGTACATGCCGTCAGCAATAATACGCTCACAAGACTTAATGACTTCCACATAGCGCCTCCATTTTTACTTCTTATAAAAATCGCATTTAGAGGTTGATAATTAAGCATAAATTAAAAGCATTTTAGACAAGACTACGGTTTTCAGGCCTAGTTGCTCTACGTCAAAAACATCTAACACTGTATAAATTGCTTTGAAAACCGCCTATAAGAAGCGGTCCTGAACGGGTAATTACTTAATCTGATTGACATTATAAGTCTAGCAAGGGAATCGGCGTTATGGCGGGAAAGGTAATACCAATTTTCATAAACACCTTAACATTCAGGCGTATTGAGAACGCGTTTAAGGATTTAGAAACACTAAATGCAAAAAAAGCCCAAGCATTTCTGCTTGGGCTTAGTGTAAGTGGTAGAGCGGACGGGACTTGCTATCCCTTGAATTCAGCGCCCCCGGCGTGACAGGCCGCTAAGCTCTCCAATAAAAAGCCTAACCAACTGAACTACCACTCCGCTGTGTCTATTYATATTGCTACAAACGTAAAAAAGCCCCAGTCGTTAGACTGAGGCTTTAATAMGTGGCGGAGTGGACGGGACTTGCCACTCCTTGAAATCAGCGCGYCCCCCGRCGTGAMAGGYCGCTAAGCTCTCCAATAAAAAGCCTAACCAACTGAACTACCACTCCGCTGTGTCTATTTATATTGCTACAAACGTAAAAAAGCCCCAGTCGTTAGACTGAGGCTTTAATACGTGGCGGAGTGGACGGGACTTGCCAYTCCTTGAAATCAGCGCGYCCCCCGGCGTGA
>NZ_JAKJSP010000070.1:0-36256 GCF_050337085.1 Photobacterium sagamiensis | reverse complement strand
GTATACTGGAACCCACGACCACGCCTGCCGTGATGTTCGGTGCATCTCCAAGAGTCGATAGCAGAGTCATCAACCCAGAATGTAATTGAACCACGTTGTTCCAACGCTTTGTTGTACTTCTTCCAGTTTGTAATTTTGTTCTTCGACTTACCCATTGCTGATACCTAAATCACCGGTGATAGATGATCTGATCACTGAATAGCAAAAGAGTTCCCTGATTTAGTCAACAACGCCATCTTGCGGCTGCGAACAGCCAGTTGAAATCTGTTGTTGGCAAATTCAGATTGCAATAAGTACGCTCTTCGACAAAGAAATAAGCAGTCTAGGTATGGATATTTAGACTACATCAATCGAGCAGTAATAGATGCTGCTCGATTGACCAGCTTTAAAACGAGAGAAATGGGATTTTGAGCTGAGACTTAATTTTTTGCAACAACCTCGGCAAGGGGAATTTACGCTCAAAGTTCGCATTAAAATACTTGTCACCATCCGCTATTATCTGTTATGTGATGAATGGCTCAGTTAATTATAAATTGTTGCGTATAATCCCTCCCCGTCATGTTGCAATATATATTATAAAACCTAGCCAAACTATTAGTTACCGCGCTTCCTTTTCAACTGCTTTGGTAACAGGGGTCATACCTATCGCTATTCGTAGGTATGGCCCTTTTCTATCTTTTCTATAGTAATTAAATCCCAGTTACCTTAGCTTCACTTTCCCAGATAATGACAGAACGGTACCTGTCTAAGATCTCCACACCTAACGTCTTATGCGGGTTGAGTCGCAAACGGGAGTGCTGAGTTATGTGAATTTGAGTGGGTTCTCATCTAAGAAAAATGATATTGCAAAACACGTCGATTTGAAGTGCTGTTGTGCAATTTTAATGATCACGAATAACTTACACCGTCTGTTATAATTTTACTGGCAACTTAACACAAGAGGGATAAGAAAACAGTGTCTAAGCATAGAATAACGGATGGTGACATACATCGAGCCAAAGCGAACATATCAAGACGAGCAAGCGGATCTTATTTGTCTTGGTGTGACGATTTGCCACATCATGAGCATAACGATTGCGTAAGAATTGCTTACGAATGGTTAGACGCACAAAAACGAACTGTTAAGCAAGTTAAAGACTATACAACTTTAAAGCACTGCGTTGAGCAATGGGGCGGTCGGTACGTATCAACAACTGACGTCATTCTAGCGGCGTTCATGCTAGGGCTAGAGGGTGATTACCCTTGTTTTAACCTGTCAAAGCGCAAACGTGTGCCAGCATTTAGCCGCCTTATTGGTATTGCTGAAGCTAATAAGCATAGAGATACGGCTGAGTGCAAAAGCTTGATCGTTCGGGAGTGTTGGCGAGGTAAGCAGGAGTTAACCACGCCTTATAAGTCGTGGGAGGATTACGGAGATAGTCCGTTTAACAAATAGCAATTAATAAGCCCACTTTTTAAGGTGGGCTGTTGGCTTAATCTTCTTTACCCAACTCCATGCTGTTGCGGTAATCAAGCCCTCCCCCCGGCATGTCAAATGTAAGAACCGCATAACCTCGTTCTATAAGAGGCTTAATATCTTCTCTATGCTCAACCAACGTCTTATCTACGCCACCAGACCAAATAATTGCCGGCATACCTTTTTTCGCATTAATTGGTTTATGAAGAATTCCAGGGATCTTCTTCCCGTCCTCTCTATTCATCCATACGAGCTCTGCATCATCACCACGAGCAATTGCGGCTTTCATATAGAATTCTACTGATTTTTCTAGCGCAAATATCTCATTTGGTCTTTGAAGGTTAGGCTAGCTAGCTACAAGACATAGAGCGGATGCTCTTTGGAATTGTTTTGCGTCATGCGCAAGGTTTGCTACTTTATCTGCGGTTATAGAAAACTCATAAGTCCAATATCCTGACTTATCCTCGTTGTACTGGTCTTTTAGATCGCTGTCTCCATGTGGAACGATACGGTTCATAGTTTTAATCAAATCCGTTTCTTCTGCCCCAAGCTGAACCCAATCTTCAACTCTAAGAGATCTGTACCAGTTTTTTTGCTCTTCCTCGGAGTTAGGTTTAAAACTTTGATGAGCCAGCTCATTGCTTTCAATACTCCTTGTCTCAGCCATAGCTTGGATAGAAACCGCGGAAGAGATCACCATTGCTAGAATTGCTAGAATTGCTAGAATTGCTTTTTTCATTTTTTCAGTCCGTTAACAGTCAAGTTGCTGAACTATACATATTATTTAATTAACTCAACGTGAACGACAACTCAGTTCTTTTTGTTATTTCTCGTCATTTGGCTAAAATGAGTCTCACTGTAAAATAATGGTCAGTGTACTTTATTTTGGTCTGATTCATTGTTAGTATTAGCCCCCTCAACACTAACCAGGCGAAACGCATAAGACTATTCACTTAACCGTTAAGAGAGAAATCAAGAGGGCCAAGACAAATGAAAGTAGCAGTAGTTTTTGCAATGGCGCTAGGCGTCGGTTATGGGATCGCAGCAGTTTTGACGAGTTCAGTCACCAAACTACGTCATTCCGTAAAGTGAGGAACGAACTTATACGGAATCTAAGGGGCACACGTTTGAACTGGATCCCGGATATCTCGTTCCTCTATTCCGGGATGACATGTTTAGGGGCTTCAACTATTCATAATTTATGTGAAAGAGTACTAGGTGAATAGTTTGGTTATTGATGCCTTTCTAGTCTTAGTTCTTGGCGTGATTGGATTCATGGTACTCACTCCCAGCAACAGGTTTTGGTAAAGGGCGCTGAACTCATTAGGGATATCAAGCGCAGAGCGACGGAATGAAAGCTCAACGTAAAAAGTAATTCATTGAAAATTATGACAAGGCACAAAATGAACAAATTAATCGCACTAGTGCTATTAGCGGTTTCATGCACAGCAACAGCGGCAAATCTTACAAATAGCTATATAAATGGCTCTCGGAAAGTATGCGTGTACGACGACAGTTCAACAGTTAGTGTTGGTATTACTGAAATGTGTCCTTACATGAAGCTGTAATAACAAAACAAATATTTAGGCCCGCTAACAAGTGGCCATTAAAGGGGAACAAAAATGAAAAAGACAATTATCGCTACAATTCTACTTTCGTCGCTGGTGGCCGCGCCAGCAATGGCTAAATCAGCGAAAGATATCGGCACCATCTTTGCTCAGATTGATATGTGCAAGTTAGAGGGCCGTATCAATATGCCTGAAAAGAAGATCATGCGCCTGAAGGTGGCTGATAAGTACAACGTGGCTAAACGAACCAAAGCCTTTAAGCGCCGTGTTACTAATGGACAGTTCAAAGAGTTCGACCGCATGAAGAAACAAGGAGGCTTAGGAAAGGCAATCAAGTGCGGTGTTCTAAAGGATAAGTGGCTTGGATGATCTGTATTAACTGCCAAGGAAATTTATTTGTACGGATCCATCGTCGCTGGTGACAAAAGTTGATAGGTATAAGCTGCGTTTACCGATGTAGTGATTTTGGTGAAGTTTATAAGTTGAAGGGACAATAGTTATGGAACAGTATGTAATATTGAATATATCGGCGAGGGAGCTTGAACCAGCAGGACTCGGCCGTTAACTGGTTGGGATGCCCAATTCAGGAGCCGTCATCTTTTGGCTCTGTAATGTAGTAAAGCTTTTGTAAGGGCAACAATGAAAATTGAAACATGGCATATCGTTGCTAGCCGTGACGCTATCGAGGTAAATCCAACCCTCGATTGACTGGCTCATGTCTTGTCGGCCTTTCCGTTCAGTCCAGAAATAACTGCCTGTAGTGTGCCCAGAGCTATGCTCTCGGCGATGGTTCCACGACAGAACCGCTCGGAGCGTACCAGCGCAGTTAGATAGGCCAGTAGCTGTCCCGTGCCGGCAGTAGTAATCCATTCTTGTAACTGGGGCCTTGTTAGCTCTTTGAGTCGGCTGCGCTCGAACCAGTGTATCCAGTCAAGGCCCGTTATGCAGATATCGTAGTGAGCCAGAGCGGCAAAGAATTGGTTGTTGGCCTGCTGTTGCTGAGAATCAGACAATGGTTGATCCTCGTTGAGCGTATTTATCCACTCGTGGTTTAACTGTACGAACTTGCTAATTTTCTGCCGGGTCGGGAACCGGACCAGCATCAGTGCCAGATCTTCGATGTGTGCCCGCCAATACAGTTTGTCGAGCCATCTTTGCGGCAATCCCTGATAGCCGTAGTAGGCACCGGCAAGCTGGCCGTAGATAGCCGCCGTGGTATCGGCATCATCACCGAGGTTTGCCGCCATCAGGGCGCCCTGCTCGAACGAGTCGCTGTGCCAGAAGCACCACAGTGCCGCTTCCAGTGACTCGACCACAAAGCCGCTGCCCTTGATCTGTGATACGGATTTACGGGTAAAACCGCCCCCGGCAATGGCCTTGATCTGTGGGTGCCAGTTCTCGATCTTAGATTGCATTGGCTTGGCCAGCTTAAGCAGCAGGGTTGCCTTCGTTGGTGTGTCCGGGCTGCGCAGTAGCCTCTGCAGGTAGTAGCAATAAAGCTGGCACGCCTGGATACAGCGTGGCTCGGAATGGGTGGTCATGCTGGCATCGGCGGCGGCCTTGAGCAGTACGGGAAGCGACTTGGAATGATAGAACAGGGCGATCGGGGCAACCCGCATCAGGCTACCATTGCCTGCACTGTACTCATCATCACGGCCTGCCTTGGCCTTGCCGGTTGCAAGAAATGTATCCAGAGCCTGCCTAACGGTGTTTCCGATATCAAAGCAGCTGCCAGTTGATGAATTTTCGCCATCCTTGGCCCACCGCACATAGCGTGACATCTGGTCTGCGAGATCGTTTTTACCTGTCGCCAGCAGGCTGTCTGCCAGACAGAGTGCCATCGATGTGTCGTCTGTCCACTGGCCTGGGTTAAGCCCGAAGGGGCCGCCTCCCTACAGGTCAGTGATAGGCTCGAACGTCCCTGGAGGCTTGAATTCCAGAGTCGTGCCAAGTGCATCTCCCAGTGCGAGGCCGAGCAGTGCACCTTTGGCCTTGCCGACAAGTAAGCTATCTGATGATGTGTTGGGCATGTATCTTTCCGGTAGGATTACGTCATTAATCGGTGATGAAGCCTTCACCATATTTTCACCCAGATATTGCTTCGCCCGTGGCCCGTAAGGCAGCAAGACAGGCTGTTCAACAATGCACTGATGCCGCTGAGCGTGTTGATACTTAATGAGGGCATATTCGCGCTTTAGTACCTTGCGAGTAACACATGCCTATTCCCAAAGATAACAGTAGTGGTGGCAAATAACTAAACGAGCGAATGTCGATAAGCAATGTTTAAGCTAATCATGAGAAATCAGCCTCAATTAACTTGGAGTAATACCTCCTCTGAGGTGCGAGCAGTATTTGCCTGTGCTGAACAAAAAAACATCATAGTTAATATTGATCAGGGCAATTCCTTATTTGGTTGCTCCGCGAATTCAGGCTCTTCTTGCGATAAGTGCACAACCGCGTACCCGATACTTAGATAGATACAGCGTTCAACTTCCTTAGGGTCGCCGGCAATCTTGCCAAATAAACCTTTAACGCCCTTTTTGGGTGAGATAATAGCCTCTGATTGGCTGATGGCTTTGACAAACTCTGGTTCATGGTGGATAGCGTAAACCCATGATGTAAAGAACGCATCCGGTGAAGTGAAGATCAATGGGCGCTCAATTATCTCGGCAAACAATGGTGTTAACTCATTGATTAAATCAGCTTTCAACTTAAAGTGCGCATTAATACCTGATCGAGCAATACCCACTCTTTTGGCGATCGTACTGAATGTTAGGTTATCAAAGCCGTCATTCATCGCAATATCAAAGGATACTTCGATGATTTTTTGTCTGGTTTTAGCTGCAACAGCTTGGCTAACTCTTGGCATTGTTCACTCCCAACAACGGTCACTGCCTGTTAATGTCACGGTCGACAATAAGTAAAGTTGGTAATACTAACAGTATTTTATGGTAGAGAAAAAAGAAATGTACGGCTAATCGTGAAGCATTTTGTATGTAACAGAACTGCTCCGACCTTATCTGATGTAAATTTTATACCGTTTGTGCTTCCTTTAAACGAATTTGCCTTATTCTTGCGTTTTACGGTGCAAAAGTACGGGTGGGTATAATCCTTCCAAGCTGCTGATGCGGGTTCGATTTCCGCTGCCCGCTCCAAATAATTCCCTCTTAGTTCAGTTGGTTGAACGCCGCATTATCTATGCATCCGGCAGAACTCATCAAAGTCTAAAGGCGGTGACAGGGCTGACGTGACTCCTTTGTTTTCGGCCATGTGTATTCCGACATACTGGATTTAGTTTCCGAAGCGATCATATGCTACTTAAATAAAAAGGTTTAACGTAGCAAGGCGCTGAATGAAGTAAGGCAAAGCCTTTCATTTTAACTTCTCCACTGCTCATAATTAATTGAAGATGGGGACTTAGTATACTTCTCGTTTTTTCTTTTCTTGCGTGCTTGAACTTGTAGAGACTCCCCGTCATTTCTATATCAGGATGTCGGCCAAATGTGAATTCAATAAATTGCGTGTAATGAAGGTATGTGAAGAACTCGTCAGCAGACTCAAATTCATTCCTTTTGGGGATTAAACAATTTTCTACAAACTCAAAATATATAGGTTCTGCCTCTGCCTTTTTTGCCTTCTCGAGAGCTTCGTCCAAAGAGTTCAACAATTTGCCTTGTTTCTTCAGAAGTTTGAGGAGTATAGCCAATTTTTGTTCCGTGGTTGAGTGGTGCTTTGCATTAAGTGTTGATTCCTCCGAGTCGGCAGTCTGTGAATATAAACTCTCAATGCTTTCAATATCTAGATAAAAGTATGTATGCATGGCGGCCTCGTAGTTTTTGGTTGTTCCTATACATTGTTTGGCTTCATGCGTGATAACAACGGAGTGACCCAATACGCATCTATAGTTAAAATATAGAATATAATTCAGCCTCTTCCTGTTTTCCGTACAAGTCCCGACTTGATTGCCTGTATACCCAAGTTACCTCAAGATGCCGGATTCAGAGTGATACCAGCCAGTTCAATTCAAGGAAAATGTGCGAAGGAATGACGGGTCCTTTCGAGTGCATTTGACACAGAAGTGGGCTGGCTGGGTCACTCCCGAAGGGCGAGTTTTCCAGTCACTAATGTTGCGTTGCTGATTTTTGATGTAGAGCGACTATATCTGCAAATCAGCGCCTGACCTTAGTACCTGGAAATTCTCGTTGAAACGAGCATCTTGAGGTAACTTGGGTATATACCCAAATATTGCGCAACTCCCGCTATCAGGAGGTATCAAGCTAGCTGATTTTTGGGAAATTGCATACATCGGAACAATGAACTCCGCCAGTATGATCATGTTGATTATATCGATTATGTTGTCATAATCGTCCTTCTGTGTACCGACAGCTAGAAGCGCTTTGGAACAGAATAAAGGTAGAGTGTTACCTGCCCATAACTGGGACTCTTGGATTAGAACGTTCAATTCGCAGAGAAATTGGGCCGGTTCAAGGACATATGCAAAGTTACAGGGCTGGGTATGCCTGTTCATCAGTTAATTGGCGTGCCGTTGTCCAAAATACGGCATAAGCAAGGAAGCAGGTTAAAATCAGATGAGCGTACGTTTAAAATTAACAATACTTTTGATTATTCTGTTTGTTACGTCCATTGGGAATTCAGTTTTCACTTTAATGTTAGAGTCAAATGGTGAAGATAAAGTCCAATGGGTGGCCCATACTGATAAGGTTCTCTACACTTCGCAACGCTTGCTAGGGACCCTGAAGGATGCCGAAACCGGGCAAAGAGGGTATTTAATAACGCTGAGTTCTTCTTACTTAGAACCATACTACTCCGGTAAGCAGGAGTCAGTAATCCTGTTAAAAAAACTGAAAAAGTTAACTTTGGATAATCCTGAGCAACAAGAGCGCTTAAGCACAATCGAAGCTAATATAAAGCTAAAGAATGATGAACTAGCTCAGACCATTATGCTTGCAGAACAAAACCGCATAGAAGAAGCTCGTCAAATAGTACTGATGGACAAAGGTAAACTCTATATGGACAAAATAAGAGAGGACATTAAAGAGTTTATTCATGCGGAAGAGATATTACTGGAGCAAAGAAAAGGCGGTCTTCGAGAAATTAGAGGGAGGATAACGACTTCTATTGTTGTTGAGATAGTGTTTTTCTCTCTGTTTGCGATATTTACATTCTCGTTCACAAATAATCGACTATTCACGCCGATGAATCTATTACTTTCTAGTACTGCTAAAATGAAAGAGGGAGAAAAAGTTGA
This sequence comes from Photobacterium sagamiensis, assembly GCF_050337085.1. Taxonomy (NCBI): domain Bacteria; kingdom Pseudomonadati; phylum Pseudomonadota; class Gammaproteobacteria; order Vibrionales; family Vibrionaceae; genus Photobacterium; species Photobacterium sagamiensis. Next base: position 27,963 of record NZ_JAKJSP010000070.1, on the reverse strand, counting down.
AATACCAGATGTTGTCTCGAATGATGAGATGGGTATTCTGCTCTCTAACTTTTATAGCATGAGTGAAAAAGTACATAACAGAACACAAACTTTGCGCCACAAAGCTTTTCATGATGAGCTGACAGGATTAAAAAATAGAGCGACGGTTTTTGAAGAAATCGATAGTGCGATCGAAGAGTCTAGTTTGACTGACTCGAAAGTTGTTGTTTTTTTCTTAGATTTGAACAAGTTTAAACATATAAATGATTCATTTGGTCACGACGTTGGTGACATTATACTCAAAGAAACAGCCTCTAGATTAAGAAGTTCGGTACGCTCCGGTGATGGAGTTTTCCGTGTCGGTGGTGATGAATTTATAATTCTATTAAAAAATATAAATAATGTATCAGAAGTCGATAACATTGCTAAAAATATTTTAGATGCATTTATGTCACCTATTATTATGAAAGCTGAGGCTATTAAAATTTCACCGAGTATTGGTATCGCGATCTCTCCAGATGATGCTACAAATAGTGAAGATATTGTTAGGTTCTCAGATATGGCGATGTATGAGGCCAAAAAAGATGACACCACACAGTATAAATTTTTTGACAAATGTATGCTGAAAGATGTCTCATAGACAGGATCTCGAAAATTAAGCATTATCCCAGTCGTAAAGAGGTCGGTTTTGCAGGCAATTGGAAGTTTTCGAGCGTAGGTTTGTCAGTTTAAGTAGCGCCTGACAGAGTGAACTGCCAGGTAGGATATGAATCAGTAGATAAAATTACTTACGGAATGCTTCGATGGGGTAACGAGCAAGCCCAATAGTGGTCACCACTATTATTTTTCGACACGTAGGCCATATGTTTTAAACTTGTCTAATACAATTTTCATCTCTTCAGAAGAGAGCACGGGAACATTTTCTGTTACAGCTAGACATTTTAGATAAAGATTTGCCAGCACATCGACTTCTTGTGCTAACCATAAGGCTTTCTTCAAGTTGATTTCGGTAACAATCATTCCATGATGTTGCAATATTAATGCTTTACTCTGTTTGATACCGGCTTCTACACTATCTGCAAGTTCATTCGTTCCGAAAGTCGAATAGGGGATACAAGGAATATGATCTGTTCCTGAAACTGCCACCATGTAGTGAATTGCAGGGATCGCCTTATTTAAAATCGATACTGCCGTGGAGTTAACAGCGTGGTTGTGAACGACTGCGTTCATTTCAGGTCGTGCTTTATAACAAGACAGGTGGAAGTGCCATTCACTAGAAGGTACTTTACCTTCTTCAAATTTGCCATCAGCACTAACAAAGACGATTTTATCTTCAGTTATTTCTTCATAGGGAACACCGCTTGGGGTAATGAGCATACCATTATCAAAACGGGCACTGACGTTCCCTGACGTTCCCTGATTAAGGCCTAATCGGGTCATCTCAATACAAGTATCTATTATTGAGCGGGATRAATTGATTCTTTCCATATTAAATATTTAACCTATTTAATATTGTCTTACACAACCCCCATTGAATGAGGGTTGCTTAGACAATGTTTGATTTGAAATTAATTGAATTCAGGAAACAATGTCTTCAGTCCTTCAGGGCTGGCATCACAGACGCCACGTTCTGTAATTAAACCTGAAACATATTCAGCCGGGGTGACATCAAACGCATAATTTCCGCAGGTTGTACCTTCTGGCGCAGTATTAACCCAATTACGCTTCCCTTCAGAATCTATTCCATATACATGTGATTGTTCTTCGCCGGACCGTTGTTCGATAGGGATTTCTTTAACACCATCCCAGACAGAAAAATCTAAAGTTGGAGAAGGAAGGGCAACGTAAAAGGGTACATTATTAGCCTTTGCAGCGAGTGCTTTCAGGTAAGTACCAATTTTGTTACAGACGTCACCACGAGCTGTTGTACGGTCGGTTCCGACGATACACATATCAACTTGGCCATGCTGCATTAAATGCCCACCAGCATTATCTGCAATAAGAGTGTGGGGAACCCCATGACTGCCAAGCTCAAATGACGTTAACCCACCTTGGTTGCGTGGGCGCGTTTCATCAACCCAAACATGAATGTTAAGACCAGCTTCATGTGCCATATAAATAGGCGAGAGCGCTGTGCCCCAATCAACCGTCGCCAGCCAACCTGCATTGCAGTGCGTTAAAATATTAATCGTGTCGCCGTCTTGTTTTTTTGCCGCAATTTCTTTGATAATGGCTAAACCGTTTTCACCAATCTGCCGGCAGATTTCAACGTCTTCATCTGAAATTTCAGCTGCAAGTTTATACGCTGTGTCTTCACGGTCGGCTGGTGGTGTATCTGTAAGAACCGGACAAATACGCTCCAGGGCCCACTTTAGGTTGACGGCTGTCGGGCGTGTTTTGATGAGAACATCATAGGCATTTTGAAGATTCTCGTTGCTGTTATCTTCACGCATGGCAAGCGCCACGCCGTACGCTGCTACCGCACCAATCAGTGGAGCACCACGAACCCACATATCTTTAATTGAGGTCGCAGCATCATTCATCGTATGGAGTTGAATGATCTCGAGTTCAAAAGGGAGTTTTGTCTGGTCAAGAATTTCAACCGTACGTTCATCCTGAGAAACCCATACTGAACGGTAATGTTTGCCTTTAATTTTCATAACAACCTCTTAGCACTGACTTGCGAACTTACCAACATGCTCAATATTCGTAAAACTCTCTGCATTCACGATGAGTTGACGCGCTAACTTTAATGCACGACGCTCACATTGAACACGGAGTTCAGTATTTTCAATTTGCTTGAAATCAGCGACGCCAGCAAATCCGATAATACGGCGATTCATTTCTAAACCTGCATTAACTAACGTGTCGATAAATAGGGAACGAAAGAAATCATCTTGTGCAGCGTTAAGCAATGTATGATCATGCTGACTATCCTGATAAATGGAATTTGGATATGCATCACCAATTTGTTTATTTCGCCAGAGGGTCCGGAATTCAGACTCAAAGACTGTCCAGGTTTTTTCGATTTGCTCCACTAACCATTCTTTATAAATATCACAGGTCGCTTTAATTGATTGATGGCCATCCTGTGAGAAATACGACATGAACAAATTGCCAATATAGTTACCTATGTCAAATGCCATTGGTGCGTAAAAACCAAATTCAGGATCAATAACTTTGGTATCAGTTTCGGTGACCATGATTGAACCAGAGTGTAAATCGCCATGAACCAATGCTTGTGCTTCGGTCATGAATTTATATTTGTATTTCATTGCCACTTGAATCATTTCTTTGTCTTGCCAAACAGCAGCAACATCTTTATCGAGTTCAGGTGTCGTCCAGTTATTTCGGTCAGCATCGAAATAAGGTTCAGAGAAGATCAAATCTTCTGTGATTTTGCACAGCTCGTGATTCAAAGCAAAGCGAGACACTAATGTTTTCTTTTCAGCGGCATCCATACCAATGTCAGAGGTGTGGAATAGTGTTCGTGCTAGGAAAACTCCAACATCGTTTGATAGATTTTCGAATTTTTTCCCTGCAATTAACTCTTTGCGAAGAATGATATGAGGTGTCAGGAACTCCATGACAAATAATGCCATTTGTTCATCATAGAAATAAGCTTCAGGAACTAATTCACCCCCCGCATGTTTACGTTCTTCAACTAATATATTAAATTCAAAAAATGCACGTGTAAGAGATAGCGGCCAACTTTCACCAGCGGCTCGAACGTAAGGCAGTGCCTGCTTAACGATAATTGATTTTTCTTTACCACTAACAATAAAAACCAGATTTAAATTACCGTCACCGATTTCATTAATTTCCCACGTTTCAGGCTCACCACCAAGATGTAATTTAGTCGGTAAATGTTCTTTTAAGTATCCGGGTAGTGATTCAATAGTCTGAGCTTTGTAACCGACAGGCGTTTCTAGCGTCATAGCAACCTTCCTGATTAATTCTATTTAAGTGGCGGCAGAACGCCGCCACTGTATTTGATATTAATTGAGCTTCGTTTAAGGCAGAGGCATCCAATCTGGAGTTAGTACATCAGAACTTGAGAATTCAGGTATTTTATTAACCAAGTCATCCATATTCTTAATGTTATTTTCGTTAAGTGTGCCCTGTGTTACCAATACTGGCGGAACGACAACATTAGCACTTACTTTGTCACCATTTAGCAGCATGGCAAGCGCCCGAACACTTACTTCGCCCATGATAGAAGGATTCGTCGCGGCAGTTGCAACCCACGCACTATTAGGTTCACGCATTGCTTGAATATCGGAATTAGAGATGTCGGCACTGTAAATTTTGACCGTCTTACTTAACCCGGCTTCATCAACAGCAATTTTGATCCCTTTGGCGAACTCATCGTATGGCGAGAAGGCTACGGTAATATCCGGATTTGCACGGAATACCGCCGCCGCTTGGTCAGCAACCATATTCGGGATAGGGTTATTCATTGTGCCAAATCGAGCAACTTCAGAAATATTTGGGTACTTATTTTTGAATTCGTTAAAAACTTCATCTCTTCGATCAAGTGGTGGAATGCCCGGCACATAGACATAGGCTGCTTTCCATTTTTCACCATTATCTTTTACAGCTTGTTCAAGTGATAAACGTGCAATCTCGTGGTCATCCTGATTGATTTGCGGAATAGCCGGATTGTCTGCATTAACGTCGAAAGCGACAACTTTAATGCCATTTTGAACAGCCATATCGGCCAGGTCTTTCAGTGATTCGGTAAAACCATGCTGAAGTACAATACCATCGTAACCTTTCATAATGGCTTGTTCTAATTGGTTTCGTTGCAAGGATGCATCTTGTCGGGCATCGTATACGTCGAGTTTTAATCCGAGTGCTGCAGCCTGGCGCTTAACACCTTTAAGATAAAGCTCTGGAAAATCACCTTGTGATAAGTATCGCACATGGGCGATTTTCATCTTTTTACCCTCAAACGGGGACTTTGTTTCCGCACTGGCACCTGTTGTTGCAATAAGGCCAACAGCAGTAGCGCATAAAGTAAGTACTTTCAGAGTTTTGTTCATTCTAATAATCCTTTTTTGAACTATGTGCGTTTATTGGACAAGCCGAAGGTAAACATTAGTGCCGCGACCAGCACGAGACCTTTGATAAAATCTTGGGTGTAATAAGGAGTGTTCATCATGGTTAGGCCATTTAGCAGGACACCAACAAAAAGTGCACCAATGGCAGAACCCTGGGCATTCGGGCGGGCTGCACCAAGCACGGCAAAACCAATCAATGCACCCGCAACACCATCCATAAGTAAAGAGTTTCCAGAGCTGACATCCCCTCGGCCGATTCGAGCTGCAAGTAAGATCCCACCGATTGAGGCGTACACTCCAGACATAACATACGCAACGTACCGATAGAACTTTACACGAGCGCCAGCAAGGCGTGATGCTTGCTCGTTAGAACCGATAGCGTACATAACGCGACCGTGACGTGTGCGTTCTAGAAACAGATAAGTAATAACAGCAAGTACAAGCATGATCACAACGGGTACAGGAATAATGTCAAACAGACGGGCACGACCTAAAAACAGGAATGTGTCAGTGAATGCACCTTGTGCAATTTCACCATCGCCAATGCTCATTCCGGTTGAAATTGAACGACCTTGTGTCGGAATAAGTTGAAGTCCGAGTAGCAGGAACATCATCCCCAATGTTGTTAGCAAATCAGGCACACGCATTTGCACGGTAAGGAAGCCATTGATTAAGCCGACAATTACACCCACACTAATTGCTGCGAGAATAGCCATTGTCGTTCCACCGTCAAACACGACCATCACGTAACTGGCCGTCATCATAGAGAAAGCAGCGGTTGAACCAATGGATAAGTCGAAACCGTTAACGGCAAGCGTGGCTGTTACCCCTAATGCCAGAATGGCAACAATGGATACAGATTGTAATATGATCATCATATTAATCATGCTTAGAAATGCGGGTTCAGCGACAGTAAAAATAATAACCATCAATGCAAGTAGAGCTAACAATCCATATTTAATGGCGTGCTCTTTTATATTTTCCATTAACTAGCCTCCACAGATGTTAAATTATCATTATCAACAGGTTCAGGATCCGTCACCGTTTTATCAGCTCTTTCGGTGATAGTATTGTTGATTACATTTTTGGTTAATGTTTCAGGTGCTGCAGCAATTTGCTTGATTATTGTTGGCATGTGAACCTGGTCGATCCTATGTTCCCCAACAAGGTTGTTGTGGTTAAAAACAAGTATGGTATCAGCGATTTCAAGCGCTTCTTCAATATCTGTACAAACAGCGATTGTTGCTCGGTTTTCGGCTGTTTTTCTTAATAGCTGACCAATTTGTCTTCTCGAAGAGATATCAACGCCTTGAAAGGGTTCATTGAGTAATAACACTTTGCAGTCATTCATCATCCAACGTGCAACCATCGCTTTTTGTTGATTCCCACCAGATAAACTAGACATTAAATCTGTTTGGTCAGAATATTTAACTTTGGTTTTGTTGATCACTTCTGTAACTTTTTGTTTTTCTTTTTGCTTATTGATAAAACCAAAGCGGCAGAAGGATTTTAGAAATGGAAAGCTAACATTTTGTTCAATTGACAAGTCAGAAATAACAGCATTATTCCCACGATCTTCTTGAACCATGAAAACACCATGATTAATTGCATTGTTGGGTGTTAATGGTTTCCATTCTTGTCCATGTAATAAAATTGAACCGGAATGAAATTCACGCATACCAAACAGCCCTTCAACGACATTAGTACACCCAGATGAAAGTAATCCCGTTAAGGCAACAATCTCGCCACATTTAAACGATAAGTCGAATGGTTCAGAATCATTAGTCAATCTAACTTGTTTTAGTGAGATAACTTCATTATTTCCGGCTTGATAACTATGGTTAACTTCTCCTACGGCATGTCCTAGCATTGCGTCAACGGCAGCATCATAATTTAAAGGTGGCTCAAATAAGCCAACAATACGACCTTCACGTAAGGCTGCAATACGATTTGCTAATTTTCTAATATCTGACATGCGATGAGATATATAAATGATGGCAGCACCTTGATCTCGCATTTTAATGACAGCATCAAACAATTTTTGTGCTTCTTTTTCAGAAAGGCTTGATGTCGGTTCATCCAAAATGAGCAATCTGGGTTTTTCTGATAACGCTCTGGCAATAGAAACAAGCTGCCTCTCTGCCTGGCTAAGTTCAGACACGGGCTTATCCAGAGGTAAATCCAGACCTACATTCTGAGCAATCTTTTTGGCTTGCTCATGTAATTTATTTTTATCAATAAATGTTGGAAATCGACCATCACATAATTGGTCAAGTAGAAGATTTTCAGCAATCGTCAGATCTTGCACCACACCATCATTAATTATTTGGTGTACCGTAATTATCCCGGCATCACGAGCTTGCTTGGGGCTATCTAACTCATAGGCTTTACCATTGATTGAAATGCTCCCATGGTCTGAACTGTAAACACCACTCAGAATTTTAACCAACGTGGATTTACCTGCACCATTAGCACCCATCAGTGCTAATACTTCTCCACCAGTTAACGACAAACTTATGTCATGCAAAACGACGTTACTGCCAAATTGTTTTTTGATTGAATTGATTTCAATACTATGTGGATGCTCTGGCATCTGTTTCTCCAATCATAGAGTTACTGTGCTTTACAATTGTAAATGCTATATGACACTTGTTGGGTGTTCTGTGATAAGTGCATCAATTTAAGAAGTTACTGTATGTTTTTTGAACTCCCATCTCCGTTTGAGTTAGATGAGTTTATCGCCTTAACCAAAAATGACGCCTTTGGTGAGTATTAAGCAGGCATAGGGGCGTAGATCTGATGTGCTAATGACAAGTTGGCATTTTTCAACTAACTCATAGAATCGTTGACGTTCAATTGGTTCACTTTTGTGGTTTGATTCTTCACTTTTATCAATGATATAAGTAAAATCCAGGGCTGCTTCTGACGAGGTGTCGCTGTCAATTTGACTCATGGTTTTTATAGGAAACTGTTCAAATTGGTCGAGAGGGAGTACGGTTAAAATGGCTTTTAAAGTGTCACTGGCGGTGTTGCCAGAAAGCGAAACAACGTGCTTAGTTGCTTTTGAATGAGCAGGGAAGTTTGCATCAACAATTGCAAGCGAGTCGCCATGTCCCATGGCCTGCAAGGCATAGAGAACATCGGGGTTCAACAATGGGTCAATATTTTTTAACATAAAATCACCTTTACTTTTGTTATGTTGCCTGTTCTTTTGTATAGTCAATGGGTGGTATTATTCCATTGAAAGATTGAAAAGAAATGAGACATAGTTTGTTTTTTCACCATTAATAATTGATAGGTCGTGATAGTGAGCACAAAATTGGTAAATAAAATGAATTCATTTAATGGTGATCCCGTATTGCAGGCAACTTGGTTGTATTACCAAGACGGACTGAATCAGACCGAAATCGCAAAGGTGATGGAAGTATCACGTGTAACCGTTGTTAAGTATTTACAAACGGCAAGAGAGAAAGGTTTTGTCCAAATTAATCTTGACCAAAAGTCATTTTCATCAATAGATAAAGCATTAAGTATTAAAAGTAAATTTAACCTGAAAAATGTCATGATTATTCCCGAAGGGGATGCGAACATGCACCCGCGTACAAGGCTGGCCAGTGCAGGCGCAATGTATTTAAGTCAGGTTGTACAAGATAACGATGTCGTTGGGGTTGCCTGGGGAAGAACTATTCACCAGATGGGACAGATTATGACGCCCAAGGCCCTTAATAATGTGACGGTATTGCAGATGTTAGGTTCTATGCCGTCTCAACCCGATTTTACGACGATTGAATCATCATCACTGATAGCCAATAAATTATCGGGAACATGCGTTAATCTTCATGTGCCCGCTGTTGTTTCAAGCTCCCGATTAGCGATGGAGTTACAGGCAGAGCCGATCATCCGAGCTAATTTTGCTACCTTAACAAAATGCAACAGAGCATTGTTTGTTGTAGGAAGCTGCCGAAACGAGAATCCATTGATTCGATGTGGGGTTTTGACCGCCGAAGAAATGGAGGCATATAGAGAATTAGGTGCGGTAGGTGTTATTTGTGGCCGATTTTACGATAAAGAAGGTCAACCAGTGCTTGGCCAGCTAGATCCACGGGTTCTTGGTATCAGTCTGGCTCAGCTACGTCATATCACACAGCGTATATTTATTGCTGGTGGTGAAAACAATTACGAGGCGACCCGAGGAGCAATATTGGGAGGCTATGTATCGGATTTAATCATAGACGAGGGAACGGCTGAGTACTTGATGCAATGTTGATTGTTTTCGCTAATGGCATTGTTGAACGAGAGCCTTTAATACTCTCGATAATTTAAGGAAGTAATGCATAATATTCAGTGTGAATAATATGGGAAAGTGAAATTAATGGAAACGTTTCGTTGATTTAATAGTAACCAGGAACTCTGGGTTAGTCAGAATAATTGGTGAATAATATTCGTTAAAATGGAATGTTTGTGACAGAACCAGTTCTTTTGGTTTTACTTTTTATTTGGAATTGTGTTTGTGAACGTAATCGCAAATTCATTTCATTTTAATCTCTTACAATAGATGAAGTGTAAGTAATTATATGGGGTTCCTATGGACATAGTTGATCGCTTTATTAACTATACAAAAATTAATACCACAACGAATAAAGAAAATGGTGCGCAGGGTGTAATGCCATCATCTTCTGGACAGATGGAATTAGCAGAGTTGGTCGCTAAAGAGTTACATGAACTAGGATTAGTTGATATCAAGTTGCGGGATACTGCGATTTTAACAGCAACATTTCCAGCAAATATCAATGCTGACATTCCAGTTGTTTCTTTCTTTGGCCATCTTGATACTAGTGCAGAGCAGACCGCAGATACCAAGGCTAAAATTATCAACTATCAAGGTGGAGATATCTGTTTAAACCAGGAGCAGGGAATTTACCTTAAGCTAAGCGAGTTTCCTGAACTAGCGAAATATCAAGGTGATCGGATTATTACTACTGATGGTTTAAGTTTGTTGGGGGCTGATGATAAGGCCGCAATTGCAGCCATTTTAAATGCATTACAATCACTGAAAGAGAATCCAGAGATCAAGCACGGAATAGTTAAAGTTGCCTTCGTTCCGGATGAGGAGCAAGGCTTACTCGGAGCCAAAGCTTTTGATGTCTCTGCATTTGATGCTGATTTTGGTTACACCCTTGATTGTTGCGGCATTGGAGATTTTGTCCATGAAAATTGGAACGCAGGTAATGCCGTTGTAACCTTTAACGGACAATCAGCTCATCCGATGTCAGCTAAAGGAAAGCTGAAAAACTCTTTGCTGATGGCTCATAAATTTATCACTATGTTACCGGGGGGAGAAGCGCCTGAATACACAGATGGTACAGAAGGTTACTACTGGGTTAAGCAACTCGAAGGTAATAGTGCAAAAACGGTGCTTAAACTGGATGTTCGAGATTTTACCAAGCAAGGTTATGCACAGCGGATGGCATTTTTACACAAATTGGCTGACAATTTCACCATGCTATGGGGTAAACAATGTATAGATATTGATTTGACTGACAGTTATAAGAACGTGGCAAATAGTCTCGAAGGAGATGCTCGCTTCCCAATTGATATTGCTTTTGAAGCTTATCGTCGTAATGGAATTGAACCTATATCTATACCTATGCGTGGAGGCTACGATGGTGCGGTTCTGTCACAAAAAGGCCTGCCATGCCCAAATATTTTCACAGGGGCTCATAACTTCCACTCAATCTATGAATATCTGCCTGTTAATTCCTTAAGAGCAGCAAGTGATGTTGTGCTGGAAGTTATCAAAGTGACAGCAGAACGCTTTGGTGAGAGGGGATAAATTAAGGGAGATAAAGAATACTTGCTCTTATTCTCTGATTGCTATGCGTGACTACAAGACTGAACCAGTTATTTTAATTATAAGGAAGAGAATCACGCAAACATATAAGAATACTTAAACCAGTAATAAAAGTCATGCTCTCAAAAATCAGAAACAATTGTTTTATGTTGAATGGTAAAAATGTGATGTATTTCTAAGACATGAAATTTGAAATCATTGACTATGTAAGTGACTTGATTTTATTTAAGTGTTTATAAAGAACCAGTTAAATATCTTTAATTGAAGAAGATATCGAAATACTAACAATGTCGTGTCCATAAGAATAACCAAATTAACTTTATGCACAATACAGTGAATATAATTCATTGTATGGGGTTAAATAAAGAATGTGGATGATGGGGGTTTATTCTCTTCATTAAGTGATTCTAATGGAGCTTATTATAGCAAAGTAAATATCGCATGTTTGGCATCTATGCTGCGTTGCTAATGATGTTGAACCGTGGTGAGAATAACTATTTAAATTTCTCATTAATAACAAAATGAATAATAGCCATGGAGAAGGTAAATAAGATGGACGTTAACAAGAGCGAGGTAATAGCCATTTCAAAAGAGATGGTAGTATATCGTCAACGGTTTCATTCATATCCAGAAGTTGGCTTTAAAGAAACTGAAACTGCTAAAATTATTCAAGAATTTCTATGTGAGCTTAATATTCCGTTCAAAACTGGGTACGCAACTACTGGTATTGTAGGCACTATTAATGGTGTCAGTCCAGGGCGTGAAATTTGCCTACGTTGCGATATGGATGCATTACATATCGATGAAAAAACAGGCCTTCCTTACACATCACAGAATGAAGGTGTTATGCACGCCTGTGGCCATGATGGCCATATGGCTATGATGTTAGGTGTGGCAAAGTACCTATCTAAACATAACGAATTCGCAGGAAAGGTTCACTTGTTGTTTCAGCCCGCGGAAGAAAGCTATGGTGGTGCAAAATACGTTATTAATGATGGTGTGTTTAAAGATTTCCCTAATATTGAAGCAATCTATGGTTTACACAACTGGCCAAAAATTCCTCTTGGTACTCTAGCAAGTGCAAAAGGCGCACTAATGGCTTGTAGTGACACCTGGGAAATGAAAGTTAAAGGCTCCGGCGGTCACGGAGCCATGCCTCATGAAGTAACCGACCCTATGCTTGCCACTTCAAATGTCATTATGAACTTACAGAGCATTGTTAGTCGTAACATTCATTGTGCTCGTGCCGGTGTTGTTTCTGTAGGTTATATGAACGCTGGTAATTTTGAGTCACCGAATATTATTCCTGCAGAAGTTCAACTACGTGGTACTGCTCGTGCCTATGAGCCAGATGTGCGTGATTTGATCGAGCGCCGTATTGGGGAAGTTGCTACAGCGGCAGCTAACGTCCATGGCTGTGAAATCGAATATAATTACATCCGTCGCTATCCAGCGGTCTACAACCCTTCTCTCCAGTTTGAAGTGATATCACAAGCGGCGAAGAATACTGTAGGAAGTGCCGCGTTCAACAGTTCCGTAACCCCAGTTGGTGGTGCAGAAGATTTTGCATTTTATTTAGAGCAAATACCGGGTGCATTTATTTTCATTGGTAACGGTGACAGTGAAGCCCTTCACACTCCTAAATATAATTTTAACGATGAGATTATCCCTGTGGGCATTGAGTACTTCCTTAACGTGGTATTGGTTGAATTAGGTTAATTTGTAAAACGTCATCTGAATTTATTTTTTAAATGCTGGTCTTGGTCAATGTTATTGGGCCGGTCATAGTCGCACAAAACACTAAAATTAAGGTGAAAAAATATGACTGAAATATTAGCTTTAGTTGTCGTAATAGCTACCATCTTGGCAATGGTTAAAGGTTACGAGACGCGCTTAGTTCTTATTACTTCTGGTTTGGCTATGGGATTTATTGCTTTAGATCCACTGGGCGGTTTTGATGCTTTTGCCAAACGAATGACATCAGGAAGCCTAATACAATCCATTTGTTCGGTAATGGGCTTTGCGTTTGTAATGAAGTATACCAAATGTGATTTGCACCTCGTACGGCTGTTATCAGCTAAAATTGATAAAGTTAAGCTACTAATCATCCCGGCAGGTACAATGATTACGTTCGGAGTGAATATTGCCCTGCCAAGTGCTGCTGGTTCTGCAGCTGCCGCTGGCGCTGCGATCATCCCTGTTATGATCCGTGCTGGTGTTCAGCCTGCGGTGGCTGCTGCTGCAGTTATTGGTGGTACATTTGGCTCGATGTTAAATCCAGGTATGGCGCATAATCCGTTCATCGGTGACATGGCTGGCATTTCTCCGATGGATGTGATCATGAACCATCAGCTTCCAACGATTATTGCAATGTTACTTGGCGCTGTCGTGTTGACGACTATTGCTGTTGTGAAAAAAGAGCATACTGGCTATATAATTGACGGTGAGACATCAGAGCTAGAAGAGGTAAAAGTTAATTTCCTTTGGGCTATTGCACCGATCGTTCCAATTGTACTTCTACTTCTAGGTGCAACTATAGTACCTGAACTCAAAATGGGTGTACCACAGGCAATGCTTATCGGTGTTCTTTACACATTTGTAGTGACTCGCGCTAATCCAGCTGAAGTGACGAAGTCATTCTTCTCCGGTATGGGTGAAGCGTTCGCCAACGTGTTTGGGATCATTATTGCTGCTGCAGTATTTGTATTCGGTCTTAAAGCAACGGGTCTTGTCGACGCTGGTCTTGGATTTTTAATTGGCTATCCAGAATTAGCTAAACTTTTAGGCCCAGCAGGCACATCTGCACTAGCAGTATTAACCGGTTCTGGTGATGCAGCTGCATTTGCCTTTAATGAGGCTATGACGCCAAGTGCTGCTGATTTTGGGTTGACCATTCCCGACATGGGTTCTGCAACGGTACTCGCTGGCTGTTTTGGTCGAGCGATGTCACCTGTAGCAGGTGCAACAATTGTAGCTGCTGCGATCGCCGGCGTTAGCCCATTAGAAGCAGCGAAGCGCCAATGGCCTGGTATGATTAGTGCCTTAGCGGTAACAGTGGTTATCATGTTATAAAAAAGTACTCTTCTTATACCCGTTTTAATACTTAAGGTTCAGTTCTTGGATCCGTTTGATAGAGTGCTAGCCATATTCTTGCTTTCGGTGTGTGATATTGTTTTTTGACGAATTCATATGCTCACACTGAAAGGAAGACTAAACTTGAAAGTATTACACTAGTTCGGCTCTGTTCAGGAAAATTGTTATTTAGCTCATTGATTGGATAGACGTTGTTCGTATGCATTCTCTTGGTAAATCATGTGGTCAAGTTGGTGGATATAAAATAGCTAATTCTATGTACTAGCTGAAATATTTCTTCGTTAATGTTTATTAAAAAAGYATTCGCAATCTAGTACAACGGAACTCCCAATAATGCCAAGCCTTACTAGGATTTTGAAAGTTCGCTAAGGGGAATAGTATGGATTCAACGAACCTTAAACAGATTTTTAATGCCGTCAATGCGTACGGGGAAACCTCAGACGGTATGTACCGTCTCGCCTATACAACGGCTGATAATGCGGCTCATGATTATATGTGTAACTTATTGGAAAAGAGTGGCTATGAAGTACACAAAGATCTAATGGGAAATATATTCGCGAGTGTTCCCGGAATTGATCCAGATGCAAAAATTGTTGCTACTGGCTCACACTTAGATACCGTTCATTGTGGAGGTAAGTTCGACGGCACTGTAGGTGTAATGGCAGGATTGTACGCCTTAGAGCAGATTAAAGAACAGAAGCTAAAACATACCATTCAGTTGATCATTTTTCGTGCTGAAGAAAGTTCCCGCTTTGGGTTTGCATGTATGGCTAGTAAAGCAATGTCTGGAAACGTTGATGTTGAAAAGTGGTTAGCCAATGCTGATTCTGAAGGTGTGAATTTCTTTGATGCTTCAGGCGTATCACCATCTGAGATTGAAAGTGTCAAACTTGATCATAATCGCTACAAATCATTTGTTGAAGCTCATATCGAGCAAGGTAATATTCTTGAAAACTATGGACAAAATATTGGGATTGTTTCAGGGATAGCGGCACCAACACGTTTTCGTATCAAAGTTAATGGTCACGCTGATCACTCCGGTGCAACACCAATGGATCTACGTTCTGATGCTTTATGTGCTGCTGCTCGTATTATTAATGATATTAATCATGAGGCATATATCCGCAAAGATGAAGGTACTGTTGGGACTGTGGGTAAGATGAATGTGTATCCAAACTCAATGAACGTAGTTCCGGGTGAGGTAGAGTTCACGGTAGATATTCGCGGCATCATTAAAGATAGTGTAGATGCCGTCGTCAAACACATGTACTACTCTATCGAAGAAGCAGAAAAACTACACCATGTGAAATTTGAGATTTTTGAATTATGCAACGATCGTCCAGTGAATTTAGATGAATCAGTATTTCATACGTTAGTCAGTGCAGCCGAAGAAGAAGATATTCCATATCGAGTGATGAATAGCGGTGCTGGTCATGATGCCATGTACATGGCGCAAGTTATGCCGACAGCGATGATCTTTATTCCGTCCAAGGGGGGGATATCTCATCATCCAGATGAATATAGCGAGTTCAGTGATGTAATCCTGGCAGGGAAAGTACTTGCTAATGCGATGGCGAAAATGGCGCAGTAGAGCCATCTCATCAAAAGAATACTCTGGGGCCATAGGTTTAATACAGAAAAAAGGTTTTAATGTAATGAACCATTTCAACAGTAGTTTTTCACTAGCTGGGAACCACCAGTAAACACCTTAATGGGCAGTATCAACCCACCAGCCTTTCAGCGTCTCTAATCCACTAATCGTACACAGAGATTGGCTATTTCATCCAGGCAGAGTTAGTTACACTTGTACTAATGGATCTGAAAAACGTGATGACATTACGAAGCAGCGAAGAATGGTAAAAACAACCTGATCTAGGGAGTTAAATCATGCTCGATTTTTCAAATAGTCAGGCTTTGAAAGGCAAGCAAACCAAAGCCACCATTGCAGCCAATATCCTTAAAATCGTCATTCTTGGCGAACTTACAGAACTCTATTCGCCTGCTGAAATTGAAATTTTAGAACAGGCACAAAGGCTTATAGAAGATGGTAAAAATAGAGTTAAGCTCTTAAAAGAGAAACGATTAAGAGAAGAGAAGCAGAGAAAAGCAACTGAAGCCGGGTTGCATGACAAGGCACAGATAAGAACATTAAAAGCACTTAACAGCATGTCACTGGCTGATATCTATTGTTTAAACGTCTGCTACACCTATCAACTATCAGCAGTGAATGAATTGATCGAAGAGTATGATCACAAACACTACCTCGCAACGGTGCAGGGCTGGCTTGATACCGAAGTAGCTACAGACTCCTACGTTGATAAATCACCGCAAGAGGCGAGAAACGAGTGGGAACAAGGTATTGCCAAGGCGGCGGTTGAAATTATAAGCTGGCCTTGTTTAAAGCATCACCGTAACTATCAAGAACAATCGAGTGGCTATATAGAACCGAGAGGGATCCCGGAAGATTTTCCGGAGTCAATATTCACGGTTGTTCGCGAAAAAAATATGCATCGATTATCAGCGCCTTGTCTTGATGTTATTGAAGCGATCAAGGCTTTCGAAGTAAATGAAGAAAAAGTTCGGCTCATTCTAAATGGCCTTAGTCAATAGCCAATAACCAATTAACACAGGTGCTATCTGGCGATATAAATAGTAAACGGAAGTTAATTTATAAAGAATTTGGTCATCTTTGACCGTTGACTATTTTTAATTAACTTTTCGGCATTATTTTATTGTCAGCATGAAATGCAAAAAAGCAGTAGAGGTCAAAAAAACAAATTTGCATACTGTCTATTTATATGCATCTCGAATTGCATCACTTTTATTTATATATCAATCATTAATATTGGAATAAGGCAGAGCAATACATCTTTTTGAGCCAATAAATTTATAAAGGAGTGTAAAATGGCTGATAACACAATTGTATTAGGCATAGTTCTTGGGTACCTGGCTTTCCTTGTTTGCATCGGTATATATTCATCAAAAAAAATTAACAACTCTGAAGATTTCTTAGTTGCTGGCCGTCGCCTTGGCCCATTTCTTATTGCAGGAACGCTTGCTGCAACTGAAATAGGCGGGGGTTCATCTTTAGGGGTGGTGGAAAAGGCATATGGAGAGTGGGGTTTATCTGCGCTATGGTATGTCGCTACGATGGGAGTGACCTTTACTATTATTGCCATGGTTGCGCCGATGCTAAGAAAAGCAATGGTCAAAACGATCCCTGAGTTCTTTCGGCGTCGGTATGATAAGCCTTCGGCGTTATTTACTGCCATTATAATGATACTGCCATTGATTGGTCTAACTGCTGTTCAGTTTATTGCATCTGGTGTGATCTTATCGGTGATTATGGGGTGGGATTACACGACATCTGTAATTGTTATCTCGATGGTTGTTATTGCTTACTCCATGATGGGCGGGCTATGGTCTGTATCTCTCACTGACTTTGCTCAGATGCTGATGATTGTTTGCGGTATGGTAGCCGTGCTTCCGTATTCTCTCGACATGGTTGGCGGATGGGATGTTGTTGTTGCTAATACGCCTGTTGAAAAAATGTCGATGACAGAAGGAATTGGTTGGCCAACCATAATTAGTTTAATTTTTATCTATGCGGCTTCCTTTATCTGCGGCCAAGAAGTGACTCAGCGTCTTTATGCGGCAAGAAACGGAAAAACAGCATTAATAGGGAGTTTGTTAGCTGCGGTTGTCTTTTTCGCCTTTGCCATGATCCCGGCAATGCTTGGCATTATCGCTCATAGTATGGTTGATATGGGAATGATAGACGGTAGTGCCATTGTTGAAAATGGAGCAAGGTACGCGTTACCAACATTAGCTGTTCAGGTAATGCCACCTGTTCTGGTAGGTTTTCTATTTGCAGGGGTTGCCTCAGCAACGATGTCATCGGCGTCATCTGACTTGCTTGGGGCGGGTTCGATTTTTGCGAATGATATTTACAAAGTATATATCAATAAAAATGCTGATCAGCATTCGTTATTGAAAGTCGCAAGACTAACTATGTTCGTTATTGGTATTTTTTCAATAGGTATCGCTGTTTTAAATACCAGTGCGATCATTACTTTACTTATGTTCTCATTCAGTCTTAGAGCGGGTGGAACATTAGTTCCATATTTGATGGGACATTTCTATCCTAAAGGAAGTAAGCAGGGAACCTGGGTATCTCTATTATTAGGTACTTTTGGTATTTTAGCCGTCAAATATGAGTGGGTAGACTTTTTCGGCTTAGATGGAATATTCCTTGGATTGCTCTTAAGTCTGACGGGTTATCTGGTTGCCAGTCATCTTTTCCCTAATAAAAGTATGTCAGTAGTACTAGCGGACGAAGATGTAGCGGAAGGTGACACCATTCTTGAACAACCAACGCAAGAGGGAGTTGCTATAGCGACCAAGGACTAGTCAAAAACGATTACGGCTCATTTGAGTTGAGCCGTAATCCCCCCAACAAATCCAAGTTCATCAATCCTTATTGCAATACCCCCCAAATATTTCAATCCAAAGCTTAGCCCGGAGGCCAATGCATAGTGCGTCCACCCAGCAGGTGAAGGTGAATATGAAACACAGCCTGGCCACCCTGACGGTTGCAGTTCCATACCAGCCGGTAGCCGTCGTCGGCGAGCGCCAGATCTTTTGCCAGCTGTGTCGCGGTCAGCACCATATGGCTGATAAGCGCACTCTTATCACTGTCCAGCTGGTTAATCGTGTCGATGTGTTGGCGTGGAATGATCAGTATATGTGTCGGAGCCTGGGGATCGTTATCGGGGAAGGCGACAATCTGATCGTCTTCATAAACCAGGTTCGACGGGATCTCTTTGTTAGCGATTTTGCAGAAAATACAGTCCATTGGGATCCTCGCTCAGTTTTGAATCATTAAACTATAGTTATTAATAATATCAATCGGGATAATTTACTATAACCCTGAATATTAAGCATATACCCAAGTGACCTCAAGATGCTTGTTCAGCGAGAATTTATTGGCTTCTAGGCAAGACGCTGATTTGAAGACATAGTTGTTCTACGTTAATAATCAGCAACGTAGCATCGGAGCCAATAAAACTCGCCCTTCGGGAGTGAGTCAGCGTGCTCACTTCTGTGTCAAATGTGTTTGAAAGGGATGGCCATTCCTACACACATTTTCCTTGAATTGAACACGCTGAGCTCACTCTGAATCCTGCATCTTGAGGTCACTTGGGTATAACCATTTAATCCCTTTTTCACGAAATTCTGAAATATAAAGTATTGTTGATATAGGGACGAGTCAATTACCTTGAGGGAGTGACCAGCAATGACCACAGCCTTTATTACCCACGGGGATTATCTGCTGCATGAAATGGGATCGGACCATCCGGAATGTCCCGAACGGCTTGGGGCCATTACTCAATACCTGGCATCTTCTGAGCTGAGCAACCGGTTAAAATGGTTGGCTGCGCAGGCGGTGTCTGAGAAGCTGCTGGAGAAGGTGCATCCTGTTGAACACATTCGCTGGCTCGACAGCCTGCAACCGGAGAAAGGGCTGGTTTATGCCGATCCCGACACGGCACTTAATCCTCATACCATGCATGCCGCCCGTTTGGCTGCTGGGGCAGTGACCATGGCGACAGAGATGGTGATTGGCGGTGAGATAAACAATGCATTTTGTGCGGTACGGCCGCCGGGGCACCATGCTGAAAGAAGCATTGCCATGGGGTTTTGTTTTTTTAACAATATTGCTCTGGGAGTAGAGCAGGCACTGAGCCATAGCGATATAGAACGGGTAGCCATACTTGATTTTGATGTGCACCACTGTAATGGCACTGTCGATATATTTCAGAATCGCCCCGAGGTGTTAGTATGCTCGACTTTTCAGCATCCCTTCTTTCCCCACCGTTACTATGATATTCAGCGATCCAACATTATTAATTCACCGTTGCCTGCCGGTACCACTGGCAGCGAGTTTCGCCGTGCTGTCGAACGGGACTGGCTGCCTGCCTTGCACTACCATCAGCCGCAAATGATATTTGTCTCTGCCGGTTTCGATGCCCACAAGGCTGATCCGCTGGGGCAACTTCTGCTCGATGAAAGTGACTACCGCTGGGTAACTAATCTTATCGTTGAGGCCGCCGCTTGCTTCGCCGGCGGAAGGATCGTCTCGGTACTGGAAGGCGGCTATGATTTGGAGGCACTGGCTCACAGTGTTCATACCCACCTGGAAGGTTTGGCTAGCGGGTAACGTTTTTGAGGATCAGATAAACAAAAAATCCAGCAACAAGATGTTGCTGGATAGAGTAGGGGGCTCACATTAATTTTGTGCTGTGTATAGCCTGCTTTCAGTAGACCTTCGATCTGGTATCACTCAGCTGCAATCAAATGCCTGTTATGCTTGTGGAGGTGTACCTTCACAGTTAGAAACAACAGCATCAATTTGTACTAAAGCATCCATAGGGATAGCTGAAACACCAACTACTGTTCTTGCAGGAAGATCGCCTTTGAAGAAGGTAGTGTAAATTTCGTTTACAGCATCAATATCTGCGATGTTTTTAAGTTGGATATTGATTTTAACTGTATCGTCCATAACGTGGTCGACACTTTCCACAATTGCCTTAATATTTTTTAGACATTGCTCAGCCTGCTCTTTTACACCACCAGCAACCATTCCATTCGTTTTTGGGTCTAAAGGTAATTGACCTGAAATATGATTGTAGTGAGAAAAAGCTACAGTGTGTGAGTATGGAACTTTTGGTGCATTTTCCGTATTGTTTGCTTCGATGACAAGTAGACGGGTGTCTTCAGGAAGTTGTGGGGGTGTACCATCGCCGTGTGACACAGCTGTATCAATTTGTACCAAAGCATCCATAGGTAAAGCTGCAACGCTAACAACTGTTCGTGCAGGAACATAGCTTGGGAAGAATTTTGCACAAACTTCGTTTACGACTTCAGCATCCGAGATATCTTTAAGGAAGATAGTTGTTTTAACAACATCGTCCATAACGTGGTCGATACTTTCTAAAATTGCTTTAATGTTGTTTAAGCACTGTTCAGCCTGCTCTTTAACACCACCAACTACCATTTCACCCGTTTTTGGATCGATAGGTAATTGAGATGAAAGGTTATTGTAATGAGAAAAAGCTACAGTTTGTGAGTATAGACCTTTTGGTGCATTTTCTGTATTTCTTGAAACTTTAATTAGGTCGCAAGGAGCTTGTGGAGCTGTACCTTCACCATTTGAAATAAGTGCATCAATTTGTACTAAAGCATCACTCATAGGTAAAGCTGCAACTGCAACTGTCGTACGTGTAGGAAGAGCATCTTGGAAGAAAGTTGTATAAACTTCATCTATAGCTTCAATATCTGAGATATTCTTAACGAAGATATTTAGTTTAACAACGTCGTCCATAACGTGGTCGATACTTTCTACAATTGCTTTAATATTTGCTAAGCACTGCTTTGCCTGCTCTTTTACACCACCAGCTACAATTTCACCAGTTTTAGGGTCTACAGGTAATTGAGCTGAAATATTATTGTAATGAGAAAAAGCTACAGTTTGCGTAGATACAGAACTTTTTGGTGCATTTTCCGTGTTTCTTGAAAGCTTTATGATATCGCCACTCATATCGATATTTATCCTTTTATATAGTAAGTGTTTAATTACGGACTTTAAAAAATATTCTTTTTTACTTAAGAAAATAACCTTGAACTAGGCTTGCTGACGTCACTCTGAATCCTGCATCTTGAAGTAGTTTGGGTATAGAGTAAGGCGCCAGGATCTGGCACCTTGGATGTTGGGAGCAACATTTAATTACAGGTTGTTTAGCAAGCCTTCGATCTTCGCTTTGTGAGCGGCTAACGTTTCTTCGGATGCTGGCTTATTGTGGGGATAGGTCAGGTAGACCAATAGGGCCATTTGAGCTGTCAGGCGGTTTTCTGCCTCATCAAAGATTACAGAGCGAGGAGACTCCATCACTTCACGGGTACATTCGCGCTGATCATTGGCTGGCAAGCAGTGCATGAACACGGCATCTGGTCCGGCTTTTACCATGAGATCTTCAGTGACGACATACTCCGGGATGAAAGTTGAAAGGCGGATCTCTTTTTCATCTTCCTGACCGAACCAGTAGAAGCTGTCTGCAACAATGATATCGCAACCTGCAACTTGGTTGGTGTCGTCGGTGATCACCAATTTGCCGCCGGAGGTTTCACAGTTATCTAATGCGATATCAACCCATTTTTGCGGAGCTTTAAAGCGCTCAGGACAAATATGTTTAAAGGTCATACCAAACTTAGTGCAAGCAAACATGAGAGACGATGCGACGTTAGTGGCATCACCAACAAAGGCAACAGTCAGATCGCTCAGTGATTTGCCTTCTGGCAGATGTTCCATCATGGTAAACAGATCAGCCATAATTTGGGTTGGGTGCAGCCAGTCACATAAGCCGTTGATGACGGGAACGCTTGCATGCTCCGCTAAGCCAGAAACGGTACTGTGATCGTCGACTCGGGCCATAATGACATCAACCATTCTGGAAAGAACTCGGCCAGTATCTTCAAGCGACTCTTTCGCTCCTAAGTGAATGTCTTTGGGTGAAAGGAACAGGGCATGGCCGCCTAGCAGAGTTGCTGCTGTTTCAAATGATACGCGAGTACGGGTAGAAGGTTGTTCAAAAACCATCGCCACAGATTTTCCCTTAAATAGCTGAGGGATGGCATTGTCATGGCGAGCTTGTTTCAGCATCGCCATTAGCTCAAGAATATCTGTGAGTTCTTTCTTGGTGAAATCCTGTGTTTTTAGGAAATGACGCAGGCCTTCTTTATTTAAATTGGTTGCACTTGACGATGGTAGTTTCATAACATTTCCTTATTGATCTACATTAGATATTGTGTGTGGTTAATTGTTGGGAGAGGTATCTACTGTTGACATTAATATCCTCCCAAGCTGTGAGCTTAGTATCGGTGAGTTGCGTTATATTTTCTGAAACCAGAATCAATAATCGGTGTTACTGTGGTGTGCTTAATTTGTTTTATGTTCCCACTCACATTTTTATCTTTTTTTTAACGTTGTTTTTCGATATTTTATTTTAAAGATTTTTTATAATCCATCTGAAATATGAAGGTATTACGCAGGCATGAAAAACCTATAGCGGAATAGCTATATAGGTTTTTCATGACATTGAAAGATTGTTTGTTGATTATTGATTGAGTTTTAAAATTAATTTTTTGTAGAAGAGATAACTTTCTCTATTATCGGGCAATCCGTTGCCCGTAACTTTAAATTCAAGTGGAATCGTTGTTGATTAAACCCGGATATGTGTACCGGATTCGAAAGTCATGATCTCATAAGCTTTGTGTAGCGAACCTATATGGCCGGTTCCCTTTGTTGCTTTGGCAAAATCACAGCAGGCATCAACCTTCGGGGCCATTGAACCAGCGGCAAAGGTATATTGCTGGATCTCCTCTACACTTACGTCATACAAAGGAATTTCATTTGGCGTGCCCCAGTCAACACAAACATTGTCGCCATCGGTCAGGATCAAGTAGTGCGCGGCTCCCAGCTGCTTAGCCAGTACCGCGGCAGCAAGATCTTTATCGATAACGGCTTCTACGCCGGTATAACCCTGCTGATCTTTGACGACTGGTGAGCCACCTCCGCCACAGCAAATAACAGTATGATTCACATCGAGCAAAGCACGGATAGCTTCAAGTTGTACAATATTTTGCGGTTCAGGAGATGGAACGACCCGACGCCAATATTTGCCATCGGCTTTGATCTCCCACCCGTATTGCTGTGCAAAATCACGCGCTGTAACTTCGTCATAAACCGGACCGATAAATTTACTCGGATCGGCAAAAGCAGGATCGTTCCGATCTACCTCTATTTGAGTTAACACTGTGCTGAACAAGCTGTTTGGCATAACGCGTTTTAGGCCTTGTTCCATTAAATAGCCGATCATGCCCTGAGTCTCAGCGCCTAAAACGTCAAGCGGATAGGGTGGCGCATCCTTATATGCCAGGTTCTGTAAGGCCAGCAAGCCGACTTGTGGGCCATTGCCATGCACAATAACCAAACGGTAGTCTTCGCTGAGTTTGGCTAAAGCCGAAGTCGTATGTGCAATGTTCTTGACCTGGTTATCGCAGCTCATGACTTCACCTCGCTGAAGCAAGGCATTGCCGCCGACAGCGACAACCAAAATAGGTTTTTGATTTTTCATTTTGTATTCCATCACGTCTATTGGGAGCTAAATAAGCATTTGGTGCTAAGAAACATAGCGCTGACAGCGGGGTGAAATATTTGATCAGAATCAATTTTCTTTTTTGTTATAAATCTTGACTGTTTTTTTAACTATATCATCACAAAACGTACCGTATTTTCTGAGGTAATATCGATAAGTGATTTTAATAACAAACTATTGTCAGTAATTTTGATTATATAGTTACCTGTAAACTAAGTTATTTTACGTGAATATGAGTTTCAGAAAACGCGATATAAACAAAAAAATCAATGCAAAACCGGCATTTGCTGAAGCTGTAAACGGAACTATCTTCCATTAAGCTTGAGCGATTTTAATATGTTACGAGGCGTTAGGGGATGGATGGCAATAAGTTTTAGAGTCACCAATGCCTGATTTACCGATGCGCTTTAAATGGCAAGTCACTAAGAAAAGTAGAAGTCATAAAGAATTATAATAATTATTCAAGTTAGGATACGTGTATGAAATGTTTTTCTGTAAAGTGGAAAATTATACTTGCCAGCGGTCTTTGTCTGTTGATCACCACCGTTTCTCTGCTCTCCTTTTCGCTTTACTCTGCCAAGCAATCTCAGACCTTAATTAACGAAAGAACTCTGGATGATTTTACCCAGGTCGCAGAGCGGTTACTGGTTGCCCGTTCAGAGGCTGAAATTGCAAAGATAATCAAACCTTTCGATGAGGCGCACACCATCGGGCAGATGTTATCTCAGGAAGTTATGTATCAAAAAAATAATTCGCAGGAACATAACCTGAAAAACGAAGCCTTACGGGGAGACTTAAATACCAGAATTCGTCAGATTGTTGAGTTATACGGTGATTTGCTGGGGGCTTATGTGATATTCGAGCCGAACCAACTGGACGGTAATGATGCAGAGTATATTGATTCGGCATCGTTGGGATCCAATGATATTGGTCGTTTTGCACGATACTGGGCACGAGAGCCTGACGGGACGATCACGCCTGAGGCGATATTGGAAAAAGAACTTTCCAACATGACACCTGATCAAAATGGTATTCAAAGCAATGAATGGTATGCCTGTAGTATCCGTACCCAGGGGACGTGCCTTCTTGAACCTTATCTGAACCCTGTTGGTGATACCGAGCAATTAATGACCAGCCTGACCCTGCCACTCAAAGAAGATAACAAAGTAAAAGGGATGCTGGGCATAGATCTGAGCTTGACGGGTTTACAGAAGCTCGTGACTCATATGGACAGTGAACTTTTTGATGGTCAGGGTGAGGTTCTGCTAGTTAGTCGCAGCGGTCTTATCGCCGGAACTGATCGAGACTCCACCTTCTTAGGTGAAAAAATATCTGCCGATGCCACCAAGCAGGTTGATACGTTGAATAAATGGCTCCGACAAGATCAGGAGCAGCTTGCCTGGAGCGCTGATGGCTCTGTCCTGCAAATGTTCAAGCCTGTCACCTTTGGTCTGGGTAATAGGGGATGGGGGCTATATATCAGTCTGCCTCGTGAGGTGATCCTGGCCCAGGCTCTGTCACTGGGGCGCGAGGTAAAAACACAACAGCAAGAGAATATGTTATCGCAAGTTGCCGCCGGCTTGCTGTTCATCGGATTGGCTATGCTGCTGTTATGGGCGCTGGCGGGAACACTGGTTGCTCCCATTAAGATCATGGCGGCACGCCTGAAAGATATTGCCGAAGGGGAAGGGGATCTCACTCAGGAAATCAGCATTAAGCAACAAGATGAAACGGGTGAATTGGCGTTATGGTTCAACCTCTTTCAGAAAAAACTGAGAAGTACAATTTCAGATGTTGTTGTCACAGTGGAAAGTACTCGTTCGACAGCAACTCAGTCGGCCGATGTGGCTCTGCGAACCAGTGAAGGGGTTATGGCTCAGCATCGGGAAGTTGAAATGGTGGCGACTGCGTTCGAGGAGATAAATGCCACGACACATGAAATGGCCAACAATATCACCAAGGCGGCAAATGCAGCCAACTCAGCAGACTTAGCGGCTAAACAGGGAAAAGCGGTGCTCACCGATAATATGATCGCCATGAGAGAGCTGAAAAAATTGATCTCAGAAGCCCAGCCGGTGGTAACGCAACTGGAACAGGATAGTGACAATATTAACTCTATTTTAGAGGTTATCCAGGGTATTGCTGAGCAGACTAACCTATTGGCCCTTAATGCTGCGATAGAAGCTGCGCGGGCCGGAGATCAGGGAAGGGGGTTTGCGGTGGTTGCAGATGAAGTACGGGCGTTAGCCGGGCGCACCCAAAATTCAATCGAGCAGATCCGTACTATGATTGAGCGATTGCATAAGGGAACCAATGCGGTTGTGAAGGTGATGATGACAGGCAACGATAAGACCCTTTACACCGAGCGTAAGGTTAACGAATCAATGGAAATGCTAGAGCAGATCCTTGATGCAGTTGGCTCGATCCATGAGATGAACCATCAGAACGCTAATGCGGCAGATGATCTGAGTGCTGCGTTTGAGGAGATAAACCGAAATGTCAGCAACATTTGTAATGTGAGCCACGCGATCACAGGTGAAGCCGAATCGGCAGCGAGAATTGGCGAGGAACTGACTCAGTTAGCAGATCAACAGCAACAATTAGTTGGGCAGTTCAAGGTGTAGACGGAATGAATAATTTAAATTATTTCTTTACTTATATTTATAACGTGTTACTTTACGCCTCGCTCTGTAGTTCAGGGTTATTAATGCAGCATAAGTACAAGTTAAACTCTCAGATACATCTTCGTTAAGTTTTTGTCCTCAGTGTTTCCCTTAGCTTCATCGTAACATTAAATAATTCAACTTCTCAGCATATCGCAATACTGCGATTAATTTATTAATGAATTTTTATAAGGGGCATATATGTCTAATTCAACTACTGGCATCGTAAAATGGTTTAACGAAGAGAAAGGTTTTGGCTTTATTACTCAAGATAACGGCGGCGCTGACGTATTCGTTCATTTCCGTGCAATCGCTTCTGAAGGTTTTAAAACACTAGCTGAAGGCCAAAAGGTTTCTTTTGACGTTGAGCAGGGCCAGAAAGGTCTGCAAGCTGCAAATGTTGTAGCTCTATAATTCGAAGATTTATTCTTCAAGTAAATGCTGGCCTTTAGCCAGCATTTATCTACTATTTTTCATTGAGTTACACTGATAAATAGTAAACAACAGGCCTAACGATAGACCTATTTATATGTAATACAACCGTGTGCAATAGAAACCTTTCCTACATCTGCCTTACCAGTTCATGTCATGAAGTTTTCCTTTCGTATAATTACATCAGATAAGTAATTCTTTTCAGGCTACACGCATATTGATGCAAATTATTATTAAAGGATAAACCCATGTCTAAATCTTCAGGCAGAAAACGTTTTTGGTTTCAGCAAACACGTGATATTGATCAGTTAACAGCTAAAAAAGCGTAAGACTGAATCAAAGCATTACAGAAGAGGTCGCCCAATGGGCTAATGCCGTTCACTTAACGTGAGCGGCATTGTTTTTTCTAACGGGATATCGGTTTTTTGAGCACTTCAATACTCTAGGGTAACTTCGTTCTCTTCTAGCAGGTAAAATAAACTGCTTCGCGATCTCTTCTAGTACCATTACTTGTTTCGGTATGTTCCCTGGTGTCACAAATGGCAACTGCGTTAACTCATGAACAATATGCAATGCCGCCCCATGAAAACTGAGTTGATTGGGAAAGACTCCTTTTAAACTACTAGCCATCAATACCATCTTATATCTCAAGAGGTTATAAGCTAGAA
>NZ_JAKJSP010000069.1:0-37420 GCF_050337085.1 Photobacterium sagamiensis | reverse complement strand
GCGTGGTACCAGTTATATACCACTCTGGAGTGACACAAAGTTCAGCGCCGATCTCTTTAGGCGTAAGCATACGAGCTAATAATAATATTCCTGCGGCTCGAGTGCGGATATCTCGGTGTATATGGTTCAACGACAGTTGCTGTAGGGTATGACGTTCAAACTCAGTTAGCTGTACAGTACATTGCATCGTGCGGTTCAATCGGCGTGTGTCAGGTGATAATAAAAGTGTAGCTTAATGAATTTGGTTTTCCTTAGGCACTTAGTACCGAGGTTATAGGGGCAACTGTTTTGGCCGAAAAACTGAGAGCTGCCATTGAGTCAAGTCTCTATGCCATTTCAGAAGATGTTACTTCCAGTATTGGAATTGCTGAGTGTAGAAAGAACGAATCTTGGAATCACTTAATCAAACGAGCAGATGATGCTCTTTATAAAGCCAAGTCACAAGGACGGAATTGCGTGGTTACAGATTAATAGGAAGTATGTCGCTTTTATTTTCCACATCATGTGCGTATTTATGGGCATTCCAGCATGTTGTCGGAAATTGGTTATGGCTGGGAGTTTTCGTACACCATGCAAAGACAGCTAGGCATCAGATAAATTGGGACAAATGACTGGCGCGTTCTAAAAGTGAGTAACTCTAAGCAAGAATGGGACTGAAGTTTGTTATAGCCTTTGGTCTACTCTTGATATTTCGCATAAGTTAAAGTGATTTGCTAAACCAGGTTTTTTTAAATTCCATGTCTCCACCACAATTATTGCCCATATGCAGGCAGTATGCGGGGTTGTGCATAAGGTGATTGTCTGTTGTTTTAACTCCTACAATACGATTGATATAAAATACTTGTTAAAAGAAAACAGACCCAATGGGTCTGTTTATTTATATCTTTATTGATTAGAGCAATTCAGAAATAACCTAGCCATAGTTTGTTTCTTAATCGTTATCGATACCCTAATGCATAGATAGCAGATTATGCTGCTAGTGGTCGAGTTATTGAAAGCACTTGATTACCATGGAATTTCACTGGTAGAACCATATGTACTTCAGGTAACAAAAGAAAAACATTATCAATTTCATCGTTATGCATTTCTACTATAACTTGTAAATGCTGTTCAATTGCTTTTTGTAGTTGGTATGTACGCAGTTTATTAACCTGAGTGCCAAACTGACAATAATGACCTTTACTGGAGTATACCCAGATATTGAAATGGTGTTTTCCACTTTCAAGCTGCTCGATAAATTCGGCAATATTTTTCATAAAAGTCCCTTCTTAATAAAAACATTCGTATTAATGACTTAATTTGCACCTAAAAGCAAGTTTTTTTAAATTTCACTTTCTGTGTTTTTGCTGGTTTATCTGAATTGGATGATAAATTGGTTTCAATGTTTGGATGAAATGAGTTAAATATAAGTAACTTATATTTAACTTTAGAGATAAAGCTCTAATATTATTGTTTTTTATTTTTACTATGAGCCTGATTTTATATGCATAGCACGATGACTAACTTTATTATTTGCGTAATTATTCATAATTATTTTGCATAACATCAAGGAGGTACTTTGCATTCGGAATATTATGCTTCTATAAGTAAGTTGAAACGAAGATTAGGATAAAGATATGATTAAGCTTTCTGAATCTTTTCCTGTAAGCGAGCGATGAAGATCGACTTTAAAATTCCCGCCAAAGGTTGCACAACGCTCGCAAATGGGAGCTTGTGAGCGAGGCTTCCCATCATAAAAACTACCCATCACCATGTTAGTTCAGAGGTATCTCAAATGATAAAGCGCTGTCCCACAACTAGCGACAAAGTTATTCGCTCTGTAACGCTCGCAATCGGGAAGAAGTGAGAATGGCGCTTTTTCTAGCGTGTCAAAATGACCTCAGAAATGATGCCATCCACTAAACAGCTGCTCTCCAAATTTGGAGGATTTCCAAGATGCATAGGAACTGGCTCAAACTGTATTGTTTATGCGCAATCCCCCTAAAGCTTGAACGCTGTTGGTATGAAGTTCAATGGCATGATTCACATTGAGCGTTTATTTGCCTTATCAGAATAATTTGACTGGAAGCTGGTTTGGCCAATTCTCTTTTCTTGCTGTAAATTGCGCATGATGAGTGATCCAGATCGCATTCACACTTAAGACGTCGGATCTGCATTTCACCGTAACGTGACTTGCAGCACACTTTTTTGCCAGTAAGGCCTTAGACTGTATGTAACTGAGGTAATGGGCGGCTTGCATGCTTACTTGATTTTGGGAATCACGAAGTAACATATTTTGCACCTAGTATGTGATCGCTCAAATACTGTTCGTCGACTTCACCATAGGTGGCACGTTACATTAGCTTGCTTTTAATTATGGTGGGTTCATTCAATTAAGATTTAAGAAAAGGATTTCATAATGTTTGATGAATGTGTGATAAATACAGGTTTAGAGAATAAGTCATTTATATCTGTTGATGATGCTATCGGTTTCGTTTCAGATGAATGTCTTGATGATTCCCATATATTTAATTCAGCCATGATCATTATTCGTAACCAAAATACAAAAGTGACGTATGATTACAGTGACGCAGAGTCATTGCTTGAAGACCTGTTGAGTTTGTAAGTAATTATTTAGCCGGATGAGGCGATTAATGATTGATTATGAACATCATTAATCGCCCATTCTGTGATTTCTATATAACTTCCGTTCATTCGCAGAGCATCAAGATCTGACATAAAGAGAAGTATCCTAAATTCCAATCAAAGTCTGCTCAAGGAGTTGAAAGCCTATTCCACGAGTAGCCCCTATTATTAATATGTTCATATCTTTCCCTACTATTTTTTCAGCAGCCTAACAACGGAACCAACCCCATAATCAACCTGCTTAATATGTGGTCGAAATATAGTATATATGAGCATGTTGCGAGAGAACCATTCAAACTTCACTATAAATGGCTCCCCGCTAATAGCTAAAGTAGGTCTAATCGATAATGAAAAGATCAACATTAATCAATATTGCATCAATCGTTTTAATCGGGCGTTCCCAGCGACCAGTCACCACCGAGAGCTTTATGAAGGCCAACAGCAACTTGAGCGGTTTGCAGCTTGGCGGCAACGGTACGATCCTTCATAAGGTTTTGCTGACGCTGAGCATCAAGTACCGCCAAATGGTCAGCGAGGCCGGCACGATAGAGCGATTTCGCCTTGGAAACGGCCTTATCTATTTCTAGCTGTGCTTCATTCACCAGTTTCTGATAGTCCTGACTACTGCCATAGGAGTAGAGCAAGGTTTCCACTTCGCCAAAGGCACTGATCACCGCTTGCTGATAACCTAATGCCGCGGCATCAAATCTGGCTTGCTGCATACCAACCATGGCATCACTACGGCCTCCATCAAACAGATTCCAGCTGACACCGACACTGGCAATCCATGCCGCCGAATCGCTGCTAAACAAATCATCAAAATCGCCGGCAAACAGCCCAGGAGTTCCTGTTAGGAAGAGTTTCGGGTACTTGTTTGCGACGGCTGCGCCAAGTTGCGCATTAATGGCAGCCATTTCACGTTCAGCAATTTGCAGGTCGGGTCTGCATTTTAGCAGATCCGATGGCAAACCGGTTGGAATTAAACCTTCCTGCTCCGGCATGATGGAAGATTCGCCCAAACGCTCTTCCATCTCTTTTGGTGTTTTACCCAACAAAATGGCCAATCGCTGCTTATGCACGGTTGTGGCAATGTCCAGTTGTGGGATCACCGATTGCGTCACCGCCAACATAGCTTTGGCACGCGATAAATCGAGCAGAGAACCATAACCACTGGCGACCATTCGCTCGACGATTTGTAAAGTTCGTTTTTGGTCTACAATGGTCGAAAGTGCAATGGCTTTCCGCTCTTGGGCGCCACGCATCTGCAGGTAATTGTGGATCACATCGGCGGAGATCATGGTGGTTAAACCGTGACGGTACAGCTCGGCCTGCTCTTTGCGAATCGATGCTGCTTGCGCTTGCTTGTCGATACGACCAAACAGATCCAATTCCCACGCAATCGCGGCACCTGCGAAAACCCCATCGTATTGTTTGTTGATCAAAGCCGTTCCAAAAGGGTTATCACTCGATATTGCCGAGCCAAGCAGAGGATCGTTTTCACTAAATTGATAAGTGGTGTACCCTGCGCCCAAACTTACCGTTGGCACTTTGAAAGACTCAATTGCCTGCTGATAAGCTTGTGCCGCTTTGATTCGTTCCGCTGCCATTTTCAGCGGAATGTTCTGCTGCTGGGCCTCAGCCACCAACGCGTTGAGAGTGAGATCGTTAAACTGCATCCACCATGTTGTTTTTTCTTCTAGCTGGCCGGAACTCATACCTTGCACATTCTGATACAGATATTCTGTATCAAGGGTCATTTCAGGAGGCTGGTAATCAGGCCCAACCGCACAACCAGCAAGAACCATGGCCAGCACTATCGGCGTTAATTTAGATAGCTTCATGTTGTAGTTCCTCTGGGTGTGTTTCTTGTTGCGGTTGGGGCACCTCTCGGTAGAACAGACGGTATAGCGCCGGCATCACGAACAGCGAAAGTACAGTGGCGACAGCCAGGCCGCCGATAATGGTGGCAGCCATTTGGTCAAACAGACGGTCAGACAAGAGCGGGATCATACCCAGTGCCGTTGTCAGCGCCCCCATGGAAATCGCCATAGTTCGATTCATTGTGGCTTTAATAATGGCATCATCTAATCTACGTCCATTGCTTCTTTCCAGTTCGATTTGATCTATCAGTACAATGCCGTTTTTGATGATCATGCCTGACAAGGTTATTGCACCAATCAAGGCCATAAAGCCAAACGGTTTATCAAATACCAACAGGCTCAGGCACACACCACAGGCGGCCAGTGGTACCGTGACCAAGATGATAGTTGGTTGTTTAAACCCGTTAAACAGGGCTACCATGATAATCACCATAATCAACAGCGCTTTCGACAGTTGGTTGAAAATATCTGTAACGGTGCGATCCTCGTCGTAATATTCACCGCCCCATTCAAACTGGTAGCCTTCAGGTAATTCGATCGCTTCAATTTCTGCGGCCAATTCCTTACGTACATCCGAAACAGTTTTCCCCTGCACATCGGCCTGAACGGTAATGGCCGGCAAGCGGTTACGCCGCCAGATCATACTTTCTTCCGTTGTCATCTCGAAACCGCTGACCACTTGGCCCAGAGGTACGCTGTACATACCGAGTAAGGAACGAACCGGCAATGTTTCCAGTGAACCAATATCGGCATTTTGACTACGCAGTTTGATTGGAATAAGCTCATCGCCTTGATGTAACTGACCAAGAGTCACCCCTTCTGAAGCACGCTTCATAGCCACCGCAATATCAGCGCGATTGAGCCCGGCACGACGCGCTTGTTCCTGGTTGATGATCGCCGTCAGCACTTTGCTCTGCTGGCGCCAGTTGTCACGGACATACTTGGTATTAGGATGCGCTGCAATAATGGCTTGAGCCTGTTCAGAAAGCTGATGTAGTACCGTCGGATCAGGGCCGATAAAACGCGTTTCAATGCTGAATTTATCTTTGGTTGCCATCTTCATCGGACGGAAACGAGGCTCGGCATTAGGAAACGTCGCTTTTAACCACACATCACCTCGTGTGACTAGGGTTTTAATCGAGTCGTAATCCTTTGTGTTGATCAAAATTTGGCCGTAACTCGAATCAAATGGTTCAGGCTCAACCGTCACAGAGAAACGAGGTGCGCTCATCCCTACATAGGTTGAAATGCTTTCTACCTCGGGTTGTTCAAGTAGCCATTGCTCTACGCTATTCATGTCTGCAGAGGTTTGCTCAATCTTGGCACCGTTCGGCAGCCAATAATCAAGGAACACCAGTGGACGATCCGAGCTTGGCATAAAGTTCAATGCTATGTATGGCACCGACAATGCCGTGGCAACGAGCAGCGGCAGCATTAACATCAGTGTTTTTGCCGGGTTACCCACAGTCCAGGTAATGGCTTTGTTAAACAGCGTCGGCTGAGTTTCCGACTTATTGTTTTGCTTTTTCTTGCACGGTTTAATCCATAGCCAGCACATCAGCGGAGTCAGTGTCATTGCTACCAGCCAGGAAAGTAACAGTGATGAACACATGATTGAGAATACAGAGCCGGTAAACTCACCCACATCGGTTTCTGAGAACAGTACTGGGCTTGACCCCATAATGGCGATCACTGTCGCCCCCAATAGCGGGATTTTAGTTTCTTTTACCGAATCCACCGCTGCTTTTGTTCGCTTAATGCCTTTATTCAACTTGGCGATGAACATGTCGGTGATCACAATAGCGTTATCTACCAGCATCCCTAATGCAAGGATGAAAGTTCCCAGTGACACGCGATGCAAGGCAATGTCTGCCGCGTACATGTAGCACAAAGTCATCAATATGGTAATCAGCAAACAACCGCCGACAATCAACGCGCTTTTCAGTCCCATAAAGACCCAAAGTACCACTACAACAATTAACACACTCTCAATCACATTGATCGCAAAGTTATTAATCGCTTTATTCACTTCTTCGGGCTGGAACGCCACAGTGCCAATTTCCACACCAACAGGCAGCGTTTGCTGATATTCGGCAATGATTTGATTGATACTCGCTCCCAGAGAAACCACATTGATCCCGTCGACAGGACTGACTGCTAGCGTTACTGCGTCATAACCATTAAAACGGCTCATGGACTGAGCTGGAGTTTGATAATCGATTGTAATATCCGCTATATCACCTAAACGGATCAGACCTGTGCCAAGTTTGCTCACTCCCCCCTTGATGGTAAAGTTTTTGATGTCTTCCACCGATTGAAACGCGCTGCTTTGATTAACACGAATACGCTCAGTCCCAGCCACAAAGCTGCCTGCGTCATACGTCATATTTTGGCTGTTAAGTTGTCCCCACACTTGGGCGGACGAAAAGCCTAAGTTGGCTAAACGTTCTTCAGGTAAATCAATATGGATGACTTGGTTTCGCACGCCTTGCAGCTCTATCTTCTTGATCCCCTGGACGGTTTTCAGGCGACGTTGCAGCTCTTTGGCATGCAAACGCAGATCCTCGGGTTCAATACCATCGCCATACACGGCAAATAGCATGCCGTAGACTTCAGAAAACTCATCTTGTACGATGCTAATTTGCGCCATCGGGGGCATGATTAAACTGGCGTCATCCACTTTTCGACGCAGTAAGTCCCACTGTTGTGGCAATTCGCTCGATTTCACCGATTCAAACAAGTCCACGAAAACTATCGACATGCCCGGTTTAGACAGAGAACGCAGCTTCCAAAGCTCACCCATTTCTTGCAGCTTGGTTTCCATTTTGTCGGTGACTTCTTTCTCAACGTCTTCTGCCGATGCGCCCGGGTATAAGGTCACCACCATGGCACTTTTCACCGTAAAAGTCGGGTCTTCTAATTTCCCAAGCTTGAAGTAAGAAACAAAGCCAGCAACGATGCACAACACAGCAAAGAACATCACGAAGGTGCGTTGCTTAATGGCAAATTCAGCTAAATTCATCACACACCTCTCTCTCGACGCACAATATTGATTGCACCGACAGCGTCACCTTCCTTTAGAAAGTGAACACCAGACACCACGACTTTATCGCCTTGCTTGAGTGAATTTTCAACACAAGCATTTTTGGCATCTAAAGATTGAACCACAACACGGCGAGCTTCAATCTGATCAGAATTTACGACATAGACTTTTTGATCCCCTTTTTCGACAAACAAGGCTGAATAAGGCAGACAATAGAGTGATGTATTTTCCTGACTCGTCGCCGATGACACCACTACCGATTTTCCCGGTAAAAGGCCTTGAACGCCTTCATCCATTTTATAAGTGACCCGATATGTTTGTTTAATAGGATCGGGCAAGGTGCTGACTTCTTTAAGTTGCGCGCTAACGACCTGTTTTGAACCGTACCAGGATACTTGGGCTGTTTGGCCAACAGTAAATTGATTTGCCAGGCTTTCTGGCACATCAATCACCGCTTGCAGTTTTTGTGGTTGATGCAGGGTAAAAATGGGCAAACCAGGTGTAGCTTGCTCGAATTGATCACGCATACGTTGACCGATCACACCATCGAATGGCGCCGTTAACTCAGTGTAACTCAGTGCGTCCTTGGCCTTTGTCAGGTTTTGTTTCACCACTTTTACCATGGCTTTGCTGCGTTTATAGCCACTTTCTGCACGGTCTAAGTTCACAGCGGCCAGCGCGTCATCATTAGTGGCTTGTCTAACACGTTGGCGTTCACTCTTTGCCAATTGATGTGCTGCCTGCGCTTCTTCTAAGCGAGCTTCTAATTCTGAGACAGTTACTTGATAATCATGGGGATCTAAGCGAGCAATGATCTGTCCTGCGGACACTTTCTGACCCGTTTTAACCAGTACTTCCTGCATAGTACCGGGGACGCGAAACGCCAAATCAGCCGATTGCTCGGCTTCCAGAACTCCGGAAAAACGCTTAAACGATGTTGACTGATTGCTGCCCAGCTCAATAACCTGAACTGGACGGGGGGATATATCGATGGTGGTCGCAGGTGCATCAGAGCAACCTGCCAATAACAACACTGATAACGGTGTCAGAGTGGTAATTAATTTGTACATCATTCTTGGTTCCCATGAGTAATGGGTGCCAAGTCTATAAGAGTGTGACGTACTGATAACTAGCGATTAGCGTGAAACATTTTCACGAAAAACGTGAAAATAGTCAGATGTACTTGGACTCCTCTAGCAAAAAATCAATTAATAACCGAGCGGCGCGACTGACGCCGCGACGGTCTGGGTATAGCAACCAGACGTCATCTTGCTTAGATTGAAACTGAGGTAAAATCTGAACCAGTTTATGAGATTCTAAATCCTGTCTCAGGAGCAGCACAGGGAGAAAACCAATACCTTGTCCGGCAAGGGCCGAACGGTATAAGTAGCCGAAGTTATCGCTGGAGAGGCGGGTTGAAACCTGTATTTTTCTCTCCACCAGATCCCAGACATCATCCAAAGACCCATCCGGCCAGCGATAACAAATACAGTGGTGATGTTTAGCAATCTCATCCAGATCTTTAGGGTGGCCGTACTGCTCTATATACTCCGGGCTGGCCACCATAATTCGGCTGATTTTCTTGGCATGGCGTGCCACTAATCTTGAATCTGGCTGCTTGCCCACGAACATCGCCACATCCAGTCCTTTATCAATAATTTCTGAGTGGCTGCTATACGTAAAACGCACATCCATCTCGATGTCCGGGTATTGTTCCTGAAATCGAACAAGGATTGGGTGGACGGCGATATCGCTCTCTGGCGGTAAGCCAAGTCTTACTTTTCCGACGGGTTTATCACTGGGAGAGATGAGTATATTGTTGGCTTTGTCCAGCGCATCCAAAGCCTGGAGCAATTCGTTGTAATATTCCTCACCTTGCTGAGTCAGACGCAACTTTCGAGTGGTACGGTGAAACAGTTGCGCACTGAATGACTTTTCCAGATCTTTTATGCGTCGGCTGACGTTTGCTGCGGGCACATCCAAAGCATTGGCTGCCGCGGTAAAACTGCCTAGTTGAACTACCTTGATGAATAGTTTTAGATCAATAATTCGCATGGTCATATTTTCTTGCTCGCCTCTTAAAGGATCCAAACACTCCCACCTGGCTTCTTTCTAACGTGCAAGGATAAGGCGTCGGCTCATCATGTGTCTAGTTTATCAAGTGTTTCGTAAACAGAAATCACCAAGGCTGTATTTTGCTGCGAAAATGCTTCACACTTTGAGCCGTTGTTAATGTATTCATTCGGTAAAGGATTCAAAAGGATGCGAACCACAGGAAAGAAAAGTGTTTCTTTAGTTCTGGGAAGCGGTGGGGCCAGAGGTATGGCGCATATCGGGGTTATTCGCTGGCTTGAAGAAAATGACTTTCAAATCGAGTCCATTTCCGGATGCTCTGTTGGAGCCCTTGTCGGTGGCGTGTATGCCGCGGGAAGCTTGATGAATTTGAGACGTGGGTACGTGCCATCAATAAAATGGATATGGCAAAGCTACTTGATATTTCCTGGCAATCAAACGGTATTTTTAAAGGGGATAAGATCATTAAGTGAGTACAATCCTTAATGAGGTAAATCATGACAAACAAGCTATACCAACTCATTCCCAATTCAATTTGTCTACTTAACATTTTCCAGAGCAATACAATACATATCGAGGGGCCCTTCAAACATGCCAACCTTCAGCGTCGATTGGTTGCCACTGCAATTTAACGCAAGTGCAAAACCATGAAGGTAATCAACCAATAAATCCAATGCTTTCTTTGCAGAATCAGCATCTAAATTCAATGGTTCTGTAACAACATTAAATCGCTCAACAAATACGGCCGCAGGGCTTTTGGAATTCATAGTGAGGAGCGTTTCCAGTAATCCAGGGTAATTGTTTAATAAGGTTAGATAGCTACCACATAATTGATTGAGTTCTGACTTCCAGTTATCACTCACTTTCGGTTCATAGATATCTTCTATTAGCGAAGTCGTAATGGCTTCTAATAGCGCATTTTTATTGCTGAAGTAATGGTAAATCGCCATTGCATCAACATTTAAATTCGAAGCCAGCTTACGAATACTTGGAATTTTCCCTTCCTCTTGCGTCAAGGTCTTAGCCATATCCATGATGGCTTGAGTGCTCAGTTGACCGCTTGCCCCTTTTGGTCGACCGCGTTTTTTCTCCTTGACAGACATTCAATTACCTCGTTAGACTATTTATCAATTTCTACAGTGTAGAATATTTTATACAAAGCCGAGGAAAATGCCAAGTTCAGAAGGTATTTATACTCATATTGGAGTCGAAAATGTCAAATAGTGTTTTTATTGCAACAAGTTTAGATGGATACATTGCCGATAGGAATGACGGTTTAGACTGGTTGCACGCTATTCCGAACCCCGAGGGTTCTGATATGGGGTATGGGGCACACTTTGACCGCATTGATGCATTGGTGATGGGCCGTAATACGCTTGAAATGATTTTAAGCTTCGATGTGGAATGGCCATACAGCAAACCTGTCTTTGTACTGAGCAATACAATGACTTCAGTGCCTGAAGGCTATGAAGATAAAGTCTTTCTTGTTAGTGGCCCGCTTAAAGATGTCGTTAACCAACTCAACGAGAAAGGGTTCAAGAACTTATATATTGATGGCGGTGTCACTATTCAGAATTTTCTTAAAGAAGATCTAATCGACGAGATGATTATCACCACCATGCCTGTGCTTCTTGGTGGTGGCGCACCATTATTTGGTGACTTAGAGGCTCCACTCAATTTTGAGCTGGTTAAGAGTGAAACCTTCCTAGACGCGATTGTCCAAAATCATTTTGTCCGTGTTCACTAACTCTATACCGAACTGATAACTACAAAAAAAGCAATAACCTCTTGCCCCAATCTGTGGTAAACACATTAGGGGCTGCAGATCTTAGTAGCTAAGCTCAAACACCACCGAGCCACTATCAACCGCTATGGTTTCATTATCAATAACCTCACCTCCAGCTTCGACCGAAATACTAAAATCATCGGTGGCGTGATATTTTAAGCCCGCACCAAACTCTGTCGGATCAGTACGGTTTTTATCTTGATAGATACTGTCTCTATCTATCATCGTATTATTAACCCAATACGCATATTCATCCCCTGCCCCCTCTTACAGACCGAGCTGTTTTCTGCATGACATTACCATCTTAATAGCCTAATGCAGTGAGGGAAACAACCCAACTCCGTGCCTTCAGATTAATGCTCATTTGGGTTGGACATATACTCACTTCTGCGCTTCAATTACCACGGCTTGAGCATAGGCTGCATTTTGTTGGCTTAGGTTTGGCCAGGCTTAGGTTTGGTGTTGCACAGCGCTAAACAAATGTCGGAGCATTCTTTGTAATCTTCCTCAGACTTTGTGTGATTTTTATGAATTAACATAAGGTGTGTAGCAGCCATCATGGATGTGTTTTTTGCTTTTTCAAGCAATGGGATCGCTTCTTCATAACGTCCATTGTCATAATGATAGACGCCTAGATGAGCGCTGGCAGCAATAGCATACTCACCGCTCAATTGGGCAGCTTGCTCCCACAATGATTTCACGTCATCCCAGGGAGTTTCCGCATTCATGAGTTTAAGGCATAGGCCTTTTCGGAATAGTACGAGTGCACGAACATCAGGTTCTGGCTCTTGTGCCAACCAAATATCTAGAAATTCAATCGCTTTAGTGAAGTTCACTTTACAAAGAACTTTGCCAAATCCACCTCGGCGCCCCAAGAAAACGGCATCCTGTCCTAAAATAATGCTTGGTAGGTGTTCACGTTGAGCGGCTTCATGTAGAAATGTTACTGCCCTTGAACGTGCTTCTGCTTTTGCATCATCTTTCGATTGTCCTTCAGATTGAGTCCCACTGTATTTGTCTGCAAAAATCAACTTTGCATACTCTAGGCAGGCATCATTATCTTTAGCCTCTGCCAGAGGCTTAAGCAAAGGTCCTTGCTCTTTTACTGGTAGTGCCATTACTTCAGAATACGTCATTTCCATTCCCAACCTTCTATACCCAAGTAACCTCAAGATGCTCGTTTCAGCGAGAATTTCCAGGCACTAAGGTCAGGCGCTGATTTGCAGATATAGTGCTCTACATCAAAAATCCGCAACGCAATATTAGTGCCTGGAAAACTCGCCCTTCGGGAGTGATCCAGCCTGCCCACTTCTGTGTCAAATGCACTCAAAAGGACCAGCCATTCCTTCGCACATTTTCCTAGAATTGAACTGGCTGGCATCACTCTGAACCCTGCATCTTGAGGTAACTTGGGTATAATGTAAATAAATTAGATAAGACATTAATTTACAATAGAAGTTGATGCTGCCTGATCAGTTGAGACAGGGAGATTTTTTCAGTCATCCTGACCGAAGGCGAACCTGGAGGCTGATACAGTCAACCACCTACGGAATGCAATGCAGCATAAGGAAATTCCTTTCTATACAGATTGGGGGCATCCGCAAAATAGACGTTAGTCTGGCTCACTGTGGGGGGGAATTGCTTGTTTTAACTCATCTAGACAGTTTTGCAAAGATAGGATTGGCAAGAACTGGTGATGAACAATGATAAGTGGACGGTTTCTGCGAGACCTGATGCAGGTAAGAAGCAGGGAGACATAGTACGGATCTCCCTGCAGTATTCTAAAATACAGCTAAATTACAACAAGCCCTCAACACGAGCCTGATGCAAGACGATGGGATCAACCGCGGCATAAGCGGCATCCCACAATGCACCGATAAACATCCTTTCTTTCCCTTTTGACTGACGCTCCAATTGGTCAAGCTTGCGCAACTCCTCCAAGGTTAACGGCTGTGTAAATAGTGCCTTAGCCTTTTCAAGATTTTCCATGTGCCTATCTCCAACAATACCAAATTAAGAAGCGGGCTGTGCTTAACCAGGCAGCTGGTCAATTTGGTATCACGATGTCGATATCACCCATTACATTTACCATAATAACATTATGACTATCAATTCTTCCGGCTGACACTTTCCTCAGGTATACAATTATCTAAGTCAATGCTGATATTGATCAAGCTTATAGGTATTACCACTAAAGAGACATTTGATATGCACCTTTAGTGCGGTAGGATTCGTTATAGTAAGAAATGACCACCCATCATAATATTCCATCATTAACACGCGAGGTGCATATGGCTATCATCAAAAATTTTATGACTGAACATCACAGAAATTGCGATCACCTGCTAGTTGAGGCTGAAGGGCCTTTAGCTGAAGGCAATTGGGCTGAATTTAGCAACAAATGGAATCAATTCGAAGCTGAAACCTTGCATCATTTTGATCTGGAAGAAGAGATCCTGTTTCCCGAATTTGAAGCTAAAACGGGCATGACCTCCGGACCGACCATGGTCATGCGCCAGGAACATACCATGGTTAGAGCCCTTTTCAGCCAAATGCAGCAAGCCATTAGCGAGAAGGCTTCTGATCGTGCAATGGGTATTGTTGAAAGTACTATGCTACTCATCCAACAGCACAATATGAAAGAAGAACAAATGCTCTATCCGATGTCTGATGCGCATCTGGCAAATGGTGAAGAGCTCGTTGCTCAGATGAAAGCCAAACCCGTTACCACGAAACCATAATGTAGACTGCAGATCTTATGACCGCTGTAATCACTCTGGATGTCAGTGAACTTGAACCACCTCAACCGATGCAGGAGATCTGTCAGATCCTCACGAACCTGCATCAAGGTCAGCTGCTGCACGTCAAGCACAGGCGCGAACCCGTTCCTCTGTTTTCTATCCTAGAACAGCAGCAGTTTGATTACCGCCATACCGAAGAGGGTGAAGGGAAACACCATATTTGGATTTGGCACAAAGGTGA
This sequence comes from Photobacterium sagamiensis, assembly GCF_050337085.1. Taxonomy (NCBI): domain Bacteria; kingdom Pseudomonadati; phylum Pseudomonadota; class Gammaproteobacteria; order Vibrionales; family Vibrionaceae; genus Photobacterium; species Photobacterium sagamiensis. Next base: position 23,031 of record NZ_JAKJSP010000069.1, on the reverse strand, counting down.
CAAGCTAGCCCTTAACAGATTAATGAGACATAGCAATGCGACTGACTGGACTTAACTTCGATGCCATCCCACGGCTGGACGTGCCGATTCGTTTTTACCTGACAGCTCCGTTTTTTGCCGTTATTGCCTCAGTTTTGCTGATATGGCAAGGCGAAAATATCTGGCTGGGGCGTTGGTTGCCAGCCTCTTTAGCGATCACCCATCTTGTCGCTATTGGAATGATGGCAATGATTATGATCGGCTCGCTGTTTCAAATCATGCCGGTGTTATGCGGAGCGCCCATTAAAATCCCTCCCCTGCCTTTAATTCTCATGCAAACAGGTCTCGTGCTCGGCACCCTGGCACTGAGTGCAGGATTTTTTGGGTGGCCCACCTTTGGTGCCAGTTTCCTATTGTTAGCGCTCAGCTTGGGTTACTTCATTATTTCGTTGCTGGGAGTATTATTCCGTCAAGCTGCCGGTCAGCAGACCCGAGTTCCTATTCTGCTGGCAGCCCTGGCACTGGCCTTCGTCTTGCTTGCAGGATTACTGCTGCTGGCTGGGTATCTTTGGGGCTATTATCCGATCACAGGCAAGAACCTCACCCATTTTCATGCGAGTACAGGTATATTTGGTTGGGTATTATTGCTGATCATGGCCGTGAGCTTTCAGGTCATTCCAATGTTTCATGTAACGCCTGAATTTCCTCGGTATTGGCGTATTGCTCTGCCTTTAATGCTTGTTATTGGCCTTGTTTCAATCGCCTTGGCGATCGTGTTTCAGTTAAGCCTCTACGTCAGTAGCGCACTGATCGCAACAGTTGGCACCATGTATGCCGTAACGGGCTTAAATCGGCTTCGCAATCGAAAACGCAAGCTTCCTGACGTTGTTGTTAATTATTGGCAGTGGGCTTATTCGAGCCTGATCTGTGGTTGTCTGTTGATGATTGCCTTGCCATTAATACCCCTTCAGCTACAGGGAAGAATTGAGGTTTTCATTGCCCTTCTCATCGGTATGGGTTTTGTACTTGGCGTGATCCAGGGGATGCTACTCAAGATCGTACCATTTCTGATCAGCTTGCATCTTCAGCCTATTGCCATGAGCAAGCCTAACGCGATGATGTTGTTACCAGATCACTACAGCCTGATCAGCAGACAGCAAAGTAAGATACAGTTCCGGCTTTACCTGCTGAGTATGGCGAGTATTGCTATCTCACTCTGTTATCCGCTTGTCACAGCAAGCATTGGCCTGCTGATGATGCTAAATTGGCTGTGGATTGGTTACAACATTGCTTCGGCAAGCATCACCTATCGCAGAGTCCATCAGGCGATGCTAGAAAGCTAAGAGTTTTGAAGCGAAGTAAGATCACTTCTGCATATGACGGAGCTGATCCAAATATTTGATCCAGCTTTTTGACGCGGCAGATGGTGTTATATTGTTTGCAAGCTTGGCATGGATAATCGCTTTTTCAAAATCTTCCAGCTTGTAATAGGCCCGCACTTTAGCTAGCTCTACAGCCACTTTCTTGTCTTTACGTTTTACCTTATCCAGCTCAACAAGCGCTTTATGATAGTGACCTTCCTGAAGCAGTAATTGGGCCAGCGCCCAGCGATGTTTATTATCTAACTTTGCCGCTAAGGTCCAGACAGAGATAGCTTTATCCCACTCTTTTGCCATCTGCCAATACATTGCTTGTTCAGACAGTAAATCAGCATTCTGATGGCTACCATCTAACTCATCAAACAAGATTGCAGCACGCTCAGGAATACCAGCTTGTGCATAGAGCTGAGCAAGGGTTTTCAGATCTTGCTGACTTAACGCTACCCCCTGATGCCTCGCCAGAGCCAGAGTTTCTAACGCATCTGATGAGCGCCCGATACGTAATTGAATACCTGCCAGTTGCTGCCACCAGACTGTTTTACTTGGCTCTAGCACAATTAAACGGTTCAGCGTCGGAATCGCTCCCTTCCACTGTTTCAGCTGAAGCTGTGCACCTAACTTGATGGTCAGGGGCTGAATATCATCTTTCTGATGAAACGACTTATAACGGTTTAACGCCGACAGTACCTGTTGCCACTCTTCTAGCTGATAATGGCTTTGCGCGATGCGCAACCATAATTCATCGGCTTTCTGAGTCTCCGGGATCTGCTTTGTTAAGGCATAGTAATGTGGTAAAGCGGCTTTAAACTGCTCATTCGATAATAGAATGTCGGCTAACATACGTTGCGTAACCCATGCTTGCTCGTCATTCAGTAAGCCACTTTTGACGGCATAATACAGATTATCTATGGCTTTATCGGTATTGCCCTTCTGCCAATAGAAGATGCCGAGCATACGCTTAACAAACGCTTTATCGTAAGCACGAGAAGGATCTAACCCAGCAAGTAGCGCAATGGCTTCATTCAGCTTTTCATCTTGTTGCAAATTGTGCGCACGCTGTACTTTGCCGGCAGTAAACTGAGAGAGTTCCTCTGCATTTATGCTCACAGGTGCACACAGCATCAAGGCTAGAGCAATAACGACTTTCTTCATCTTAATCATTTATTTAGCTTAAATTCCAGTCGGACCGTTTGGCCCACTTGCGCGATAGCTTTTCCATCAACAACCTTTGCCTGATACTTCCATTTGCGTAACGCCCGAATGGCTTCTTTTTCAAATAAACGCCGAGGTTTAGCATCAAGCACTTTAACATCGGTTGGACGCCCCTGAGGATCGATGGTGAAAGACAACACTACAAAACCTTCGGCACCTTTTTTCATTGCACGCGCAGGATAGCGTGGTTCAACCCGATATAACGGCATCGCTTGCTGATTGGCACCAAAATCAGAGAACTGAGGAACATTAATCGCCAAGCCAGAAATTGCAGTGTCCAATGCAAGATTGGGCATGGCTGGCGTGGGGGTCGCCGTCACAGATTGCGAACTGGTTGGCACCGCTTCCGGTGGTGGTTCTGGTGTATCCGGTTTTTCCGGTAAAGCACGCTGGCGACGCTGAGCATCGCGTTCTTGCTCAACCATCACGATATCAAACGCCAGCACTTGAGATTGTTCAGGTGCACGTTGCTGGCCGTTATCAACCATCCACGCCATAAAAGTGAACAATCCCAATGCCACAGCTGTCGATACCGGCAGTGCAACCACAAGCCGTAGAGCTACAGAAAACATTAACGCTTCTCCGCAGCCAGGGCGATATTTTGTACCCCAGCACCTTTCGCCGCATCCATCACTTTTACCACAGTACCGTTATAGGCATGCTCGTCAGCCTGGATCACTAACGATGCTTCCGGCTGTTCCAGCAGCAGGTGCTCAAGTGTCGCCTCTACACGTTCAGCATCTACCACACGTTTGTCGATATAGATATCATTGGCTGATGTGATGGCAATAAAGATCCCTGCATCTTTCTGGCTTACAACATTGCTGGCCTGCGGGCGATTTACCTCGACACCTGATTCACGAACAAATGAGCTTGTAACAATAAAGAAGATCAACATGATAAAAACAATATCCAACATGGATGTCATATCGATTTGTGCTTCTTCACGAGCAGAAGACGGACGACTGAGTCTCATCATTGGCTCCTTAATAATTTTTCTAATTTAAGTTCACGCATGTGACAAGCTTTAGAAAGACGAGCATGAACAAACATACCGGCAAGTGCCGCTACCATTCCGGCCATTGTTGGCAGAGTCGCAAGTGAAATACCTGAGGCCATTAAACGAGGTTGACTGCTGCCCTGCGTCGCCATCACATCAAACACAGAAATCATGCCGGTAACCGTTCCGAGCAAGCCAAGCATTGGGCAAATGGCCACCAGCACTTTGATCAAATTCAAGTTTTGATTTAACGCGGTACGGGCTTCATTTAACCAGCCTTCGCGCATTGCATGGGCATACCATGATGTTTGATCATCACGGTCATGCCATTTCGCTAGCCAGGCTTTTCTCTGCTTCGGATACTGGAAGAACAGGTAGATAACCCGTTCAACCACCAGCAACCAACAAAGCATTACCACGGCAGCCAACCACCATAATATTTGGCCGCCCTGGTTCATGAATTGCGATAATGAGAACCACCAGGCTTGTAAAAGACTGATTTCCATTATGCTGCTTTTCCTACTTTTTCAGCCTGCTCTGCAACAAGGCTGATCCCTTGTTTTTCCAGAATATTTCGGATGGTATCGGCTTGAGTGCTCAAAATATTATGCGCAAGCAGCAGTGGCATTGCCGCAACAAGGCCAAGTACCGTCGTGATAAGCGCCATTGATATACCGCCCGCCATCACTTTAGGATCACCGTTACCAAACTGGGTGATCACCTGGAAGGTTTCGATCATCCCCGTCACCGTACCCAGCAGACCTAACATCGGTGCCAGTGCCGCAAGCAATTTCAGCATCGATAAGCCCTTTTCAAGACTTTGCTGTTCATCAACAATGGTCTCAAGCAAACGTAATTCTAATGCCTCAACGCTACGATTTTGTTCTTTGTCATACACGCCGATAACACGACCTAACGGGTTATTGCCAGGCTGCTCTGGTTTCTTTAATTGCGCTTTAATTTGTTGACGGGCAATAAACAGCTTAGAGCCACGGAACAGCGTAATAATCGCGCCAATCGCCAATAAGCCTAAGATGATCTTACCCACAACACCACCCTGCTCAAGACGCTCCCTTATCGAAGGGGTATTTGCTAATTGCTCAAGCATCATACCGCGGGAAGGATCGACAACCAGTGGCATTAGGCCAGCTTGACTCATACGAGCCAAATCAGCAGAAACCGGCCCTTTTTCAGGTTGCTTTAAATAAGGCTTAGCGACATGACGAACACTATTCCATTGAACATAACCCTGCTCGCCAACCAATGCGAAGCTGCCCAGGCGATAGGCTTCAACGTCGGTTTTATACCCTTCGCCATTTATGTACGGAACAGAGACGGGAGCAAGTTCTGCGCTGGCATGAATTTGCTCAACCATGCCCTGCCACAACCCCGTTAATTGAGTCATCGAAGGCAATGCTTTGGCATCAACAATCTGATTGACAACAGATGCATACCCCGCGCTATCAACCCCTGTTACCGAGAAATCCATTTCAGCGTTCAGTTCTTTGGCTGACTGGCGAACAACACCAAATAACTCACCCAGGCTACCCGTTTCTAAACGAAGCTGTTCTTCCAACATTGAAAGTCGATTTTCGTTTTCGCTGAACGTCTTGCTCAGTTGTTCAGTTTCACGCTGAAGTTTTTTTCGCTGGGCAAGCAATGCATCACGTTGAGTACGAATACCCTGCTCAGTTTGGTTAAATCCGGCTTCACGTTGTACGTTATGTGCACGCTGCGCTTTCTGGGCCTGCTGTGTTTTTGAAACCAATGCTTGTGTAGAGTCAACCTCAGCAGAAACTGAAAGCGGCAAGCTAAACAGGCAAAAGGCTGTTACTAACGTTTTGAACTTCATATTAGTTGGTCTCCACGTTAGTTGATGCTGCTATGGCTTGTTGAGGTGCGGATTGTTTCGCAGTCAGTTTTTCAGGCACAGCCCGTGCCGAAACCGGTAGCGTGATTAAGCTTGGCGCAGCTTGTTTCTGTGCAATAGCAAACGCTTTATCAATATTTGAGCTTTCTGCATTATCAATAACCTGCCAACCGTTTTCTTTATCATTCCATGCCCAGTAACGCGTTCCGTCCAGGCTTCGAGCAACCAAAGAAATACGACCAAGATAAAGCAGATCCGCTTCGATTGACTCATTTGCCCTTATCGCCACTTTACCTTGATACACCCCCAGCTTAGTGCCGTAATCCATTTCAATCTGGTAGGCTTCAAGAATTCGTCGATATTTTTCGGCATCACTGATATCAGCTTGTGACATCATCGCTTCTAACTTAGTCACACGCGCCAAACGCTGTTCACGTTTAATCGGCTTGTCATCCGCAATAATTAGTTTTAAACCATCAATCATTTTATACATCAGGGGGACCACGCCCTGACGTGTTTCCTTAATGCCCAGGATCTGACTATCAATACTTGCCACTTCTTCATTTTGGTTCGCAACCAGACGAGACAAATGATCACGATAAACCGTTAGATTTTTCACTTCCTCCTGAAGCTGTTCGATATCAGCTTTCATCGAAAGAGCGGCTTCAGCACTCTTATCAATCTTCTTCTGACTCAGCGTTGATGCGGTATTGGTCTTAGTTTCAATCGCCCGAGCGGCGTCAAGATCATTGGCATATGAGCCAGCAGTAACGCTGATCATCAAGATAGCCAAACTGGATTTCATTAATTTCATGTTTGTAATCAAAACTTTTGATAAAAAATTAAAATAAAAATTCACCCGAAAAACTTGGTGAGTATTAAAAATAAATAATCTCGAGTTAACCCGGGCGATCTAGCCTTAATTCTAATTGAAAACGAGTGCCACATAAATGACACCGAGCTGAACAATTCTCAGATTGGTCAGTTTCTGTTAAGCAACTACGAATTAATTAAACACAAGAAGGAAAGTGATGACTTTCCTCCTCACAGATTATATTAGTAACGGAACTGAAGTGTCGCCTTATAGTTACGGCCTTCACCTACAACGACACTACGAGTACTGCCACCACCTAAGTACTCGGTATCAAATACGTTTTCAACGTTCAAACGCATAACGACATCGAGGTTTGTATCATACTTAATTGTATGCGCAACACCAGAATCTACGCGGGTATAAGCGTCTTTCTTATAGGTGTTTTTCTCATCACCAAAACGATCGCCGACGTAAATGGCACCAAGGTTAACATCCGTGTTGTTCGCAAACGAGTAGCGCGTCCAGACGCTTGCAGCAAATTCAGCCACATCCGCAGGACGGTTCCCATCTACCGATGCGTTAGATGGATCGCTGATCTCTGCATCTAAGTAAGTCATTGAAGCAGATAACGAGAATGCATCTGTTAAGTAACCAGTAGCGTTGAATTCAGCACCACGGTGCACTTGCTCACCAGCCTGAGTCGTACGCGTTGTCGAGCTGGTAACATCTTCTGTGATCTGGATATTCTCCTGAGTGATCTGGAAAATAGCGCCAGATACATAGAGTTGATTATCTAACAATTCCCATTTTGTACCCAGCTCATACAAGTACCCCTTCATTGGGTCCTGTTCTTCGCCAAAGTTTTCATCTTCTTCATCGCTGATAGTCTCAACTGGCTCAAAACTTTCTGAGTACATCGCGTAAATGGAGCCATTTGAAGCCGGGTGATAAATCAAACCAAATTTTGGCAAAATGTTATTGTAACTTTCTTCAACGCCAGCACTGTCTTTCGTTTTATCATAGGCAAAGCGAACGCCTGCAAGGGCCTGCCAGTCATCATTGATTGTCACAAGATCCTGAAGATATAAACCATAGTGCTGACTTTCCGAATGTGATACAGCATCATCATTTTTGTAGTGAAGATCTGTCGGTTTATTAAAACCACCAGCGCAATGTGAATTCAACGCCGCATCTTTATCATCTGTAAATTTACAAGACTTGGTACTACTGTAAAGTCGCTTATAGTCATAATGCAGACCATTTACACCCGCCAGTAACCGGTGGTTAGCACCAAATGCATCCACATCGCCAGCCACATCGACAAAAGCGGTATCAAATGTCCACTCATCATGACGATCTGAAGCACCATAATAATAATCAGTGTGCTTATTACCTTGCGTGTCTTCATAAGATTTAGAATCAAGATGAATATCAGATTCAGTACGACGACGTTCATAATACTGGCGATTAATACCTGATTTAACTGACCACGCATCACTGAACTGAGCGACAACAGAAACACCGTAATTTTCGACGTTATTGTCAGTTTCAGCCCAATGTTGATCGTTAACAACATTAGGGTCTATCACTTCAAACGTTATTGGATCTACTTTTGAACCATTGTCCAGATCACCTAACTCATCTGTTATATCGTAATGAGCTGATACCGTAACATTATCGTTCACATCATAATCAATAAATAAACCGCCGACAAAGCGCTCAGTTTCAACATCAGAACCATCAAAGCGAGTACGCCATGAATCCTGCTGCTCTGAAGATAAGATAGCGCGAGCACGCAACGTTTGATCATCGTTCAACGCGCCGCTTACATCTACCATCGAACGCGTATAATTATTAGAATCAATATCTTGACTCACGTTTACCTGAGTTTCATATGTTGGTTTCTTGGAGACCATATTGACCAGGCCGCCGGGTGCCGACTTCCCGTAAAGCAAACCAGCAGGACCTTTTAATACTTCAACACGTTCTAATAATTCAATCGGTTGACGGTAATGGGACCAATGTGGATTTCCATCACGTAAATAGCCGCTTGAGCTTTGTAGTTCAAAACCTCGAAGAGAAAAACGTTCTCGATTCGTTGACGTACCGCCCGCTGAGACACTTGCATCATTCTTAAGCACTTCACCGAGCGTACTTGCTCGCTGCTCGTCGATAAGCTGCTCGTCAATTACCGTTACTTGCCCCGGGGTTTCAAGCTGGGTCGCTTCAATACGCATGGCGCTGGTATTGGTATCAACTTTATAGCCATAGTCACGACCTGTTATTACCATATGCTCATCAACATCTGTTGCCTGGGCCTGAACTACTGGTGCTGTTAAAACTGCACCAATCAATAAAGTCAGCTGACTGTTACGAAACATATTCCGTTATCTCCAAAAATTTAATGAGTCACTTATCAGTTATAAAAGAGAATGTGAGTACCTCATTGCTGCCGTTGCCGGCTACCACTGCAAACTCGGAGCTAATGTAAATGATAACGATTGGCATTTGCAGTTAATTTACATTCTTTGCAATTGCTAAAGGTAAGTAAATCTGAATGTTGTATGATCAGACACGCGGCCAGCATCAGGCTGCTGACTAATGTTTGTAATTTTGAGGCTTTTTGGTGGTTTTCGAAGATAACTGTATAATGCCGACGATTTTATTGATTATGCGGTATTTAAAGTGACACAACTGACCTTAGAAGCGATTCGCCAGCAACTGACAGAATTAAAATTTAATCCGGATAACGTCCGAATTGTCACTGTCAATGCAATGGATGAAGACGTATTAGAAACCTGTACAACGAAAGAAGACGAGAGCTTTTACAATAGCTATATGAATGTCATTTACGGCAAAGGTGAAAGATACGTTCTGGGTTATCGTTGTGAAGCCACTTTGGTTGACCAGGCCATCATCAAGAAAGGGGATCAGTATTTCGACCCTACCCTGCAGGCTAATAGTGACTTCAAACCTTACCAGTATGCGGTGTTAACGGAATTTAAAGTGTTCGACATGATGAAACATGCCAAGTCGAACAAAGACTTCCCGCCTGATGTCGATTACCTTTTCACTAAATCGAAGCATTTCAAAAATATCATCAATACTGCGAAGTAAGTTATTATGCTGCTAGCTATCGGATAATAGCTTATATCCAGCGAGCTGATACTACCGGATGATACAAAAAGGCACGCTAAGATTTCAGGATCTCAGCGTGCCTTTTAGTATTACTACCCGGCAATAAGAAACGATAATGTAATACGTAACCCGCCCTGCTCTCTGTTTTCAGCCTTCACTTTACCTTTCATAACCGCCATCGACTCTTTTACAATCGCTAAACCCAGACCATAACCGCCAGACTGTTTATCTCGCGCGGCTTCGAGCCGGGTGAAGGGATCAAAGATCCGCTTGATGTGCTGCTTCGCAATCCCTTGACCATTATCCTCAACAATCACCATTACATACTGACCGTCCTCTTTTATAGACTGCTTAACCGATAATGTAATCTCTGCCGTTTCCCCGGCATATTTGATTGCATTACCCAGCAGATTTTTTACCACCCGAAGAAGCAAGCGGTTGTCAGCGAGTACCATTGGAGTTGCATTCCCCAGCTCACAAGCAATAGATTGTTCCGGCTTTAATGCTTGCCGACTTTCCTGAACCTGAATATGGCAAAACGTTTCCAGCTGCATCGGCACTAAATTTGCCGAATAGCAGGCATTTTCCAACCGGCTGAATTCCAGAATTTCTGTGACAAGATCATTCATTTCATCAGATTCACGTTCTAATTTGTCTAACAGCGGCTGGTTTTCATCAGGAATACGTTTACGCAATAAGTGAAGCGCTAGGTTATGGCGTGCCAGTGGCGTTCTCAATTCATGGGAAACATCGCGGATCAACCGTTTTTGCTTTTCTGCCAACGTCTGAATACGGTCAGTCATATGGTCGAAGTCACAGGCAAGCGCATTAAATTCAGTGACGCTGTCACCGATCTCTGTGGCAACTCTGACGCTGAAATCCCCGTCGGCCAGACGGCGACTGGCCTCTTGAAGCTGCTGCAACGGACGCTGTAGATATCGTGCAAGTAACAACGAGAATACGCTCAGGATCAAGGCGGCAATGATCACCTGAATGATGCCAAAGTAGTACGGAAAATTGCGGGCCGGATGCAATTGATGAGGAAACTGGATCACCAGTTGATTTCCACCATTCAATGGTAAGGCAATGACGGGCTGATTCACCCTATTTTCCAATACCGTATCGAGCTTACGAATATAATTGAGCTTAAATTCAAAGTGGGGGTGCATCTCACGACCACTGATCGGCTTGTTCTTCTCATCTAACACAAACAGGTAGTAATACTGCCCTCGCTCCCAATCTGCCAATTCATCCAGATCCCCTTCGGCGATCAAGACATCTGCTTGATATGCCAGATCTAACATCTGATCCTGCACTTTTTCTGGAACATGCAGCATGGTTTTAATCAAGGCGACTTCAGCAGCATTCTGCAACGCCATAATCAACAATAGAATTACCGCAAAATACGAAAAAAGGCGAAAAGCTAAACCGCCACGATCGCCAAGAAAAAATAGTGATGCAAAATGCCTAAAACGAATTAATTTCATTATTACTTTCTGTCAAACCTTCAATTTGTTCGGTAATACCAATAGGGGTAACACATGCCTCAATAAACGGGCAACAATGGGATTTCTCATATCAAAAAAACACTCATTTCGTGGTATTGTTCATATCCTGGCATTCAAATAATTAACGTTCAGGTACGGAACGTGCTTAAATGAGAGTTGTGGCATATACTGTCCAACCCTTTGCTAATTAGAATATGTGGTTAACCATTTTCATCAGGGTAAAAAAAAATCGTTCTGGCATGACAAGGAAGTGCACCGATGAAATATATCTTTATTTGTTTTTATAGTTTTGTTCTTTTGGGCTGCTCATCGGGCCTTGACATTACAATGCCAGAAAAATATACCGAAGCGAATGGTCAGCCAAAAGGTTATTTAGTCGGTATGATGGGTGCCACGAGAACCTGGCCCGCCTCTGGGGAAGATTTAACCACCACACTCATGATCCGACAGCTTGGTGATGACGAAACCATCGAATTAACTAATGATAATTCTCACTTCGATTTCAAAACACCTTCCCTTATTGGTCAACTTTTCATTCTGCCACTTCCTACTGGCGAATATGAACTCTACCGCGTCTCTTTTAAAGGCTCTAACGGCAACCAAACGTTCAATACTAACAGTACAGGCAACCTCGCCCTCAAATTCAAAATTACTGAAGACACAGCCAATTATATTGGTGAGTTTATTGCCACCAGTCGAGTCGTTAAAAGCCAACTATGGAACTTAGAGTACCCAAGTGGTCGCGGTTATTTCAAACACGGGTATGATGTCGAACGTGACTCCGCCTTATTTTATCAACTTAACCCTGATTTAAATGCTGTTCATTTTCAAACTAAAGAACTGGCCGTCATTAGAAACCGATTAATTTATAGCGACCAAAGTCAATGATGTCGTGTATAGCCAAACCACCTCAATATGCTCGCTGAACACTGCATATTGAAGTAGTTTAGGTATATCAGCCTAGCCAGCCCCGGCAGTTTCCATAAAACTGTATCCTTTCCCCCGAATTGTCTTTATATGCTGTTTTGACAAACCTGACTGCACCATTTTTCGGCGAATATTACTGATGTGCATATCAAGATTTCGGTCAAACGGGCTCAGATCTTTTTTCAGGACTTCCTTTTGCAGCTCCGCTTTTGCAACCACTATGCCGTGATGTTTAATCAAATATTCCAATAGTTCTGCTTCTGTCCCTGTCAAAGGCAAACGCGAAATTTGCATTGACAGTTCGGTCTGATAGCAATTAAGGCTCTGCCTTTGTCGTTCTAACCCGACTCTACGCAATATAGCCGTAATGCGCCCTAACAATTCAGGCACACGGAAAGGTTTGGCAACATATTGATCGGCACCCGCCTGCAGGCCATCGAGTAAAGATGTTTCATCACCCAATGCCGTTAACATCAGAATAGGCGTTGCAAAGCGCTGACAAATACGACGTGCCACTTGCATACCATTAAGATTCGGTAACATTACATCAAGCAAAACCAGGTCAACGGCATGCTCTTGCATGTATGTCAGTGCACTCTCGCCACAATACACACAGTGAACATCATAGCCCTCTTCACTTAAGACCTCATGTAATAGCTCGCAAAGCTGGATATCATCATCAACGACAAGAATATGGGACAAAACAGACACGCCTTAACAAAAACAATTCTCATTCTAATGATAATCACTGCTCACCTCAAGAATAAGAATGAATCTTATTCCTATTGGGTTAACTCTTAACCGTAATGACTAAGTACACTCCATATAAACGTATCCACCGATTAAGCTATGGTTGTGTATGAACAAATAGATATGCAACAATAGGCAATGCCAGTATAATTAACAACTTTGTACGGTTTTATAGGCATACCTGATGGAGTTACATCTCTACCTTTCAAAATCAACGAACCCGTGGTTTAACCAGGCGGTTGAAGATGTGTTGTTTAATTCCCTCTCTCCTGGTCAATGCGTTTTGTTTGTCTGGCGTAACCGTTCATCAGTCAACATCGGCAAAGATCAGAACCCATGGTTAGTATGTAATACCCAAAATGTTCACCGGAAGAGCCTGAGCATTGTCCGCCGCCAGACATATGGTGGCGCTATTTATCAAGATCCCGGCCATACCAATTTTTCACTCATGGGAAATACCAATGACATCAATACCGCGGTGGTAAAAGATATTCTCACGATCTTAATAGACAAGCTTAAGATCAAGGCAAAATGCAATGAAAACAACGAAATTGTGATTGGAAAGAAAAAAATATCAAATACTGCAACTAGCATTGTTAATGGAAACTTCATGCAGCATTGTACTATCAGAGTACAAGCCGACTTATCAGCCGTGGATGAGTTCATGAAGCGGCAGCGTACTAATGACGATGAAACGTCTTCAATTATCAATAAGTATGGCAATCTCTGCGATTCAAATCCTCTTATTCAGCATAAAGCCATCGAAAAAGCCTTAGCCAGTGCTTGCCGTGAGCACTTTAGCCTCATACCACAAGAAAGAATACTTGATATAAACCCTTTGCCGGATTTACCGGGATTGGGAACAAAACTTCATCTTATTTCAAGCTGGGATTGGAATTATGGTCAGTCCCCTTCCTTTCATCGCCAACTGAACGGTCGTTTCACGTGGGGAACAATTCAATTGGATCTCACCATAATTAAAGGCACTATTGCCCATATTCACTGCCATACTACCAGCCGACTCAGCATTCTGTTCAACACCTTTTCCGACAGAATGATTGGTTACCCCTATCAGGCTAAATCGGTCATGCCAGTGGTTTGTACCATGATGGTCGACTTCGGTGAAAAGCAGCATGAGTTATTGCAATTCGCCAGTTGGCTGGAAAATGAGCTTATGTAACTCACCATTTATTCCTTTGATGCTAAAGCTTTTTTCATTAATTGAAGTAAATCAAAATAGCGATTGTTACCTACAGATTTCATCCATATTCTATTGACTTTACCAGAGTCAGCATGATTTCTAGCCTTGAAGCATTTCCCACAGAGTTATGCACAGCTTCTGTGGATAACGATAATATTCACAGTTACCCACAGGCCGTTACAACATGCCGTTTCTTTCGTGCAACTTGTAAGTTTCTTGCTATTTATACAATAAAACATCGTTTTTAAACAAATGCTGTAAAAACCCTTCTCTATTCCCGCGATTATAAAAATTATGCACAATTACATTTCTTTTTTTGAACTTTGCATTGGATTTTTTCAAACTTGATTAAGCGATAAATCGAAAAACCCATCACTATCACCATATTGATTAATCACTCGGTATAAATACAATTAATGAATACCAAACAGTCTTTAGCAAACGTTTCAACCCCGCACCACATAAAAATATCAAAACAATAATTAACTGTTTTTAAAGAGAATATCATCATAGTCATTGTAAAAAATAGATGTTAACCAAAAAATCATATTGACATCGGCATTTCAAGCACTACAATACGCGCCGTTTGTCTAAAACAGGCCAACAATAATGATTGTTACGTGTGGTCATGCTTATCTTTGGCGCAATACACACACTGCATAAATTTGAATGTTTATTTACAAAATAATAATACGTCTACGACGACAACTAACAGAGGTGTAGAATGGCTGGCGATAATAATTATAGTCTGGGCCCGGTTCCAGAATCGGCGAGAAAAGGCGTTGCATCGCTTACCATGGTGATGTTGGGGTTAACGTTTTTCTCAGCAAGTATGTGGACAGGCGGCACACTCGGTACTGGCCTCTCCTTTGATGATTTCCTCCTTGCGGTTCTTATTGGTAATTTAATCCTCGGTATTTACACTTCTTTTCTCGGTTACATTGGCGCTTCATCTGGTTTATCTACTCACCTTCTTGCTCGATTCTCTTTCGGTTCTAAAGGTTCCTGGCTTCCCTCTCTTCTTCTAGGCGGTACACAAGTTGGTTGGTTTGGTGTTGGCGTTGCAATGTTTGCCATCCCCGTTCATAAAGCGACCGGCATTGACACGAATATCCTAATCCTCGTATCTGGTCTTCTGATGACCGCCACGATTTACTTCGGCATCTCAGCCCTGATGATACTTTCCGCTATCGCTGTTCCCGCTATTGCCCTGCTGGGTGGCTTCTCTGTAAAAGAAGCGGTCGACAGTGTGGGCGGTATCGACGGTTTAAGAGCAATTACGCCCAACGAACCCATGGAATTTTCAACCGCACTGGTGCTTGTTGTCGGCTCGTTTATCTCAGCTGGTACATTAACCGCAGACTTTGTACGATTTGGTAAAAAACCAATGGGTGCAGTATTTGTTACCATGATTGCTTTCTTTATCGGTAACTCGCTGATGTTTGTTTTCGGTGCTGCCGGTGCCACCGCAACCGGTCAGTCCGATATTTCTGAAGTGATGATTGCTCAGGGTTTATTAATTCCAGCCATTATTGTTCTGGGCCTGAATATCTGGACAACCAACGATAACGCACTGTATGCATCAGGTCTTGGCTTTTCTAACGTGACGGGGTTATCCAGTAAATACCTCTCAATGGCAAACGGTATCATAGGTACACTGTGTGCATTGTGGCTCTACAATAACTTTGTCGGATGGCTGACCTTCCTTTCAGCGGCAATTCCACCAATCGGCGGCATAATCATTGCAGATTTCCTGAAAAACCGTCATCGTTACAAAGAGTTCGCGAACGCTGAATTTAAGACCGTTAACTGGGCAGCAATTATCAGTGTTGCTATTGGTGTCGCCGCAGGACATTTATTACCGGGAATCGTACCTGTTAACGCGGTACTGGGTGGTGCCATCAGCTACCTTATTCTTAACCCGCTATTAAATCGTGGTTGGACAGAAGCGCCAGCTAAAGCCTAGCTCCACGCTGTATTCGTATTCATACAAATTAAGTAAAAACAGAAGGACAACAAGATGCAATCTTCAGATATGCTGATTAAAAACATTACTCTACAAGGCAAGGAAGGCCTGCATCAGATCCTGATTGAAAACGGACAGTTTAAAACGATTGCCCCAATGGATAGCGCCGACCTGGTATCTGTTAATGCGAACACCACGATTGTAGAGGGTGAAGGCGGTATGGCTATACCACCGTTTTGTGAACCGCATGTTCATTTAGATACCACTCAAACCGCAGGTGAACCGAGCTGGAATATTTCAGGCACCCTGTTTGAAGGCATTGAGCGCTGGGCCGAGCGCAAATCAATGTTATCAGTTGAGGATGTAAAAGCCCGCGCCATACAAACGCTGAAATGGCAAATCGCCAATGGCATTCAGCATGTACGTACACATATTGATGTTTCGGATCCCACTCTGATTGCGCTGAAAGCGATGCTGGAAGTAAAAGAAGAGATGAAAGAATGGGTAGACATTCAGATCGTTGCCTTCCCGCAAGAAGGTATTCTGTCTTACCCTAACGGGAAAGCGTTGCTTGAAGAAGCGGTTCAGCTGGGTGCTGACGTAATCGGTGCTATTCCACACTTCGAGTTTACCCGCGAATACGGGGTAGAATCACTGCACTATGTATTCGAACTGGCCCGCAAGTATGACCGTTTGATCGATGTGCATTGTGATGAAATCGATGATGAGCAATCACGCTTTGTCGAAACCGTTGCTGCTCTTGCGCACAAATTTGATATGGGTGACAGGGTAACAGCAAGTCACACCACAGCCATGCACTCGTATAACGGGGCTTATGCTTCTCGCTTGTTCCGATTGTTGAAGATGTCAGGCATCAACTTTGTTGCTAACCCGTTAGTGAACATCCACCTGCAGGGCCGTTTTGATGATTATCCAAAGCGTCGTGGCATTACCCGTGTAAAAGAGATGCTTGCTGCTGATATCAACGTCTGTTTCGGTCACGATGACGTGTTCGACCCATGGTATCCGCTAGGTACAGCAAATATGCTGCAAGTATTGCATATGGGTTTGCATGTGTGCCAAGTCATGGGTTACGAGCAAATCAATCAGTCACTTGATCTTATCAGCTCGAAGTCAGCACGCACACTGAACATTCTTGGCACTTACGGTATTGAAGAAGGAAAACCGGCTAGCCTGTTGGTTCTGCCCGCAGAAAACGGGTTTGATGCGGTACGTCGCCAGGTACCTGTACGCTACTCAATTCGCCACGGTAAAGTGATTGCAGAAACTCAGCCGGCGCATACCGAAATTACCCTTGATAAAGTCGAACAAGTGACCTTCAAGCGCTAGTCAGCAGCCGTCATTCTGTATCTATTATCACTAAAAAGGAGGCATTTAACCGCCTCCTTTCTTTCAATTCCCGGTATATACCCAAACCACCCTAAAATGCAGATTTCAGCGAGAATTCATTAGCTTTTAGTCAAGGCTGCCATTTGAGTGAATAGTCGTTCTCTCTTGGCTTCTACGTCGCCATACTGCTGGAAACAGTAACATCAGCAGCCAATGCCACGATATAGTTCCACCGCCGCCATCAATCATATCGCAGTTAGTGGCTGTAACCCCGCCAGAGTCTGCATTGCAGTCCTTACCGTCAGCATTATTCTTACTGTCTTTAATGATATCCGGTTCTTCAACCGAGTTCGCTGGTACCGTACCCATGTACGACTGGATCCAATCATAATAAGTGCCAACACGGGTATAAAAAGTAGGGCGATTTATAGAACCACAAACGGGGACACCAACTGGTGCACCGCTTACGATACCATGCTGTACCCACTCGCCATTATTATTCTGAGCTCTCAGCGGACCACCACTGTCACCTTTACAAGAATCAGCACCGACAGCCAACTCCTGCTCCAACAGTTCTGACGGTAGCGTGCAGACTTTGATCTTGTTGAAAGGGTTGTCGATAATATAAGGGGCATCACCACCACTTTCTAGGCGGTCATAACATTCATAAACAGGTAAGAATGACAATTCTGCTTGTTGTAAGGTAACTGATTGAGTAACACCTTCTGGATCAGTTGCTCCCCATCCCGATACTTTCACATTTTTTGGTCGTGATTCTTCGCGCCATTGAGCATTTAATGTCGTGTCTATTTGTTCTGCAGTGACCAAATTGGCCAGAGTGATCGGTGTAATACGACTAAAAGAGCGATTTACTCTTAACAATGCCAAGTCATTATTAAGAGCTGTGTGCACCAATTCAGTCACTGTTGTTCCGTCTACTTGTTCATAAATAATATGTCTAGCGAACGGTGTATAATCAGGATGAACGATGACATGTGATACCGAATAATAATGTTCAATATCAGTTTGTGTTAGATCCCTGACACCCGCAACAATGCTTATGCGACCAGGCTTCAGTACAAAATAACCGCTTGCATCGGTAGAGTCTCCGGCCCCCATGACGACGCAATGCGCAGCCGTTAATACCCAATGTTCATTGATGATGGTTCCGCCACAGAATGGTGTTTCATTGATTTCACTCGCCCGTAACGTCACCATCCAATTTTGATCGTCGGTTGTCACTTCACTGCCGCCGACCACATATGACGCCACCTCATTTGCATTACTATTAACTGCCCCCGCTAAACAACAAACACTCAATACAGCTTTGATTATATTTTTGCTTACATGTACAGCTTTTTTCCAATCCATTCTGTATTATTCCTATCGCATGTTTAAGCTCGCAATATACCCAAGCCACCTCAAGACGTGAGATTCAAAAGTTTCTCTGGCAATAACCCGAACGTAATGTGTAGGAATAACGAGCACTTTCGAACACATTTAAGAGGAAATGGTTTTTACAAAGATATATCCAAAGGGATATAAGCACAGAACAAATTATAGAATGAAGATAGATACACTAAAATGCGATTGGGTTCATTTAAATATATTTTGGTTTTACTCAATACAAATCATACAGTTAAATGACTCACATTTATCCATTCCCAGCCTTCAGCTTATTTCAGGTAGAGACAAAAAGAACAGCCTCTCCCTGTAAGAAGCCATATCTGTTTAGGATATGGCTTTTTGTGTAATAAGAAATTGCTACAATATTAGTTTTCTGTTGGACAACTTACATCTTTGTAATCAATTTGAACGTATAACCCACCCAGCTCTGCTGCGAGTGTTGGATAGAAATCTAAATTAGCGGCTGTTCTTACGTCACTAAGGTCAATTTTATATACTGCCAGCCCTAACTCTTTAATTTCACTTGGCACACAGCTATTCGTGTTATCTTTTTCAAAACAGAGCCCATCGGTTATAACTATTTGGCCACAAGAGGTTCCATCTATACCGATCCCTGCATTAACGAGATCCGCTTTCGTTCCATCAGGAAAACCTTCAGGAATTAGAGCCTGCAATGCCGGTGATAAATCACTAACTTTATAATTACCATCAGACACGGTATCAGAATCCTTCACAGTAACATCTGACACCGCAAACACGGTGGTTTTGCCTTGAAGAATATCTTTCACATCATCTTCATCACAGCCGACCAAAGCCAGCAACGCAAACAAAGCTACTGCTTTTTTCATAAATCCCCTCTTCTTATAATTTATTTATCCATACAATGCTTTATGAATAATATTAGCGAGCATTTGACAAGAAATCACCACCGCAACAACAAAAACACCCTGGTGGTATTTTTGTGCTTAAAATTCAATCAATGCTGATATTGCAGTGAAAAATGCCCAACGCGAACTGAAATAATATCACTTAATATCATAAGCTTAGTGAGATTATCACATCAAGCCGCTAAGTGATGATTTGTTATCAAATAGATGCTAAATGATAATGCTCCTTAATTTTACGGTTTAGAATACTCTAAATAACTGTGATCTAACGCCAGCTTCCTTTATTTATGAAGAAATGCTGGCATAATATCGCCACAACAATTCTACGGATAATTCCTTATGACTATCGAAAATATCGTTAAGCAGCGCGCTGACGCAAAATGTGAACTTTGTTCATCTGAAGACAACCTAAGCGTATATGAAGTGCCGGCTTCACCAGACACTACTGCTGGTAGCTGTGTAATGGTCTGTGGCACTTGCCGTAGTCAAATTGAAGATGCTGATACTATGGAGCAGAATCACTGGCGCTGCCTGAACGATAGCATGTGGAGTCAAGTACCTGCGGTTCAAGTTATGGCTTACCGTATGCTGAAGCGCCTTTCTGCTGAATCGTGGGCACAAGATCTGCTAGATATGCTGTATCTGGAAGAAGATATGATTGAGTGGGCTGAAAAAGGCATCGCTGAAGAAGAACTCGATTCTGTACAAACTCTGGATGTAAACGGTACTGCACTTCAGGCTGGTGACAACGTCAATATCATCAAAGATCTGCCAGTCAAAGGCTCTAGCCTAGTGGTTAAGCAAGGTACTGCGGTTCGCGGCATCAGACTAACCAATAACCCGCTACACATTACAGGTAAAGCTGCAGGCACAAATATGGTTATTATCGCGGCTTACTGTAAAAAGATGTAATCGCTTTTTATCGCGTGATCGTAACAAAAAGGCGCTAATTAGCGCCTTTTTTAATATCAGATGAATTAAGTCGTTTTGGTAGCATTATGCTATCTGTTGTTGTGACATTGGCAGTAATTGATTTAGCACTTCTTCATCGAGGGTTGGGATCAGTCTTCTGACGGTAACCTCATCGAGATGATTTTTTTCAATAAACGTATCAAGGCAACAGGTCTTAGCCATCAACGTCAGATCGATAGCGGCATTTGGCCGGGGTGCAAAACCACACTGACTTGTCATGCCTAAACGTTCATAGAAACGTTTGTGTTTTTTGCCAGCTGCGCATACCAGAGCTGTTTTACCCAACTTTTCCAGGGCAAAGTATGCGCAGGAAAACAAAGCTAAGGGAGCAAGTGCTTCTATACCACGCTTTTCAGGTATCACCGCCAAACGTCCCATTTCAATAATGGTACCGTATTCTTTTTCAAGTTCGGCAAATTCTGGCTCAAAACCCGCTTTACAAGGAATATCTACCCAATCAAGTGGACGGTGCAAGATACTCGCACGTATCGTTGCCACGGGCTGGCCATTCTCTTTCAGCAAAAAGGTTATGTTATTGGGTTTTTCATCAAAAAAATCACGGAACAACTCCTGATCATTCTGTTCAATATAGCCAACTGAGGTGTAAGCCTGATAACGAATATTATAAGCAATTAACTTATCTTCTTCCGTCAGACAAATGTGATTCGACAAGCGTTGATATTGCAGTGGCGTTTCGTTATTCACGAGTTATTCCATCCTTGGGTTAGATGGCTTCTTAGCTGATTAACTATAAAACACAGAGCTATGAAACCAGTTGAGTCACATTCACAGCTTATCTTTTTTTTCGACCTTTATTAAGTCAGTTCAGCTTGCTCTGTCACTTACAACCGATTTATGCAACCTGACTCGCAAACCTGTCGTACATTTTCGCTTTATTGCTATTTTTCAGGCAAAACAAGGTTAGTTAATCCTTTGTTTATTAACAAACAAATTGAATTTCAACCTAAGCACGCGAACAGACCAACGACAAGGATGGTTGACCATGCAACATTCCCTTTCCGATATACTTTCTGAAATATTCCGCGAGCATCAACTCAGTATTGACACCGATACTCTTGAGGAATACAGCCTCGCACTGAATGGCAGCACATCACTCCCTGGCGCAATTGTCTGGCCAGAAAACGAAGAGCAACTCATCAAGCTGATACACTCAGCCAATCAGTATAACTTTGAAATCCATCCTGTTGCACAGGGGAAAAATTGGGGCTACGGAACGGCTCAGGGCTCAAAGTCCGGCCAGGTGATTGTTAATTTAAGCCGCATGAACTGTGTGGTGGAAATTAATGATCAGCAAGCTTATGTTCGTGTTCAACCAGGGATCTCACAGTCTCAGCTCTACCAGGCATTACAGGCTCAATCGTCATCACTGCAGTTAGATATTACTGCTGCCGGATTACATACCAGCGTGGTCGGTAACATTCTTGAACGCGGCTTTGGCCATACCGATTACACCAACCGCTTTGGCAATGTACTGGCAATGCGAGTGTTACTGCCGACTGGAGAGATCATCAACACTGGGATGGGGATGTACACAACCAGCAAAGCGGAACATCTCTACCCTTATGGCATTGGTCCGATTCTAAGTGGTTTGTTTACTCAATCGAATCTCGGAATTGTGCTGGAAATGACCATCGCCCTGCAGCCAAAACCTGAATATCAGGCAACAGTCTTGGTCATGTGCAAAGATGATCATGCCGCACCAGATATGGTTGCAACAATTGCAAAACTCAAACTGGAAGGTGTTGTTACCAGTGGCGTGCACACTGCCAGTATGTCTCGCGCAATCGGTGAACAAGCCGCCAAAACTGCAGGTGCCTGGGTATTAACCACTTCCCTCGCTGGCCCAAAATCAATTGTTAAAGCGCGCTTTAAACACTTCAAACGTACCATTCTTGCCAATGTCCCTAACTCTAAGGTTCTGATGTTCGATGATTTTCGCTGGGATCTGCTGAGCAAACTCAATCGATATTTAAAGTCACCGATGATTGCTAGCTTGAAGTTAGTAATTGATTTGAAAAAAGGGGTTCCGTCAGATGAAGCCATGAAAACCTTGCTCGATACCCGTGAAGCCAGATCCAGCATGAAAACCTCTGAGTTCCCGGCTTGTTTTCGGTGGATATGCGCGGTAAGCAGCTTCTCACCGCAAGATATCAAGCAGATGTTAGGTATCTGTCGTCATATTTTCGAAAAATACGGCTACGAAGAGCGCTATACCATGACCAACGTCAGCGAACGAGCGGTAGTATTAATCGCCAATATTCGCTATGACAATACTGACGATGAACTTAAGAAAGCCGCGGCCTTTTACCACGAGTTAGATCATGAATTGATCACCGCAGGTTTCTGCCCGTACCGCAGCGGTCCCGGCATGTTTGAATCAATTGAGCCGCATCTCAAAGCACCTCATCTGGCACTATTGAAGAAGCTGAAACAGACTATGGATCCGAATAATATTTTGTCACCGAATAAGTATTGGCTAAATGGTGAAGCGACTGATAATCGAAACGAGATCAGCAAAAAGGATGCTGAGGAGATACACTAGAAAAAGCACGGTTCCGGCACACGAACCGCAGTGAAACATATTAGAAAATGAAAAAACCTCCGGCAGAGCCGGAGGTTTTTTCATTTTCTAATATGTTTCACTGCGGTT